>SKTZ01000038.1 GCA_007122335.1 Bacillota bacterium
AAATGCGGAAAACTGTTTGACGGGATAAAGGAAGAATTCCAGGAGAATATGGAAATATTGGTGGAGGGAAATAAGATTGCAGAGGTGGGTAGGAACCTTGAATTTCCCCCTGAAACTGAAATTATTGATCTTTCAGAAGCCACTGTTACTCCCGGCCTGATTGATGCCCACGTGCACTTCCAGCACTTTGACTGGAGGAAGAGGACCGAGGAATCTCTTTATGGTTCACCTTCCTGGAAGGCCATGGCTTTTTTGTACAATGCCCGAAAATCCCTGTACCGTGGTTTTACAACGGTCCGCCATACGGGGAGTGCAACTTTTGATGCTTACGGAGGCCTTAGCGCCAAAAAATTAATTGATGCCGGTTATTTTGAAGGTTCCAGGCTTGTGGTTCTCCCCTACTACCATGCTTCTGTGGGTAGCCATGGCGATGACAGTCAGGTCCTGGCTTCTAACCCCCCTTTGTCCAAAGCTTTTTACGAAATGTTTCCCTGCCAGGGTAGTGGGGTGGATTTTTTCCGGGATTCCGTTCGGGAACAGGTCAAGTATGGAGCAGATTTCATTAAAATTATGGCCACGGGAGGATTTTCAACTCCCAACGATTCCCCGGATGATCAACAGCTTAGCGACGAAGAAATGCTGGCCATTATTGAAACTGCCCATCAGTTAAATAAAAAGGTCACCGCCCATGTTTACGGGGCAGACCTGATGAAAAAATTAATCGAGATGGGCATAGACTGCATGGAACACGGTGCCCTGATCAATGAAGAGGTAGCAAGGTTAATGGAAGAGAAAGGCGTTTACCTGGTTCCTACATTCTGTCCTTACGATGAAATAATCAGGTTTGATGAAGAGAACCTGGCCAAGAAATCACCCGAGTTCCAGGCCAAGCTAAAGGAATATGAAAAAAGGCTTAAAGCAGGGAGAGAAACAATAATTAACAGCGCGATTAAATTGGGTTACGGAAGCGATTTTGTGGCAGTTCACAATCCCTATGACGGGGCTTATGAGTATTCTTCCTGGCTCTTAAGTGGGATGGATCCTTTCCGAGCTTTGAAAGCTGCTACAGCAGTTAATGCAGAAATACTCGGTCGATCCGATATTGGGACTATTGAACCTGGTAAACTGGCTGATATTTCTGCCTGGAAACGGGACCTATTAAATGACCACGAAGCTCTACTTGACTGTGCTTTTGTAATGAAGGATGGGGCTATTTATCCTACGGAAAAAACTGAATAGCCTGTGTAAAAATTACAGGAAGAACTCCAGGTTTGTTTACCTTTCGGAAAGGGAAATATTAGATTTTAATTTACAAAAATATACCAATTTCCGAAAAAAGAACCTAAAACAAAGTGGAGTTCTTTTTTTATTCCCAATATGGAAAAAAAATTTTGCAAGGTGCAGGAATAAAAAGTTAAATCGTCGAAATAAATTAAAAATAATTAATATTAGTTAAGTTTTATTTAACACTAAATTACTGGGAAACTTACTTTTTGAGTAAAAATATATTGAACCCTTACCTGTTTGGGGAAAATAAAAATAATTGAATATTTCTATTTGTAATAGTTACTGTAGCTTATTCCTCGACTGAAAGGGTTTTTTTAGTCCTTGCCTACTAGTTCAAAAAGGAAGTCCTTTACCTCAAAAAATGACAGAAAATTCCCAGTTTTTTGAAATTGAACAAGTTGTTTTTTCCTAAGAAGATCAAATTAAAGCGGGGAATTTAAAAAGGTAGTTTAGTAATAACTGAAAGCTCTGATCCCAAAAAAATGTCTGGTTAATTGAAAATAAAATTTTATTAAAGGAGGGGATAAAACTTTTAATTTGAGTTGTCGGTGTTGGACTTTGATCTGGCTGTCAATTTAAATTTAGAAAAAATTCCAATTGGAGGTTGTGTTATGAAAAAGATAGTTCTGGCTATTGGTTCCCTATTTTTAGTCTTTTGCCTGATTGTAGCAGTAGGCGGTGAAGTCCAGGCAGAAAAAATCTGGAAGGTTGGGGTATCGACTACAAGCCTGAGAACAGACTGGTCTTGGGGGCAGGACGTTTATGAAGCCTTCAAATATATTGACGAAAACTATCCCAATGTCGAAGCTACTTTCACCGATGCCTTGAGCCTTGAAGAAATCAGGACTGTTGCCGAGGACTGGGCAGATCAGGGTTATGATTTAATTGTTGGGTACGGTTATGAATTTCTTGATGATTACGTGGAAGCTGCTAAAGCATATCCAGATTCCTGGTTTTTAATTTCCTGTGCCCCCCATATGGCCAGCGATGATTATCCCGATAATCTGGTTTCTGTTTATTACCTTGAAGAAGAAGCCGGCTACCTGCTTGGTGCTCTTGGTGCTCTTTTAAGCGAAACAGGAAAAGTTGGAGTTTTGGGAGCCCTGGAAATCCCCTGTACAGTTAAAGGCATGAATGGCTTCAGGAAAGGTGCCTTTGATGTAAACCCCGATGTTGACATAATGTATACCTACATCGGATCATACACTGACCCCGCCGGGGAAAGAGAAGCAACAGAGAGTATGATTGATGCAGGTGCTGATTCAATCTGGGAATTCTGGTTAAGCCTTGGTGTAGGGGAAGCTGCCCACGCCAGGGGAGTAAACTATTTTGGATCTCACTATTCAAGAATGCAGCTCCCCGGATTTTCCGTTGCTGACTTCGTGGGAAGTTGTATGCCCATTGTTGATGTTATGGAAATGATGATGGAAGGAACCCTCCAGGGAACAACTTATTTTGTAGGGGTTGAATCTGGTTATACCGGGATTGTCCTGGAAGAAGACCTCCTTCCCGCCGATGTTGTTGAAGAAATTTATGCCATTCAGGCCCGGGTTGCTTCGGGTGAGATCGAAGTCCCAAAATTTATGAGGACTATGCCGGCAACCTGGCCTCATCAGCCTGTTGATAATGATCAGCCCTATCGCGAGCCTTTCTTTGGGGATTTTGTAGACTTAATTGCAGTTTCCCCCCGCTTCAGATAGAAAGAACCTCAGAGATAGTTATTTAAACAGGTAGGTCCTTTTAATACTGGGAAAGGTCCTTCTGAAATTAATGTCGCCTCTCGAAAGGACCTTTCCCCCTTTTTAAACCGGGAACGAAATATTTTTCCCAATCAAGAATTTTCCTTAAGTTGTTTTTGGGATTTGGCTGAGGGAAAAAGCATGGTTATTAGATAAAAAACAGGTAAAAGGGTAAGTGGGCAAAATTTTCCCATTGTCTTTATTAGTAACCCTTATAAAAAATTATGAACCATTTTTTACCAGGCAAGCTTCATTTACAATATGGGAGGAGAGGTCAAGTGTCTACATCTGCTCTTGCGATTGAGATGCGACAGATCAGGAAAGTTTACGGTAGAGATGTGGTGGCCAACGACGGAATTGATTTTGATGTCCGGTTTGGTGAGGTGCACTGCCTGCTGGGAGAAAACGGTGCCGGCAAAAGCACCCTGATGAAGATTTTATTTGGACTCGTTCAGGCCGATGAAGGAGAAATTTTTATCAATGGAAACCCGGTTAAATTTCTTTCCCCTTCAGATGCCATAAACGGGGGGATTGGCATGGTCCATCAGCAGTTTAAACTGGTTCCCTCGTTAACTGTCCTGGAAAATATTGCCCTGGGGCTTAACGAGAAAAAACTGGGTAAAATAGAAAGCGAATTTGGTCGAGTTTGTCTGGAATATGACGTGGATATAGATAAAAATAAAAAGGTAAAGGACCTGCCCGCCCATGAGCAACAACTGGTGGAAATATTAAAACTATTATGTCTTGGGCAAAAGATTTTGATTTTTGATGAACCAACTTCAATTCTGGTTGGTGAGCAAATACAGCAGCTTCTAAAAAGGTTAAAAGAGTGGGCAAAAATGGGCCATGCTGTTGTTTTCATCTCTCACAAAATGAATGAGGTGCTGGAAGTTGGCGATAGAATAAGTGTTTTGCGGAACGGGAAAAAAGTTGCCTGTGTTGAGGGAGATGGGATAGAAAGGGATAAGCTAATTGAATTAATGGTTGGAGAAGATTTCAAAGAATACAAAAGAGGCGAAGAAAAGGACCTGAGTTCTGCGGAAAAGATCCTGCAGGTTGATAATTTAAGTGTGAAAAACCAAGAAAATAAATTTGTCCTGGAGGACGTTTCTTTTTCTGTTAGAGAAGGCGAAATATTTGGGATTGCTGGGATCCAGGGCAATGGGCAGGATGCCCTGGTGGAGGTTATTACTGGAACTAACCCCGAAAGTATTCGGATTACTGATGGAAAAATTGAACTTGAGGGAATAAACATTACCGGCTTTACTTCCAGCAAGATTGAGAGTAAAAAAATTGACCTGGGCTATATTCCCCCCAAGGCCAAAGATATAGGTGTTGCAACAACGCTTTCCGTTAAGGAAAACCTCCTGTTACGGGGGTGGTCTCAATATGGAAATGTATTTGTCAACTGGCGGAAGTTGTATAAAAGAGCAGATGAATTAATTGAAAAGTATAATATTAGTGTCCCTTCTAAAGAAGCAAATGTATCCACTCTCTCCGGTGGAAATAGAATAAAAATAATTCTGGCCAGGGAATTAAGCAGGCAAACAAAGCTTTTGGTAATTTTTGATCCCTGTACAGGACTGGATGTAAAAAGCATCGAGTTTTTTAAAAAGAATTTACTGGAATTAGCTAAAAATAATAATACAGCCATCTTACTAGTATCCAATGACCTTGACTTACTCTTCGATGTTTGCGACAGTCTTGGGGTTATTTTCCGGGGAAAAGTCCTTCCCTACCAGAGCTCCGATGGAAGCTTTAAAATGGACGAGATTACAAATATGATGACCGGAGGAGAGTGATAGTAGAATGGGCAGAAAACTTCTAAGCGAGCTGATCAGTACACTAATAATTATTATAATAGTAATGATAGCCGCAAGTCTGCTCTTTATGTTAGCGGGGATTAACCCAATAGAGGCTATCAGGTTGATCATATACGGGGCCCTGGGCCGGACAAGAGGTATTAGTGAGAGTTTAATTCGGGCCATCCCAATAACCCTGATCGGGCTTTCGGTTACTATTGCTTTTAGAGCGGGTTTATGGAATGTTGGTGGACAGGGGCAGTTTTACGCCGGAGCAATTGGAGCTTCTTTTATTGCACTGTTTTTCCCAATGACCCGGATAATTCATTTGCCTCTTCTTTTTATAGCAGCCTTTATCACAGGCGGAATATATGCGGGAATTGCAGGTTTCCTCAGGGCCTATATGAGGGTTAATGAAATTCTTTCTACCCTTATGCTCAATTTCATTACCCTCTGGCTCACCCAGTATTTAGCAACAGGGCCCTGGTCAGATCCGGGCAGGATTATTGTTGCCACAGCGTTTTTCCCTGATAGTGCACGGTTGAATAGACTCCATGATACAGTTCGGGTCCATCAGGGTCTTTACTTGGCCCTACTCTGTGTCGGGATTGTATTTGTTATTTTAAATTACACGGTATACGGACAGAAATTAAAAGTCCTCGGAGCGAACCTGACCGCGGCTAAGTATGCCAAAATAAACATCAAAAAGAAGATAGTTACGATTTTCTTATTAAGTGGAGGGTTTGCGGGACTTGCGGGAGCAGTGGAAGTTTCGGGTGTTTATTATTGTCTGCGCAATGGCGCCTTCCCAATAGAAGCCGGCTATGGCTTTATCGGGATTGGGGCCGCCCTTATGGGTATGCTCACCCCCGTTGGGACTTTAATTTCCGCGGTTTTCTTTGGAATATTAATTGCTGGTTCTTCCTATCTAAAAACAGTGGTTGATTTACACGGGCATACAGTTAATTTTATAATCGGGCTTTTAATAATTGGAATGGTTGCCAGGCACCTTTTCCGGCCGAAGATCCAGAAGTTTCTGGATAAGGTCTTATTTGGCAAAAAGGAGCTAACCGAGAGGGGGACTTCCAGTGGATCTTAACCTTTTCATTAGTTTATTGGTAAGAACAATTAGTCTGGGAACGCCGATTGCCCTGGTTGGGCTGGGGGAAGGTTTCAGCCAAAAAGCTGGCCCCCTGAACCTGGGGATTATAGGGTACCTTTCCCTGGGAGCTTATGTTTCCTGGGTAATGGCCTATAGGTTACAAAATCCGTGGATAGCAACTATAATGGCCATGCTTGCCGCAGGCCTTCTGGCAGCATTTGTTGCTTTTTTAGTTGTGACCTTAAATCTTTCCCAGATTGTTGTTGGAGTAGGAGTTGCTTTTTTTGCAGAAGGTCTGGTTTGCTTGCTGACCTTTATTGCCTGGCCCAACTATTTAATCCCAACCTCTTTCAATGTTGGAGTATTCAGAACTGCAGGTATTCCAATCCTGCGGGAGATCCCCTTTATCGGCGAGGTTCTTTTTGGCCACCATTTATTTGTTTACCTGATGGTGGGGATTGCTTTTCTCCTGCACTATATTGTCAATAAGACCAAATTTGGCCTTAAACTTAGGGCTGTGGGAGAATCAACTGCGGCTTCAGATGCAATGGGAATAAACGTTGCAAGAATCAGGTATATAGTAATCATAGTAAGTGGAATGCTCTGTGGGCTGGCCGCTTCTTATATGACCCTGGTCAGGGCCCGGGCTTATGTTCTGGGTATAACCGGTGGAGTCGGCTTCCTGGCCCTGGCTGCTATAGTTCTCGGCGCCTGGAAATCTCCAAGGATTGTTCTGGCAGCACTTCTTTTCGGCTTTGTAAGATCCCTTCATTTCCTGGGGCAGGCCCAGAGGTGGATTAACATTCCTTCTGAAGTCTGGCAAATGCTTCCCTATATCGTTGCGATAATTGTTCTGATGATTTCCAGCATAAGAATAGGGGCGGAGGCACCTCCTGAACTGGCCAGGACTTATATTCGAGAAGATGAAGCCTAAGAAATTAAAATAAAAAATCCGGGTTTGAAACCAGGAAGAAAAAATGAGGAGAAATAGAAACCGGAAGTTTTGAATTTCCTTGTTCTGCATGGCGAGAAAAGAAAGAGGTGAAATAATGAGTAAGAGTAACCCAGGGGTTTTAATTTTAACTGCAATTTTTTTCCTTTGTTTTGGCCTGCAGACAATAAATGCGGTTGAAGATAAGGTTAGTATTGAAGGAAAAACAATGGGTTTCCCAACAATACAGCAGGCAATAGATAATGCTGCTGAAGGAGATACAGTTCTGGTTTCCCCAGGGGAGTATAACGAGAACCTGATAGTAAATGTAAAAGGTGTAAAAATAAAGTCAGTGGAAAAACACGTGGCTTCTATTATCGGAGACGAGGAAAGCCCAACGATAACTATAACTGCAGATGAAGTTGAACTGGATGGTTTTATAATCAAGGGTTCAGGCGAAGGTTTATTGCTTGTAGAAGAAAAAAAGAACATTGTTATTAGTAATAATATATTTGATGGAGAAGGAATGGAAGGCAGGGAGGTTTGGGGAATTAATATCCACCTTGCCGAACTAGAAATAAAAAATAATTTAATAACACACTTAACTGGCACTGGTTTATTGATTATGGAACCCAGGGGAATTTTTAAACTTGTGGAAAATGAAATTTTTGAAAATTACCTTGGAATGGATTTTTTCCTAACCGAGGAGGGAACCGAATTAGATTTCAGTTACAACGTTTTTGAAGATAATTATATGCATTTTTCTTTTAACGATCCGCCTTTATTTGATGTCGATTCCTTTTTAAGAGGAAATATTTTTGTGGATCACTATCACCTGAATTTCAATGAGTTTAAAGGGAAATGGGAAATGGTTCCGTGCGACCACCATTAATTTGCTCTTGAAGGCAAAAATTCTCTGGGGATGCTTAAGAAGTTAATTATTTCCAGGGGAGGGGAAACTTTGGATAAAAGGTTTATTCATGATTTAAACCCAAAAGGAGGCTACCATGAAAAAAATATCCTGTGAAAATGCCATTTATTTTATGCACCGAGATAATAAACCGGCTCTGGAGGTAGAGCCGGGGGAATTGCTGGAATTTGAAGCTAGGGACTGTTTTAGTGACCAGATTCAGGAGGAAAGCCAGTTGTTTGAAAGCGCTGACTGGTCCCAGATTAATCCTGCTACGGGACCTGTGGCAATTAAAGGAGCCGAACCTGGGGATACACTGGTAATAGATATTCTCGACATTAAAGTTGATGATAAGGGGACCATGATTGTGGTTCCCGATATGGGGGCCCTGGCTGATAAAATTGACCAATCAGAAACCAAGATTGTCCCAATAGTTAATGGGTATGCCCAGTTTAATGATAAGATCCACCTGCCCATCAAACCCATGATTGGGGTTATCGGAGTTGCTCCTGAGGGTGATGAAAAAATCCCCAACGGTACCCCTGGCTTCCATGGGGGAAACATGGACAATAAGAAAATAACCAGGGGCACCCGGTTGTTCTTGCCGGTTTTCCACCCGGGAGGCATGCTGGCTTTGGGGGACCTCCACGCGGTAATGGGTGATGGTGAAGTTGTTATTTGCGGTGTTGAAGTCCCAGGTGAGGTATTACTAAAAGTCGATTTAATAAAAGGCAAAACTCTGGGGACTCCTTTCCTGGAAACCCCTGATTACTTTTATGTTATTGGCACCGGCAAGGATCTGGATGACGCTGGTGCGGTTACCCTTGATAAGACCTATGCCTTCTTAAAAGAAAGGCTTTCACTTACCTCCAACGAGGTTGCGATGTTGATGAGCATTGCCTGTGATCTCGAAATCTGCCAGATAGTTGATCCCCTGATTACCTGTAGAATGGCAATTCCCAAACAGGTATTTGCCTTATATAATCTGTCTTTTGCTTGATTTAAAAATCAAGTTTAAAGTTTTCAACAAGAAATGACAGGTAGATCTTCCCTCCTTTATACACCCGGGCATCTTTTTTGCCCGGGTGTAAAATACTATTCTCCGATTTTTAAATGAATTAATCCAAAAAAACTTCGAGGAAATGGAACCTGGGGGCCAAAAATCCTGGATTTTATCGGAGAATATTTTAAAAAGTATTGATTTTTCTTTGTCCTGGAAGAACATTTTTGTTATTATAAATATGGATAAAGTTTTTTATTATGGTGATAACCTGAAAGAGAACCGGGGGAGTGGCAAAAAAATCCCCCTGGGTAATAAAAAAAATTCTTGAGAAAGAGGAGATTACTTAATGGAAGGTCAACTAAACTTACAGAAATTTCAGGAAGCCGGGGAAAGGATAAAAAAATATATCCAGAGGACTCCCTGTCTTCCTTTCCAGGATTTAAGCGAAGAAGTAGGCCATAATATTTATCTGAAACTGGAAAGCCTGCAGATTACAGGCGGCTTTAAGTTAAGGGGAAACCTGAATAAGCTTTTGTCCCTGGGCAAAGAAAAACTTCCCAATGGGGTTGTTACCGCCTCCTCGGGAAATCACGGGTTGGGGCTATCCTATTCAGCCCGGCTTTTGGGTATTAAGGCCACGGTAGTGGTTCCTGAAACTACTCCGAAAAACAAGGTGGATAAACTGCGAACTTATGGAGCAGAGGTAATCCTTGCAGGTGCTCATTATGATGAGGCGGTAAAACTGGTTGAGAAAATTGTCCGGGAAACGAATGCTCTTTACGTTCCCAGCTTTGATGACCCGGATATTATTGCCGGAAATGGTACAATTGGTCTGGAAATTAATGAGGATGTCCGCGAGGTTGCGTTATACATATGTCCCATTGGAGGCGGTGGTGGAATTTCAGGAAGTGGCCTGGCTTTAAAAGCTCTAAATCCCAATCTCAAAATAATTGGAGTGGAAGCTGCAGGTGCGGCTTCAATGAAGGCTTCAATTGAAGCCGGGAAAACTGTCCAGCTTTCAGAGGTAAAAACCAGGGCCGAAGGAATTGCAGTAAGCAAGCCTGGGGAATTACCATTTGAGATTGTTAAAGATCTGGTGGATGAGATCGTAACTGTTTCCGAGGAAGAAATGGAAGAAGCCATCCGCCACCTGGTGGGGAAGGAGAAAATTGTCCCTGAACTTGCCGGTACAGCCGGGGTCGCAGCGTTATTGGCAGGGAAAATAAATCCGGAAAATGGACCAGTGGTTTCGTTAATAACCGGGGGAAATATTGATATTCAGTTTCTGGGCTCGGTCTTGACCGGCAAAGGGAAATAAAAGTTGGTAAAAAAGAAATAGCTTTTGGCCTGAAAATATAATTTACTGGAAAAAAGAATAAGGGAAAGGACCCGGAGGTTAGTTGCCTCCGGGTTTTTGCTTTAGAATATATTCTAGGGGGAAATTTTTTTGAATTATAAAAAAAGGGGTTGACAGGAGAAATTAAAGACAGTATTATATAACAAGTGTTACATAATAGGCGTTACAGAAGGAGGGGACACTATGCCGCCAAAAACCAGGTTTAGAAAGGAAGAAATTGTCGATGCTGCTTTTGCTATTGCCCGAGAAAAGGGTTTTGAAGAAATTTCTGCCCGGAATGTTGCCAAACGATTGGGCAGTTCTGTTGCCCCGATATATGTGAATTTTGCCAACATCGAAGAATTGACCAAAGCAGTAGTCCAAAAGGTTCTTATGATCTCCAGCGAAATTCTTGCCAGGCAGAAGGGATCGGATATATTTACCAATATAGGGAGAGCGAGCCTGGAATTCGCCCGGGAATATCCTGTACTTTTACGGGAATTAACTTTAAAACCTAATCCATATGTCCAATCCTATGAAAGCATGGAAAAGGGCATGATTGAAGCAATGGGCAATAGCGAAGAAATGAAAAATTGGAACCTGGAAGAAAGAAAGGAACTTTTTTTCAAAATGCGGGCTTTTCAAACGGGGATGGTGGCCATGGTTGCCAATGGCCAGATCCCGTCCTGGATGGATGAAAAGAAATTAGAAGATATATTAATGGAAGTAGGAGAAGACTTGCAGAGGATTCAACAAAAAAAGCGAGAGGAGCAAGAAGGATGAAAAAAGTTGTAATTATTGGCGGAGGGATTGCTGGATTGACTGCAGGGATTTTTGCCCGAAAAAATGGTTTTGATAGTGTTATTCTGGAAAAACACCACACCCTGGGCGGGGAATGCACCGGTTGGGACCGCGAGGGTTACCATATTGATGGTTGTATTCACTGGCTGGTCGGAACTAAAGAAGGGACCCCTATCAACGAACTTTGGAAAACAGTTGGCGCCCTGGGGGAAGATATAAAAATCCACCATCACGAGAGCTTTTTAACCTATGAACACGAAGATGGCCAGCAGGTCCACCTTTACCGGGATCTTGACCGGTTAAAAGCCAGCTGGTTGGAAATTTCTCCTGAAGATGAAGAGACCATTGACGAATTCTGTAATACAATCGAGAAATTGCAATCGTTTGAAATTCCCGTTGGGAAACCAATGGACATGATGAACCCAATTGAAAAGATAAAGTTGATGCTCTCCATGAAAGACGCCGGGGCGGTATTACAGAAATTTGGCAAAGTTGGGTTAACAGATTATGCGAAAAATTTCAAGCACCCGGCTTTAAAAGGGGCTCTGGAAACTTTTTTGCCTGATGGGTATTCAGCTTCAATGGTCTTTTTTGCCCTGGCCGGTTTTACCAAAGGTCAGGCTTCGGTACCAGGTGGAGGTTCTAAAGCCCTGGCAATGAGGATGAAAGAACGCTACCTGTCCCTGGGAGGTAAAACTGAGCCAAACTGCGAGGTCCTTGAACTGGAAATAGAGGATAAGCAGGTTAAAAAGGTTGTCTGCAGCAATGGAAAGGTCTTCACAGCAGATTATTTTATTGCAGCAATCGATGCTAACTTTTTTTATGAGAAGCTCTTGCAAGGTAAATACCCTGATCCCCAGTTTCAGAAACGTTTTGAGAACCCAGATGACTATCCGGTTCCATCTGAACTCCGGGTTTCTATAGGATATGAAGGAATTACCCATGATATTCCGAGGACCCTTCGCTTTCCCCTTGCAGCTCCATTTGAGGTAAATGGCCAAAAAATTGACCGCCTGCAGATTACGAACTATAATTATGAACCCCAATTTGCTCCGGAAGGAAAAACTCTCTTATCTGTCACCATCAACCAGTTCAATGATGATTACGATGCCTGGGATAAGTTATATAAAAATAAGGAGAGTTATCGGGAAGAAAAGAAAAGAATTGGCAAAGAAATAGTTAAAGCTATTGCACTACGCTTCCCCGAGATGGAAGGGAAATTAAAGGTTCTTGATGTTGCTACTCCCAAAACTTTTGAAAGGTACTGCAATTCCTACCGGGGCGGGATAATTGCTTTTGCCCCAACCCTGAAAAGCAAATCCCTGGATCATCCCGGGAAAGTTAAAGGAATAAATAATCTCCAGCTCAGCGGGCAGTGGCTGCAGGGTACCGGGGGGTTACCAACCGCCCTGAT
>SKTZ01000153.1 GCA_007122335.1 Bacillota bacterium
CAGAAGCACCAACTAAAATAATTCCTTCATTATAGGCTTCTATAACTGCATCGTGCAAAAAGGAGTGGTAGTTCAGGGTCCCCAGGCTCATATTGATAATATCCACACCCTCATCAATAGCCGCGTAAATTCCATTAATCAGAATATCCACCGTTGCCCCACTTTGACCAATAACCCTCCAGGGGACAATCCGCACTCCCGGTGCTGCGCCGGCAATCCCTTTGAAGTTATTCGTTGCAGCACCGATGATTCCCGTAACATGAGTCCCATGACTATCTCCTTTCGGTCTCGTATAATCATAGGGTTCTTCCCCCTGCTCAGGGTCAAAAAGATTTTCTCCCCGGTGGAAAAGGATATTGCCAGAAAAATCAAGGTCCTCGTGTTCGTTAACCCCGGTATCCAGGATTCCGATCCAGATATCCTGGGCAGCAATACGAATATCATTCCAGTCGTTATCCCAGACCTCGAACCAGGCTCCGGGGTAATTTATGGTCTTCAAATTCCACTGGTCTTTAAATTTGGGGTCGTTGGGCAAAGATTGGGTATAGACATAATAATTGGGTTCAGCCAGCAAAATGTCCGGTTGAGCCTGGAAGTAGGTGATCGCCTCTTCAACAGTCATCCCCTCAGGAACTTCTACTACTTCCAGGTTGGCCCGTTCAATGGTATTAAGTATCTTTAAATCCGTGGTTTTCTCCCTGCGGGAAATTATTACCTCTCCCGGGGAATAATCCTCCTCGGTTACTCTCGTTTCAATATTTAATGTTGTTGAAGCAGTACTGTCAACTCCCCCAACCCTTACTTGCCCACTGGCTCTGGCCATGTCTTCAAATACAGGCTGCAGCTCAATTATGTCCAGGCTGTAAGTTCTTATACCGGAAATATTAATTGTCTCCCGAACTGTTTCAAAACCATTGGCCCTGATTTCCACATTAACCTGGTAGGTGTCTTCGGGAACAGGGACGTTTCTTAGATTGAAATACCCATTAGCATCACTCAGGGTACTCCGGCGGGTAGTTACAATCTGGGCTCCCTGAACCGGGTAATGGTTATCCCCAATTCGTTTTACTACTCGTCCTTCAATATGAATATAATCCTCAAATTCAAAAAAAGTCTCACACCCAGGAATAAAAAGCAATAAAGCCACCATAATAATTATGCTTTTTCTCATTTTTAGCCTCCCCTAATTAGGCTACAAGCAGGTACTCAGCAAGGAAGAAAAGAAGCAAAAATATCAACAGCAAAAGATCAAAATCCAGGTTGGCAAAATTGGCCCAGCCTCCACCACGCTTATCAAGGCTTTTTAAAACAATCCCTCCCCGGCTTCCAATCCGGTCGGTCATTTCTGTCAGTTCATCCCTACCTTCATAATATCCCCGGGAGGCAAAATTCCAGAGGCCCTGATAGGCCCTGCCCACTTTCTGCCCGAGGTACTCTCCCCCCATCCAGGAGGGCAGGTGGAGGTGAAACGCTCCAGTTCGCATCCCCAAAAAGAATATTACAAAGCCTCCCACAAGGGCTATGGCCACAATTCCCAGGTCCTTGACATTGAAAAAATTCAATGTTAAAAGGTGATCTTCAATATGATGGTGTTCCAGGACAAAAATATCCAGGGCAGGTTCAATAAATCTTTCCAGGACCAGGTTAGGACCAAGGCCAAAAAGCAAAATGGCCGCGCCCAGGAAAACCATACCCACCTTCATGGGCCGGGTTTCTTTTATTTTTTCGTAAGAGCGCTTGGAACGTTTCAGGAATAATAAATAATAGAATTTGATAAAAGAGCAGGCAGTTCCTGCCCCGGTCAGCATAAAAATTCTTTCCGCGGTAAAAAGGAGGTTAACATTCTTGTACTCCGCTGCTTCAACAATAGCATGGTGCAGGATTGTTTTACTTATATAACCGTTGAAAAGTGGCACTCCCGCAATACCAAAAGAAGCTATAAGACCAATAAATGCTGTGAAAGGCATTACCTTCCAGAGCCCTCCCAGGCGGTAAAGATTCAATTCGCGGGTGTGGAAATATACGGCACCGGCAACGAGAAAAAGCGCCCCTTTAAAAAGAGCATGGTTAATCGTGTGGTAAATTGCCCCGCCCAATCCAACCGAGCCCAGGGGCCCCAGGTAGGCCGCAGCTCCAATACCCATAAGAATATATCCAATCTGGCTCACGCTGTGGCAGGCCAGCATCTTTTTCATGTTTTCCTGCAGGAGAGCCATAAAAACTCCGAGGAGCATTGTTGCCACTCCCAAAAAAGTAATAATCAAACCAATAGTTTCCAGTTCACCCCAATATAGGGCTTCCATGTCCGGGGCGAAGGCCATGTTAATAACCCGGATAATCCCAAAAATCCCGGTCTTGATCATTATCCCTGAGAGGAGAGCGGATGCAGGAGTAGGAGCCACGGGGTGTGCCTTGGGCAGCCAGATATGGAGGGGCACCATTCCTGCCTTAACTCCGAAACCGATAACCATCAGGGCTACTCCCAGGTAGGTAAGAAGCCCACTCCCTCCATTAACTGCAACCTCTCCCCAGAGGTTAAGGGTACCCCGGTCAGTGTAGACCAGGGCCATTCCGAGGACAAGGGCCAGGCCTCCTGCCACTGCCATGTTTAGGTAAAGTTTTCCCGCATCATAAGCAGGCTCAGTTTTTTTATGGACCACCAGGGGGTAAGCAGCCAGGGAAACAAGTTCAAAAAACAAAAGCAACGTTAGCATGTCTGCCGATAAAGTTACCCCTAAGGTTCCGGCAAGAGTGAGCAGGAAAAAGAAATAAAAGCGCTGCTTTCCTGTTTCCATATCCATGTAGGAAGTACTGAAAATTGTTACCGCAAACCAGACGAAGGAGGAAAGAGCGGCAAAAAGAAGTCCAAAACTCTCTGCCTCCAGGCGCAGGCCAAGGGGACTGCCCCATGCTCCCTGGTAAGAGACAACTTCGCCATTTTCAACCAGGAAATAGAGGCCCAGGGTTGTAAAAAAGGTGAACCCGGCCACCAGGGACATATATATTTTATGGATTCTTTCCGGAACCCAGTACATCCCGATTGCTCCCGCAACGGGAAGCAGAACACAGGAAAGCAAAAATGCCGTTGCCATTTCCTTCCACCTTCCTCAATTGGTAATTGTCAGCTGAATTGTATTGATAAACTCCAGGGGCAGGCGGAAAAAGATACCCAAAAGCAGGGCCCCTCCCGCCAGAAAAAGCGTTGGTAAGAGCATCGCAGGGCTTGCTTCCCACTGCAGAGGAGGGGCAAATTTCCCCTCCCGGAAAAAAGCTCTGGTTACTACGGGAAACAGGTACAGAGCATTTAAAAACGCACTCAGGATAAAAACCCAGCTCCAGGCAGGATCAGCAGACAAAAAGTACCACTTGGAAATAAAACCCAGGGTAAAGGGAATACCCACCAGCCCAATAGAGGCGAGGGCAAAGGCAACCATTGTGCGGGGCAGCCTTAGCCCGATACCGTCCAGTTCGCTGACCTTTGTACAACCCGTTTCATGGGTAATAATCCCCGCACAGAAAAACAGGGTGATTTTCAGCAGGGCGTGGGCCAAAAAGTGGAAAAGGCCGGCCTGTAACCCGGCAGGGTTTAAAAGCAACACCCCCAGGAAAATATAGCTGAGCTGGCCAATTGTGGAATAGGCCAGTCGCTTTTTTAGCTTATCCTGCTGCAGAGCAATCATGGAGCCCAGTAATATTGTTAATGCTGCCCAGGCCTTGATCCCCCCGATACCAATAGATGCCAGGGCTGCTGGACCAAAAATATAAAGAGAAACCCGGAGCAAACCAAAAATTCCTGCCTTCACCACTGCTACAGCGTGGAGTAAGGCACTTACAGGGGTGGGTGCTACCATTGCTCCCGGCAGCCAGAAATGGATGGGAATCAAAGCTCCCTTGACTCCAAAACCTGCCACCAGGAAAAACAGTGCAGTCTTTGCCCAGAAGGGATGAGTAGCAATTAAGCCCTGCCCGATAAAGCCTCCTGGAACAAAAGCAACTGAACCGGTCAAACCGTACAGTAAAAAAAGCCCTGCAAGGACAAACCCGGCCCCTGCAAAACTGAAAATAAGGTAGGTTTTACCCGCCTGCCGGGCTTCCCTGGTCCCCGTCTGAATGACCAGGGGGTAGGTGGTCAGGGTCAATAATTCATAAAAAAGGTAATAGGTAAGTAGATTACCCGCCAGGGCAAGCCCTAAAACCGTTCCCAGGGTGATCAAATAAAAGAAGAAAAAGCTCCTGGCCTTTTGTCCTTCCATGTAACCGCGGGCATAGATAGTAGCCAGAAACCACAGGGGAAGAACCAGGAACGAAAAACCTTTCCCCAGATGGTCAATCTGCCAGGAGAGTTCCAGCCCCGGCCAGAGTAAAATTTCCAGACCTTCTTTGGTGAAAAAAAGAATAAACCCGATAATTACAACCAGCAAACCGGTTACAATCACCGAAATTTTTCCTGCTTTTTCTTCACTTGACCTTAAAATAGCGAAGCCTCCCAAAAAAGGGAGCAAACATAACGCCAGGATCATTCTTCCCCTCTCCCCTCAACACCCCACATCATAATTATTACCACAACAACGGTAAAAAGAACGGTAGTTTCCATCAGGGTATCGTAAGCCCGGTAATCGAGAATAATATTGGCAACCAGGTTATAGCCACCGCATTCTTCGGGGCCTTTTTCCACGTACCTTTCGTATACTTCATTGTGCGGAGGGTTATCCGGGGAGGAATACCTGGGCATTTCATTTACTGCACCCAGGAGCGCAACCCCCACCAGGCCCACAAAGGCAAAAACAATGGCCAGGTAAAAAACTTTTCTCATCCGGGATCCCTCCCCAGTTTTGCCATAACAACAATAAGGAGAATGGTGGTCCCCAGGCCTACCGCCGCTTCAGTTATTGCCAGGTCAGGGCTATTCAGCCGCTGCCAGACGAGGGACATCACCATGCTGTAAACTCCGAAAATAAGGATGATATATAGCAGGTCTTCGAATATAAAAACCGCCAGGGCAGAAAGCAATAAGAGCCCATAAAGGGCCAGGGAAATAAAATCCATCAGGAAGCCCCCCCTTTTCCACCGCTTATATCTTTATACTCCAGGCTGGCAACCAGGTGGGTTATAACAGGGTTAATTATAATAACCATAAGCCCCAGAAAGAAAAATTTTACGGTTAGTCCCAGATCCTGCTGGTGCAAAATCAGGGCCAGAAGCAAACACCCCAGGCCCAGGGTATCTCCCAGACCCCCGGCGTGCAAACGGGAAAGAGGGTCAGGCAATCTCCAGATTCCCAGAGCTCCACTGATGAAAAAAAATAATCCAATTATGAGCAGTATTAGGCTTAGCATAACCCTTCCCCCTAGAGCAGACTTCCCTCCTGGAAAAACTTAACAATGGCAATTGTTGCAACACAGGCTGCCATAACAAAAACAAGGGCAACATCCAGGTAAACCCAGTTTCCTTCCTGCAGCGCCAGCAGGAGAAAAAGGGCCACCAGGTTGGTAGTAATCATATTAACAGCAAGCAGCCGGTCGGTCATGGCCGGTCCCCTAAAAGCCCGGACCAGGACAACACCCGTGAGAATTAAAAGAAGCCATATACCCAGATTAACTACCGTTAAGAACATTAGTTCCCTCTCCTTCCCATTCCTGGAGGAGTTTGATTAATTTCCACTTTTTTAGCTCGGTTTCCTGATCCGGGTAAAGGGTGTGGATAACCAGCTTTCCATCACGCAAGCTTGCAGAGATTGTCCCCGGAGTTAAAGTAATTGCATTTGCTGCAAAATTAATAGCACCCGGGGTTTGCAGGGGTAATTCTAGTCTGAATAATACCGATTGTAAATTTAACCTGGCTCGCCACAGGTTTAAAGCCAGAATAAAATTGGCCTTGATTATGGACAGCAACAAAACAAAAAGAATCTTTAGAGCAAGCCATACCCGCCCGGGATTTATTTTAATCCCCATTTCCTTATCCCCGGGAACCATCCGGAAATAAAAAAGGGTTAAAATACCGGCAATAAAAACCCCTACCAGAAGATATTCCAGGTTAATTACACCGCTTAAAAGAAACCAGAATAGTAAAAGGAGTAAAAAAATAAGCATATTCTTCCTCCTAACCCCATAACCAGGAAGCTGCAAGCTGAATAAAATTTCGGCCCGCTTCCGGAATAACACCCATTACCAGTAAACCCAGGGCCAGAGCTCCAAGAGCAAAAACACGGCCAAATTCCATTTCCCCACGTAATGGGAGTTCTTTTTCCCCTGCCCAGAACAACACTCGAATAACCGGAAGATAATAAGCAGCATTTAAAAGCCCGCTGATAACCATCAGAGGTAAAACCAGGTAGTTTCCGCTATCCCAACCTGCAATAGCCAGAAGATATTTACTGATAAACCCTGCAAGCAGGGGTAACCCTATCATGGAAAAAGCTCCCAGGGAAAATATCCCTGCTGTAAAGGGCATAACCCGACCAAAACCACGCAGATCCTCGATCTGGCGGCTTCCAGCCCTGGCAATTAAACTCCCCGCTGCCAGGAATAACATGCTTTTCATCAGGGCGTGGGCAACTATGTGAAAAATGGCTCCTTCAAGCCCCAGAATTGAAAAAACGCTGATCCCCAGAAAAATATACCCGATCTGAGCCACCGTAGAGTAGGCAAGAAGTCTTTTTAAGTCCTTCTGGATAAGGGCAAAAAGAGACCCCGCAAGAATGGCGGCAATACTCATTACCAGGAGGATCCGATCAATGTCTGTGGCCAGAAGCAGTTCGCTGGAATACAGCTGAAAAAATAACCTCATAACAACGACAGCATAAACCTTTACAACCAATCCCGAAAGCACTGCACTGGAAGTTGAAGCAGCGGTGGAATGGGCATCAGGCAGCCAGAAATGAAGGGGAAAGAGCCCTGCTTTGACCCCAAGGCCAATAACCAGAAATGTCAAGGACACCCAGCTCAGGTAGGGGTAATCCCCTCCTGAAGCCATTAATTCCGCTGCAGCAAAACCAATATTGAGATGCCCCGTTAAAATATAGGTAAATCCAATCCCAAAAAGGATAAAACCCGAACCAATAGTGGCCAGGAGCAGATATTTCAGGGCCGCCGGCAATACTTCCCGCCCTCCCTTGGCCAAAACCAGGGCCACCGAGCTGAGAGAAACTACTTCTATCATTACATACAT
Organism: Bacillota bacterium; assembly: GCA_007122335.1. Lineage (GTDB taxonomy): Bacteria > Bacillota > Halanaerobiia > B1SED10-174 > B1SED10-174 > T1SED10-26. The sequence continues at coordinate 7,168 of SKTZ01000153.1, forward strand.
GTTAAAAAGATCGCCGCTGACAACCAGGCCCATCATCCCGGCCGAAATTAAAAGGAGCAGGGAACAGTACCAACCCCCCCGCCCCGCGGGAAGTTCCTTTTCAATTGAGCTGGCCCCGTACACCATTGTGCAGAACATAATAAAAGAGATCAAAAGGACCATAATTGCTGCAATCCCATCACCCCGAACCTCGATCCCCCAGGGCGCTGCCCAACCCCCGATATAATATGCCACAGGGCCCCTATTCATAACTCCCATCAGTAACGTCACAGCCATAAAAATATCCAGACCCAAAACTCCCAGGGTAAGGGGAATACAGCCCCGCGTAAACCAGCGGGCAAAAAAGGGCATTATGAAAGCTCCCACGAGGGTGAAAACAACCAGGGCAAAGGGTAAAAATTCAACAACCATCATGTTCACTCCATTATTCTCAGCAGTTCAGGCATATAAATAGTCTTATAGCTCTGGTATATTTTAATAATAATACTAAGCGCCAGTGCTGTAATACTAAAGGAAACAACTATTCCGGTTAAAATCAGGGCTGAGGGAAGGGGGTTAACATAAACCTGATCCACACCCTCAATATAAATTGGAGGATTGCCCCCGGCAATGTCACCAACGGCCAGGAAAAATAAAAAGATCCCGCTTTCCATAATGTTAATACCTATAACCTTTTTAATCAGGTTGGCCTGGGTGAAAATAATCAGCCAACCCAGAGAAAAAAGCAGCATGGAAAAAATATAGGGATAATTGGTAATAAAAAAGGAAAGCTCCATACTATCACTTCTCCTCCAGATAAAAAATCCCCAGGATTGTTGCGGCAACCAGAAGGCCAATTCCCAGATTAACAAGATTACCAATTCCAATGCTAAAAAGGCTTCCCGGAGTTTGTGTGGCAGGGAAATTTTTACCAATTAGAAATTTACTGGCCTCGGTAATACCTCCTATCGAAACCAGAAGAATTGCAACATTAATTGGAAGCCTGCCCAGATTTCCACCGAAAACAAGTAAGTACATTATAAAGCCAAGGCCCATTATCATCCCCCCGGCAAAACCGCCACCAGGAGATAAATGGCCGTGGAAGATAATATAAATTCCGTAAAGAAGCAAAAAAATAATAACCAGGCGGAATGTTTTCCGGATAATAAAATCATCCATTTTTAATCATCTCCCCACAATCCCTATTCATTATAACTCTTTGTGAAAAAAATTTCAAGTTAAATCAAAAAGACCCTGCAAAAAAAATTGCAGGGAAAAAATATATATAAAGGCCAATAAAATCTTATTTTCAATCTTTCTTACCCTCTTCAAGAACTTTAAGTTTCTCTTCCAGTTCTTTTAATTGTTCCCGCAGTTTATCAAAATTTCTTAATCCGGCCTGGATTCGAAAAGCTTTCCGGGCGGGCATGGCAGGTATTCCAAAATATGTTCCAGTTTCAAGAATATCCTTGCTGACCCCGCTTTTTGCCCCGATCATAATATCGTCGCCAACCCTAACGTGATCGGTAATCCCTACCTGGCCACCCAGCCGGACCCGGTTGCCCAGAATTGAGCTTCCCGCAATACCTGACTGACTCACTACCAGGCATTCTTTTCCCAGGCAGACATTGTGACTGATTATCACCTGGCTGTCAATTTTACTGCCGGCTCCCACCACAGTTGGGCCCAGGGCTCCCCGGTCAATTACCGTATTTGCACCGATCTCTACTTCGTCTTCAATCAAAACCTTTCCCAGCTGAGGCATCCGCAGGTGACCGTTTTCGTCCTGGACAAATCCAAAACCCTCGCTGCCAAGAACCGCCCCGCTCTGGATAAGGCAACTCCGCCCTATCTCCGTATTGGCCAGAACCTTTGCCCCCGGATAAATCCTGGTTTCAGGCCCAAGTACGCAGTTCCTTCCGATAAAAACCCCCGCTCCTATTTTGACGTTTTCACCAATTTTCACCCCTGCTTCTACCACAACATGGGGGTGGATCACAGCTCCCGAACCAATTTCAACATCAGCAGCAATAACAGCGGTAGAATGGATCCCCTTCCCTTCAAGGCGGTCCGGAGCAAAAAGTTCTGCTGCCCGGGCAAAAGCCAGGCGGGGTTTTTCCACCCTGAGCAAAGGTTTCCTTACCCCCGGACTTTCAAGGGGTAAAATTACAGCAGAAGCCCCTGATTTCTCTGCAAGAGATAAGTTTTTATTGTTTTCCGCGAAAACCAGATGTCCCGGCCCACCGTTTTCCAGGCCGGCAACACCTTTAATAACTGTGTTCCCATCTCCCTCCAGGCGAGCGTTGAGGTATTCCGCAAGTTCGGAAAGAGTTCGGGTCATGAGCTCCACCTCATTCCAGTTTTTCCATTACCTCCCGGGTAATGTCAGTGCCGCCAAGATGAATACCCTGCCTGGCAATGACAAGATCCAACCCCATTTCTTCAGCAACCTCGAGTAAGGCCTGGTTAATTTCCTCATTTAGCTGAGTTTCCAGTCCCTCTCTAGCCTCCCAGTAAAGGTCGTAGGCCTCCTGTTGATATTCGTGCAGCATATCTTCATCTTCAAGTTCTTGGGCTTTGGCCTCAAATTCTTCTTCAATTTCCAGACCTTTCTGATCCAGTTTTTCCTGATAATATCGAGCGCGGGGACTTTCTTCCATAATTTTCTGCATATCAACTGCTCCAACTACGATTCCTGACCCCGGGAAGCGGTTCTGGAGTGTTTCTAGTTCTTTTTCCAGAGAGGAAATACGGCTGTGATAATAGATAGCAGTTCCCGCAAAAACAAAAACGAGAACAATTAAACCTAAAATAATCGGCCGGTGCCATTGATTTCTCTGTCTTCTGATTAGGCTTACGTCTCTAAACATCATTGTAATCTCTCAACCACCTGTTCCGTAATATCCTGCCCTCCAAAGCTTACCGCCTGCTTGTAGAAAATAATATCCAGGTTTTCCTGTTCGGCAACTTCCTTTACTGCCCGTTCGATTTCGTTATTCAGTTTTTCTTCAAGTTCGTCTTTAACTGCCTGGTATTCCTGATAGGCCTGTTCCTGGAGTGCAAGGCGTTCCTCATTGCTGATATCATCAGAATCTACCTGGTAGCGATCTTCAATCTCCCGGCCTTCTTCATCCAGTTTATCCTGATAATAAATTGCCCGAGGCGCCTCTTCCAGAACTCGATCAAGGTCAACTACCCCTAGACCAACTTCCCGCTCGCAGCCGGCCAGAAAAAAAATCATGGAAAATAATAAAAGACTGCTAATTAATCTGGGGAACAATGGGCCACCCTCCTTAAATTATTCCAGCATTTCTATTAATCTGGGGGTTAAATCAATTCCTGCTTCGTTTGCAAGAACATCAATTATTTCAACTTTTAAACCTTTTTCTCTGGAAATTTGTTCTGCAAGTGCAGAAATGTCATTCATTATCCTTCTTTCCAGAGAATTTATTTCTCCCTCAAGTTTATTCATCCTACCATGGATCCTTTCCACCTGTTCAATTAATTCCTGATTTAACTGCTGGCTGCCCCGGGCAATATTTTCCCGGGAATTTTCCCGGATCTCTCCCTCCCTGGTCTCCATTTTTTCCTCTTTTTCTTCTTCGAGTTCTGCCACAAGAGTATTTCTTTCTTCTTCTTTTTCCGCCATTAAATTTTCTAACTGCCTTTGGACCTCCTGCTCTTTTTCGGCAACAAAGGAGGCGAGCTCTTTATCTATTTCTAACTGTAAAGAGAAGGAAATTGTTCTCATTGCCCAGGAAATCTCCATTTCCTTCTGGCGAAGAGCTTCTTCTTTTTGGTTTTCCAGGTCCTGGAGTTGTTCTTCTTTTTTTGTTCTCTCTTCGTCAGTTAATTGAGCCATCTGCAGCTGAAGTCGAAGGTTAAAAATCTCAAAAGAATATCCCCCTCGAACTCCTTCTCTAAATTCCCGGTATTCCTGGTTGAACTGGCCCAGATGCTCGGAAATTTTTTCCTGGTACCTTTTCTGCAGTTCTCTTTCAAATTCTGCAATCTTTTTCCGAGCCTGTTCCTCGATTTCGAATTCAACTGGCCCGTACTTTTCCTGAAGTTCCTGGCTAACCCTTCCCAGTTCCCCTTTATATTCCTGTTCAATTTTTTCCCGGGTTTCCCATATCCTTTTCTCCACCTGCTGCTCATGTTTGCCAATTAATTCAGCAACAAATGACTGCTGCTGGTATAGATTGCTCAGTGTTTTCTCGTAGTCGGAATATTTTTTTTCCAGAAACTCCAATTCTCCACCCAGGGGATGGGCATTACGAGCTTCATCCAGGTAAATGTAACCTACCTCATCAGAAGCCTCAACACCATCTCCCGGGAGGAGGAATAAGCTAGTAGAGAAAAAAAGCAGCAGTCCAGTCACAAAAAACCTTTTAATCAAGGCTTCCGGCCTCCCTGATTTTTTCCAGTACCGCCTGAGTAAGGTTATAACCTCCATAAATTACGTTCTGCCTCTCCAGGACGACTTCAATTTCCGCTTCAATTGCAACCTGTTCCACAATTTTTTCAATTTCTCCCACAACTGCCAGAACCAATTCTCTCTCTTTAAGCATTAATTCCATCTGGTATCTCTCCAGTAAGTCTTTCTGCTCCTGAGAATCAAGGTCCTCTGCTTCCTCCTCAAGTAAAGCCTGGAGGCGGCGCGCTTCTTCGCTTAAAATCTGTTCAGCTTTGAATTTTTCAGGGTGTTGTTCAAATATCAGGGGAATATCCACATACCCAATCGCCAGGCGGTTTTTTGATTCCTCTGCCTGCAAAAGTGGAGTTTGCGAAAAAAGGGTATAAACTCCGATCAAACCAATAACTATTGCTACAAGCAAAAAAACCTGCAAAACCTTTCGCAAGGCCATAAACTCACTCCTCATCCATTATATTTGCAAATTATTTAATTAAAAGGTCTGTCCTATGCTGAAATGGGGTTTGAACTTTCCTATATCCGGCCTGTAACCTATATCCAGGCGAAGTTTCCCTAAAGGTGTATCCAGTCGGACCCCAGCACCGATTCCAAGTCCCATATCATTTAATTTAAAATTTTGCTCTTCACTCCAGGCATAACCTGTATCAATAAAACCTGCTCCTTCAAAAATTCCATAAATGGGAAACCGGTATTCAGCATTAAAAAGGATCATCCGATGCCCTTCAAAATA
>SKTZ01000071.1 GCA_007122335.1 Bacillota bacterium
GGGCTGGGCAAGACGGGCCAGGACCAGGAAAAGTTCTTTATAAGAACCTTCTTTTTCCAGGTTTATTATCTCCTTTTGGATTTCCTGGAGATTTTCCCACAGGTTTTTTTCAGCGGTTTCTACCAGAAGTTCGGTATTGAACTTTTCCCCTGGAATTCTATTTTTCAATATATTTTGGGCTCGCACAGCCGATTGAACCAGGAGAATAAATTGCTCATCCCCTCTCATCTCCGCCAGGGCCCTTCCCTTATCCAGGCCAGATTGGACTTTCAGGTCTCCTCCAGCTATTACAGCTTCAACTATGTCATACCGAAGGCCTTCTTCTTCCATAAGCCTGGCCATTCTTCTTTTTAGAAACTCCTCCAGGTCTTTCAACTTATCCTGCAGTTCGAAATCCTGTTCTTTGTAAACCAGTTCCAGGATTTCAAGCAAAGCAGATAGAGGAATATCAACTTCAAGGCCATTCAAAATTTTAAAAGCTGCAAGGCCCTGCCGCCTTAAAGCCAGCGGATCCTGGGAACCTGAAGGGATATTCCCGGTATAAAAAGCCGCAGCAATATTATCCAGTTTTTCTGCGAGACCAAGAACTTGGCCCAATTTAGTTTCAGGGAGACTGTCTTCTTTAAAACGGGGTTGGTAATGCTCGGCAATTGCTCGTGCAATTTCAGGATCGATCCCTTCCTGCAAAGCATAATTGCAGCCCATAATTCCCTGTAATTCAGGAAATTCATCAACCATCTGGGTAACCAGATCGGCTTTACATAATGAAGCGGCTTCCATACCCTTTTTTATCATTTCCTCAGGCCAGCCCAGAAGCCCTCCCAGTTCTTTTTGCAGTATTTGCAACCGGAAAGCCTTTTCCTCCATATTGCCCAGATTCTCCATGAAAACCACCCGGCCCAGTTCCCGGGAGTGTTCCCGAAGCGGAATAGCTGAGTCCTCATTGAAGAAAAAGAAAGCATCATCCAGGCGGGCCTGGAGAACCTTTTCATTGCCAAACCTTACCAGCTCTTTATCTCCTCCCGGACCGGACATGAAGGTAATAAACCCGGGGAGAAGCCCTTCTTCATCTCGGACCGGGAAATACCGCTGATGCTTCTGCATGGAGGTTATCAAGACTTCTTCGGGAAGCTGCAGGAATTTTTCCATGAACTTCCCGTTAATGGGCACGGGATATTCTACCAGGAATGTTACCTCCCAGAGCAACTCCTCATCGTAAACAGGCCTTCCACCCATTTCCTCTCCTATTTTTTCAGCTTTTTCCCTGATTATTTCCCGGCGGCGGTTATAATCGGCCAGGACATAACCTTCTTCCAGCTTTTTCAGATATTCCCGGGGGTGATTAATCTCAATTTTTTCTACTCCCCAGAACCGATGTCCTCTGGAATTTTTACCACTTTCCTGGCCGGCAAAGGTGAAAGGTATTATCTGGTCATCAAAAAGGGCAACCAGCCAGTGAATGGGTCGGGCAAACCGAAATTCTCCATCTCCCCAGCGCATTGTTTTGGGAAAATTCAGGCTTGAAATTAACCGGGGAAACAACTCGGCCAGGCAATCCCTGGTTGGCCTGCCTTCGTCTTTCTGCAGGGCAAAAACATATTCCTGGCCATTAACCTCTTTTTTTTCCAGGTCCTTAGGATCAACACCTTTACTGCGGGCAAATCCCAGGCCTGCTTTTGTTGGTTCACCTTCCGGCGAGAAAGCAACCCTGCTGGCCGGGCCCCTGGTCTCAATTACCTGGGTTTTTTGTTTTTCTGCGATATCATTGATGATAACTGCCAGGCGCCTTGGTGTTGCATGGGTTTTAAGCTCAGAAAACTCTATTCTTTCTTCTTTTAAGGCGTTTCCGAGATTTTCCCTGATCTGCTCCAGAGCAGGCAGAATAAATCTCGCGGGAATTTCTTCGGTTCCAACCTCTAAAAGCACCTGATGTTTATTCTCAGTCATTTGCTGGACCTCCCTTCCCCTTTAACAAGGGGTGCCCCATTGCTTCTCTTTGCTCCACATATTTCCGAGCAACCTGCCGGGCCATTTTTCTAACCCTTCCGATATAGGCGTTTCTTTCCGAAACACTTATGGCTCCCCGGGCATCAAGAATATTAAAAAGGTGAGAACACTTCAAAACATAATCATAAGCAGGCAGGACGAGATCCTCCTTCAGAATCCGGTAAACTTCATTCTCAAAACTTTCAAAAACCCGGTAAAGCATATCTACATCGGCAACCGCGAAATTGTACCGGGAAAACTGGGCTTCACCTTCCCGCTGAACTTCACCATAGGTTACTGTATCATTCCAGTTCAGGTCAAAAAGGCTTTCTTTGCCCTGGATATACATGGCCAGGCGTTCCAGCCCATAAGTTATCTCAACGCTTATCGGTTTAACCTCAAGTCCCCCAACCTGCTGGAAATAAGTAAACTGGGTTATTTCCATTCCATCAAGCCAGACTTCCCAGCCCACACCCGAAGCAGCAAGAGTTGGAGCCTCCCAATTGTCCTCAACAAAACGAATATCATGTTTCCGGGGGTCAATACCCAGATCTGCAAGACCTTCCAGGTAAATGTCCTGAATTTCCAGCGGACTGGGTTTCATGATAACCTGATACTGGTAATAATACTGCACCCGGAAGGGATTTTCTCCATACCTTCCATCAGTCGGTCTCCGGCTGGGCTGGACATAACCCACGTTCCAGGGTTCGGGACCCAGAGCACGCAAAAAAGTTGCGGGGGTCATCGTTCCCGCCCCTACCTCCAAATCATAAGGTTCCTGGATAATACAACCCTGCCGGGCCCAGAATGTATTCAGGCGAAAAATTAGTTCCTGAAAATTCATTGCCAAAACCTCCTTAACTTTTTTCCCACAAGAAAAAATAAACCCCGTCCCTCCAGGGACGGGGATTGTTCCCCGCGGTTCCACCCTGCTTAATCCATAAGCAGATTCACTCAAAAAAAATGACTCCAGGGCGCCCTTAAGAAACGGACAATACCGGGCTTCCACCATCACCGGTTCGCTGGGAAAACCTGCCTTCTTAATCTTCCCCTTCACGGTCAGCATTATTCAATTAGAATTATATATTTTTTATACCAGAAATAAAGCCAACTGTCAAGAAGGTTCTTCCAGGAGGGTTTGCAAAAAGGAAAGAGTTTTGAACCTTCTTTCCGAACGATATTCAATAAACTCAGCCAGCAAACTTTCCAGTTCTTTTTGCATTTTAGAATCCACCCGAAGGTTAAAAAGCTGGCGCCAGGGAGTTCCCAGTAATCTGCCTAAAACCTGGCAGGTACCCCAACTAATTTCCCTATCAGATTCTTCAACGCATTCAGGACATTTAAGCCCTCCCTGGGCAACTGAGAAAAAAGCACTCCCTTTTCCCGGTTTTGTTTCCGCCCCACAATGAACGCAGTTTTCCAGGCGGGGGCGGTATCCCAGGATTGACATTAGCCTGATCTCAAAACTCCTCAGCAGAATCCTTTCTACTCCCCGTTCTTTAAAAATTGCAAGGCTATTAAGCAACAGGGCAAAAACAGCTTCGTTAGGGTCATCTTCTTCCATTAAAAAATCAACCATCTCGGCCAAATAGCTGGAAGCAGTCATTAATAAAAGATCTTCCCTTAAAGAAAGATTGCCCTGAATTATCTCCCCTGATCTCACCCGGGCCAGGGAAGATCCCTGATAGATTGATAGGTGGGAATAGGTAAAGGGCTGGACAAGAGCACTCATATTGCTTCGGGTTCTTCGCGCCCCATTGGCAACAGCACGAATTTTTCCCGAAGAACGGCTAAAAAAAGTAACCAGTCGATCAGCTTCACCCAGGTCCTTCCCCTTTAAGGCAATTGCCTCAGTCCTTATCACGGCCATCCCTTATTATTCCTCCTGCCTGAAAACGCTTTTGATTAAACCTTCCCGGTTAAATTCCAGGATCCATTCGTTAATTTTCGGCCGGCCCTCCGCCTGCCATTTATACCACAAACTCTCCGGTCTCTCTCTTACTTTTCCTTCTAAAACCTGGTTTAAAAGAAAAAGAAAAACACCCCAAAGCCTGGGGGAATCAAGAGGAAAAGCCCTACAGAAAGGCTGTATACCCCGCCAGAGATTATTTAGATCACGCCTCCAGTTTTCACACCCGTGTTTAATCCCCTCACCCTTTAACGGGACAAAGGTAACAGGAAAGGGAAAGGCTCTACCCAAAATTCTCTCTCCTTTTTCCAGCCTGACAAGGAGAATTGCACCATCGCTCAAAACAAGGGGAGTTACCAGCCTCCCTCCCACTTTAAGCTGTTCAATTAATTTAGGGGGAATAATTTCCGTTTGCGCCGTTATTATTATCCGGTCAAAGGACGCTTTTTCTTTTTCCGGCCAGCCCAGAGTTCCATCGCCTGGCCTTATGTTCACTCCCGGGTATCCCCCCCGGGAGAGATTATCCCGGGCCCTGCTTATCAAGCCGGCTTCCCTTTCAATAGAAAAAACGAGGCTGTCATCTCCAGCAATATCAGCAAGTAATGCCGCATTATAGCCCGAAGCTGTTCCTATTTCCAGGATTTTCATTCCGGGCTCCAATTGCAAAATTTCCAGCATAGTTGCTATAACCTGCGGCTGGGAAACTGAACTTCCCGGAAATTTTAGCATTACAGCCTGGTCAAAGTAGGCCTGTCGGGCAGGGATAACCCCCTCCAGGAAAACATGGCGGGGGACACGAGAAAAAGCCCCTGCAACAGAATTACTTTGAATGACCCCTCGCTCCAAAAGCCTGTCAACCATTCGGCGGCGTAAAATATCCATATCTTTAGGCAATAATTATTTCCCCTCCATTATTGCTACCCCGGAACTGGTTCCAAGGCGATGGGCTCCAGCCTCAATCATTTCCAGTGCTTTTTCTCTGTCTCTGATCCCACCTGAAGCCTTTATTTTGGCCTTCCCCTGCAGGGTTTCCCTGAACAGGCGGACATCTTCGACCGTAGCTCCACCAGAACCAAAGCCGGTTGATGTTTTAACGTATTCAACTCCAGCTTCCTGGGCAATCCGGGTTGCCTTTATTTTTTGTTCTCTATTCAGAAAACAGGTTTCAATTATTGCCTTAACTGGTTTTCCTTCAGCTGCTTCAACAACCCCGGTTATATCACTCCTGACTTTCTCCAAGTCCCCATCCAGGAGAGCAGAAAAATTAATTACCATATCAATCTCATCTGCCCCATCTTTTAAGGCTCTCCTGACCTCATTGACCTTGGCAGAAGTATATGTTGCTCCCAGAGGGAACCCAACCACAGTTGCAACCAGCACACCCGTTTTTTGGAGAAGGTTTTTGGCTAGTTGAACATAGTAAGGCAGAACACAGACTGCAGCAAAACCATGTTCGCGGGCTTCAAAACAGATTTTTTCAACTTCCTTTTTCCCCGCCTGTGGTTTTAAAAGAGTATGGTCAACATATTTGGCTAAATCTCTGTTTTCCACAGTGCTCCCACCTCCTTTTTTAACGGTAGCCCAAACGGCGCATTTCTTCTTCCCGGTCCCGCCAGTCCTTTTTAACCTTTACCCAGATATCAAGATAAACCTTGCTTCCCAACAGTGCTTCAATATCTTCCCGGGCTTTCTGCCCGATTTCTTTCAGCCTGCTTCCTCCCTGCCCGATTATAATTCCCTTTTGGGATTTACGTTGAACGTAGATGTGGGCGTGAATATCAACTAATTCCGAACCCTCTCTCTTTTTCATCCCCGTAACCTCAACAGCAAGAGAATGGGGAACCTCATCCCGGGTTAGAATAAAAGCCTTTTCCCGAATTAGTTCTGCGACGATAAACTGTTCGGGTTGATCTGTAACCATATCCTCGGGAAAATACTGAGGCCCTTCGGGCAATAAATCTTTTATCTTTTCCACCAGCACTTCTATATTATGTCTTTTTAATGCGGAAATGGTTAGAAATTCATCTTTAAAAAATTGCCTGTAGGAGGCAGTTTTTTTCTCATCAGAAAGATCTATTTTGTTTACCACACCAATAACAGGAGTTTTTACCTCCCGCAATAGTTCAGCAATATATTTGTCTCCCCCGCCAGGGTAATACTGCCCATCAACCAGAAATAAAATCCCGTCAACTTCATCCAGAGCTCTCAAGGCAGATTCCAGAAGATATTCTCCCATTCGGTCCATTGGTTTATGAACACCTGGAGTATCGATAAAAACCATCTGGCAATCAGGCAGAGTTAAAACTCCCTGAACCTGGTGACGGGTGGTTTGGGGTCGGTCAGAAATAATAGTAATCTTTTGTCCGACCAGAGCATTTACAAGGGTGGATTTGCCAACATTAGGTCGACCAATAAGGGTTATAAAGCCTGATCTAAATCCATTTTCCATAGGTTTTTGCCCCCTAAAGATTTTCCGGTCCAAAAGCTTCTGGCAAAAGCTCTCGTAAATCAAAGGTGATTATTTCTTCCCGCCCAATTAAATGTATCTTAAGGTCAGGCTTAAATTCATAAAGGAATTGGCGGCAGGCTCCACACGGAGGGGTGGGGTTATCCTGGTCACCGACAATTGCGATAGCAATAAAATCCTTTTTTCCCTCGGAAATTGCTTTTACACACGCACTTCTTTCCGCACAAATTGTTAAACCATAGGAGGCGTTCTCTACATTACAACCGGAAAAAATCTCTCCATCAGCGGTTAATAATGCGGCCCCAACTGGGAAAACTGAATAGGGAACATAGGCATTTTTCTGGGCCTCAAGAGCTTTTTGGATTAATCTATCTTCAACCATCAATAACTTACCTCCTGTCCCCGGGGCACAATTTCAACCCAGGTTTTTCCTGCATTAAAATTAATCAATCTTCCCCGATCGTCGAGGAAACTGGTCCATCCCGGTCCTACTTTCAACCAGGTTCCTTCAATGACCTGGCCGTCCTGAAAAACCAATAGGGGACCACTGCCCTCCAGGTCTACTCCAAGCCTTCCCTCTTCATCAAGGATCTGAGTTCGGACAAACTGGATTACTAAATTATCCACCTTTATGGGAGCCCCATTTTCAAGAACATGGGGACTTCCATTGACATATCTCTGGTAATAGCCTTCCCAGGGAAGGTACCTGTATTCAACTATATTATTAGCGGAAAACCTTATTCTAACATTTTTCGCCTCCGGTTCAGTAAGAGAAGTAATGGTAATTGAGGAAAAAGGAAATCTCGATGCTGGAGGAGTGTAATTATGGGTTGCAAGAAAGTCTCTTAAATAGGGCCAGCCGGAAAATAGGTTATGGGGTGCGCGCAGGGAATTATCCCGGTAAAAATAATCCGAATGGTAAAAATCATCAAGATTATTAATACTCATCCTGTTAATGGCTTCGTAACCCCCGGGGCTGGCTCCAGCATGAAGCATCACAGCATTATATTCCCGAGCTTTTTGCACCATATATTCCCGGGCGCTTCGAATTGGACCGATCCTTGTTGGAATATCTTCATAAAAAAGCGCCATTAGCCGGGTTATACCTCCCTCAACAGGAAATTCATAAACTATTGAAGCCTTGTCAAGCCCGGATTGAGTATTTCCAGGAACGAAATTATCAATAATAGCCATAACCGGGACCTTTCTTGCGTCACGTGGCAAGGCCAGACCCGTAAATGGAGAACTTGCTTCAATTAATGGACTGAAAACAAGTAAAAAAAGGATAACTATAATAATTTTTCGGACTGAACCTACCATACCCTACACTCCTCACCCATCTTTTTTGCCCAGGGTAACACTTTCCTGAACCTCGATTTCAACTTTAACCCCGAAAACTGCCAGCTCATTTCTCACTATATGCAGAGCACTGCTTAAAACTTCAGGAGAACCAATTGCCTTAATTACCACCGGATCAACAGGAACAGGTCTCTGGTTAACAAGTATTACCGGTCCTCCGCACCTTATGGCAGAGGTAGCAATTAATCTTTCCCCACCAACTTCTAACCCTTCCGCCCCTGCTGCAAAAAGTTCATTTACAATTCTCCGGATATCAGTATCGTGAACAATCTGGTCGTTGCGAAAACCCCCCTGGACATCAAAAACTCTGACCACAATTCCAGGGCCTTCCATTATTTCGTAACCGGAAATTCGGGCGAGTTGTTGCCATCTTCTTTGCCAGTCAGCAATAATCCTGTCTTTTTCCTGGATAATTTTATCCCTGTTTCCGATAATCTGCTCTTTTTCTTCAATAAATTTATTGAACTGGCTTGCGGAATAAATTTCAACCAGGTCTTCATTCCAGACAACTTCAATAGGACCCATCGTATCCAGGTAACTCAGGTTCTTTCCCACATTTTCAGGAAAGCTTACTGTCCCCGACCCTTCAATTAACTTGGTTTCCCCGGAATTTTCCTGGAAAATTAAAACATGGCCCTGTTCGGTTACAAAGTTAAATTCTCTTTCAATGTAATCAATAACCCGGTTAATTTCCCGGTAATGGTTTTCCCGGGCAACCAGATCCTGAATTCTTGAAGCATATTGGTGTAATATTTCCTTAATTTCAGCTTCGTCATCACTTCTTTCCAGTTCCCATTTCCCCTGGGCCAGGATTCTGTTCCCATTTTCTTCCAAATAATCTCTTTCTGCGAGCCAATCTTCCCAGAAAGCAAACAGAAATTCCCCCTGAAGTCTGGTTTCTTTAAGGGGATCTTCCTCTATTTCTTTTTCAGGCTCCCAGGATAAATATATTAAACCGAGATTGAGAAAAATTATTAAAATAAGGGCCAGATACAAAAAAAGGTTTTTGCTTTTTGCCATTATCTGGCCTCTCCTTTCTCTTTTCTTCCCGGAGGATTAAGAGCCCCCGCTGAAAAAACAAGTTTAAGCCCTTCTTCAACGCTCATATCCAAAAATTTGATGTCCCTTAAGGGAACAAAAACCAAATGCCCCGAAGTAGGGTTGGGTGTGGTCGGAAGGAAAATATGGACCAGGTTTTCTCCGGTTTTCTCCTGGATCTCTCCCAGCCCCCGGTAAGTAACAAACCCAATCTGGTAAATACCCCGGCGGGGATACTCAAAAACAACCACTCGTTTAAAAGCCGTTTTATTCCGAAGAGCAAGGGTATCAGTTAGTTGTTTTACGGCAACATAAATCTGCCGGATCACGGGAATCCGTCCCAGCAAACGCTCTCCAAAACCAATTAGCCTTCTGCCCAAAACATTTGTTGCTACCAAACCAACTATCAGGATCAACAGTATGGCCGCAAGATACTCCAGCCCATACCTGGGGCCTCCGAATAGAAAATCAGCAAGGGGCTGAACAATTTGTCCCAAAAGACTGGCTAAAAGGGCAAGTATATAAATTGTTATTAATAAGGGCATTAAAACCAGTAAACCGGTAACAAAATAATGACGAATTTTCATTACTGACCTCCTGCAAAAAACTGAAAAATGAGCACCGTTAAAAGAACCCCCAACAAACCTCCCCAGATAACCTCAGAAATTTTGTGTATCCTGCCCTCAACTCTGCTCTGGGCGACGAGAAAAGCCAGGGAAAACCCAATAAGAATTAAAAGAGGATTATCATTACCAAAACCAATCACAGTAGCCAAACTAAAAGCCAAAGCGCTGTGCAAACTTGGCATCCCGCCCTGGAGAGAAAAAGTCTGATTTTGCTTGTACTTGATAAAAAATAAAACGACCATTAACAATAAAACAAGGAAAAAAGTTAAATAAGCAGGTTGTTCTAAAAGCCAGTTAAATAGCCTGGGGGAAAAATCATCCAACCTGTTGTAAAATAACAAAAAACCAATGATAGCAGCGTTCACAGAAGAAATTAAAACTGCCCCAGCAGCAATATTTTTAATTACCTTGGCCCGAGGGTGATAGTTTGGGGAAACCAGATCAATTATTCTTTCTACAACCGTATTAAAAAGCTCCATAACCAGGACCAGGGAGATAACAAACAAAAGTATAATAAATTCAACTCGGGTTAATCCCAAAAGAACTCCCAAAATTAAAACCAGCAAACCAATTATAACATGAATCCTGAGATTTCGCTCTGATTGAAAGGCCTGTTTAATCCCATCAATGGCAAAGGAAAAACTATCAACCAGTTTTCGAACAGCCATCCTAACTATCCTCCCGGTCCAGTTCTAAACGGGAAAGGATTTCCTCCTCCTTAACTCGCATTACTTCCCTTTGATCTTCTTTTTGATGATCATATCCTAAGAGGTGTAAAATCCCGTGCACTAAAAGAAAACCAAGTTCTCTGTCCAGGGAATGACCAAATTCCCTGGCCTGTTCTTTCGCCCTGGGCCAGGATATGATTATTTCCCCAAAATCATCTTCTCCAAGAGGAAAGGAAAGGACATCGGTGGTTTCATTCAGGCCGCGGTACTCATTATTCAGCCGTTGCATATCTTCATCATCAACCACGGCAATACTCAATTCTCCAGTTTGATAACCTTCCTGGGTAAGCGCAAACTCTGCAACTCGCAGCAAAAGCTTTTCTTTTTCCTCGACTCTTTTATCATTAAGTCCATTAAAAAACCCAATTTTAAAACCCATTCGCATCTGCCTCCCTGATTTCACCGTAATCCGGATATTCAATTCTTTTGTGGTAAATTCCCATAAGAATTTTGGTGAAGCAATCCTGTATCGGTCCTATATCCTTAAGAGTAAGATCACACTCATCCAGTTGACCTATCTCAAGTTTTTCTTTAATAAGTTCCTGCACCATCCCGGCCAGGGCCTGGGGATTATCTCTTTCAGCAGATCGAGAACGAACTGCTGCTTCGACAACGTCAGCCAGTAAAATCAGAGCTGCTTCCTTGGAGCAGGGTTTTGGCCCATCATACTGGAAATTAGCAGAGCTATTATCTCCCCGCTGCAGGGATTCCTGGTAAAAATAAGAGATCAGAGAGGTTCCGTGATGCTCCTGGATAATATCCAGAATTGGTTCTGGTAGTTTGTGTTTTTTGGCCATTTCCACTCCATCTTTAACGTGAGATTTAATAATCAAAGCGCTCAGACTGGGGTTCAATTTATCATGAGGATTACTATCACCAAGAAGGTTCTCGTTGAAAAAATAGGGTCTCTTGATTTTCCCTACATCATGATAATAAGCCCCTACTCTCGCCAGAAGCGAATCCGCCCCCAGTCTATCTGCAGCTGCTTCAGCAAGATTACCAACGATAACACTGTGGTGATAGGTTCCTGGAGCTTCCATCAGTAATTTTTTTAACAGGGGTTGGTTAGGATTGGAAAGTTCAAGCAGGCGAACTGACGAAGACATCCCCAGATAATTTTCCAGCAGGGGAAGCAAACCATTGATCAGTATTGCTGCCAGAATACCATTACCCAGCCCCAACCCAACAAGAAGAAAAAGTTTGGTTGGTTCTACCACGTTCGCCAGGAGAGAAAGAGTAAGAATGGCAATTGCGCAAAAAATTCCAACAATAATCCCCGCTCGAATAAAGTCTCGTCGCTGGCTCACCCTGGAAACACTGTAAACTCCGGAAATACCACCCACCAGACCAA
This sequence comes from Bacillota bacterium, assembly GCA_007122335.1. GTDB lineage: Bacteria > Bacillota > Halanaerobiia > B1SED10-174 > B1SED10-174 > T1SED10-26. The sequence continues at coordinate 11,465 of SKTZ01000071.1, forward strand.
CTGTAATTTCAGGTAAACCACCCTGTAAAACCAGGATGGCCAGAATTGTATAACTAAAGGTAAAAAAGATGGCAACCCGAGAATCCAAAAGTACTGCAATCAGGATACTACCCACGGCAATGGGGAACAAATACCCTGGATGGGAAACAGGCAAATAGCTTGTAGCCTGGGCTAAAACCACCATAAATACAGGAAGAAAAGACATCAAAATCATCCGGTTTTCTTTTTCCAGAACCTTGGGGTGAAAATTCCTTAAAAATTTGTAGTTTCCAAGAAAAATCAAAAGCATTAGCCCACTTATGCCCGCAAAGTGGGTGGGTTGTAATTGGGGTTGAAGTAATCCCACAGCCTCTAGAAGCTCAATATCTTCCTCAGTTATAACCTGTCCCTGGCGAATTAAAACTTCCCCCTGGCGGATAGCCCTTGTCACAGGGGTTACTCCCTGGCGGGCTTCCTCCCTTCGCCGGGCGGTTTCTTCAACATTCAAAACCAGGTTGGGCCGGATAAACCTCTCCCCGAGGAGAACAAGTTGCTCTTTTTCCTGCTCAGTTATATCCAGTTCTGCAATTCTTGCTGTTACATTTTCTTTTGCTTCATCCAGGTGAGTGGACCGAATACCCCCCTCCATTTCTTCAACGAGAATTCCCTCCAGCTTTTCCTGCAGAAAACTTCGCCTCTCAGAGGAAACATTGGTCCAGAAACCAAACTGGCCTGTAGAAAGTCCTTCCCACCGGAAGGAACCATTGGGAAAAATATTATCTTCACGACGAAAAAAGTTGAAAAAAAAGTTGAGATCACCCCGAGTTCGATCAATAGCCTCCGGATCCTCTTCAATTACATTGGGAACCTGCTGGGCCATTTCCTCGCGGAGTTGATCGGTTCTTTCCTCATCAATTAAAACCATATTATTGGGAGCTTCTATATCTTCCCTTGCAACTTCGCCAACGTTAACATCTACCTGCGCCGGCAAAAAAGAGCTGCCAACAAGCAGGATTAGGGCCAGAAAACTTACAACCGGCCAGAACCATTTCCTCCGGTTTGTATCAGTAAAAAAAGCCTTGATTAACCTTAACCATTGCAAGGCCTACCCCTCCTCCTTCTCGTACCGATCATAGGCCTTCAAAATTTCCTGAACAAGTGCATGGCGAACAACATCCCGGTTTGTCAGGTAAACAAAATCTATTCCCTTAATGTCAGCCAGAATAGCCCGGACAATATTTAACCCCGAATAAGTGTCTTTGGGTAAATCAATCTGGGTCACATCTCCGGTTATAACGGCCTTGGACCTGAAGCCCAGGCGGGTAAGAAACATCTTCATCTGTTCCTTTGTAGTATTCTGGGCTTCGTCCAGAATAACAAAAGAATCGTCAAGGGTCCGCCCCCGCATATAAGCCAGAGGAGCTACTTCGATTACGTCTCTTTCCAGGTATTTGTGGACAATTTCATGTCCCAGGACATCATAAAGCGCATCGTATAATGGCCGCAAATAAGGATCTACTTTTTCCTGAAGGTCTCCAGGCAAAAAACCCAGTTTTTCTCCAGCTTCAATAGCGGGCCGGGTTAAAACAATCCTGGCCACTTCTTTTTTCAAAAAAGCTTTTACCGCCATCACCATTGCCAGGTAGGTTTTCCCGGTCCCGGCAGGGCCGATTCCAAAAACAATATCTTTTTTTCGGATTGAATCAACATAGGCTTTTTGCCCAACCGTTTTTGGTTTTATTTTTTTCCCCCGATAGGTTGTATGAATTACATCGCTGTAAAGGGGGAACAGATCCAGTTTGCCCTCTTCCTGGATGGTTTGAATGGCATAATCAACGTCTCTCTTGGAGATTTGATTTCCGGCAACAACCGCTTTCTGTAGTTCCTCAATTACCTTCTTTATCTTTTCAATTTCGTCTTTTGTGCCTTTAATTTGAATTTCATTGCCCCTGGCTATTATTTCTGCTGCAAAAGATTCCTCCAACAGTTTCAAATGGCTGTCATGATAACCAAAAATTCTCAATGCTATTTCATTTGTGGGTAAAACAAAGGTTTCTTTTCTGGACAAAACCAATTCCGCCCCCTCTTTCAAAAATTTTATGCTAATATTTATTTCTCAGGAATAAAAGAAAAAGAAAAAAACAATCATAAAAACCCAGGCTGGCATTTTTGCTTTTTAAAGGCCTTCTGATTTATTTCTTCTCTAGAGTATAGTAATTATAAGAAACATCCGCAACCCCTGAACCAGTAATTTTTTCAGCAAAAATCTTGTTAAATTACCTGAAAAAAAACCGCAGGGCAAGTTAAATCCCCCTGGCTTGCCCGTTATCAATACTTCTCCTTTTTCCCAAGTTTCTCCTTCTTTTACATACCCCCGTTAAGTTTAACGCCAATACGCCTGTTTTTAATTCAATATAAAAAAAAGGCCGTTGACCAGATCGGCCAACAGCCAAATAATTCCTAGCGACTAATTATCCTTTTTCTTCGGGCACGCGGGGGGGCAAAAAATTCGGAAAAAATAACCCCCTGGATAATATTCTTTCGAGAAAACCCCAGCTGCATTTTTTTCCTGATTACAACTTTTCTTTGAACCACATCTCGGGTTTCCAGTTCTTCTTCAATTTCTCTTTGGATTTTTTCTATTTGTTTTTTGGTTTCCGCTTTTGTTTTAGCCAGTTCACTTTTCCAGTCATCTCCCCAGGTACTATCCGAATCAATACTCCAATCTCTTTCTGGATCCATTTGGGTTTGGGAAGAATCTTCACGGGGAACCAGCGGTTCCTCTGTATAAACTCTTTTTTCATCGAGGTAACCGTGTTCCTCCTGGGTTGCCTGGAATGGTTCGGTTTTATCTTCTATAAAGATATCTTCTGCTCTTGCTTCCTCCGCTTTTTCCTGTAATGTCCTTTGCTCCTCTTCTCCCCCGTACTTTTCTTCATAGGGGGCACCTAATTCTCTCTGTCTCTGTTCGTTTATCTTTTCCTTCTGAGCCCGAAAGAAACCGGTCCCTAAAGCACGAATAACCCGGGGCAGAACAAAAAATATCAAAATAAAGGCTAGCGGTGCAAATAGTTCTTCCAAGAAAAGCCCCCCTTAGTTTTCTTCCTTCTCCTCTTCTTCAGGGCGGGTTGCCTTGGAAATTCCGTCCCTCATATCAGTATCCGCTTTTATGTTTTGATAGTTCATATAGTCCATTACACCAAGGCGACCTGCTTTAAGGGCTTCAGCCAGGGCAATAGGTACCTGGGCTTCGGCTTCGACAACCTTAGCCCGCATTTCTTCAACCTTGGCCCGCATTTCTTGTTCTTCAGCAACAGCCATGGCCCGTCTTTCTTCCGCTTTGGCCTGGGCAATTCTTTTATCTGCTTCGGCCTGGTCGGTCTGCAGTTTGGCTCCAATGTTTTTCCCGACATCAACATCGGCGATATCGATGGACAAAATCTCAAAGGCGGTTCCTGAATCCAGCCCCTTTTCCAGAACAGTTTTGGAGATGGAGTCTGGATTTTCCAGGACATTCTTGTGAGTTTTTGCTGAACCAACAGTTGTTACAATACCTTCTCCAACACGAGCCAGGACAGTTTCTTCACCGGCTCCACCAACGAGTCGGTCAATATTTGCCCGAACAGTTACTCTGGCGGTAGCCATTACCTGGATGCCGTCCATAGCCACAGCGGTAACAATCGGAGTCTGAATTACCTTGGGATTAACACTCATTTGAACAGCCCGCAAAACATCTCGACCAGCAAGGTCGATAGCCGCAGCCCGCTCAAACTCCAGAGGAATCTGAGCCCGCTGTGCAGCAATCAGGGCATCCACCACCCGGTCAACATTACCTCCGGCAAGGAAATGAGCTTCTAATCGATCGCTGCTTAGGGGCACTCCAGCTTTATGGGATTTAATCATCGGTCCCACTATTTTTCCAGGAACTACCCGGCGCAGGCGCATCCCCACAAGATTAAAAATACCAATTTTTACTCCAGCAGCCCAGGCGGAAATCCAAAGCCCGACGGGAATAAAATAAAAGAATGCGCTTCCCAGAACGATTACCAGAACAATTAAAGCAATATAACCACCCATTAAAAATACACCTCCAGTTTAATCTTCTACTTCTTCAGCCTTCCTGACAATCAACCTATTACCTTCTATCTTTACCACGGTTACCCGGGTTCCTTTTTCAATAAACCCCCCTTCACTTACTGCATCTATCCTTTCCCCATCAATTTCCACAATTCCCGATGGTCTAAAATAAGATTGAGCAACTCCAATTCTTCCTAGCAGTTTACTCCTGTCTGCAGGTGCTACGTAACCAAGTTCAACAGTCTCAGAAGTCCCCAGGGCGATCCGACTCCAGACCCCACTCCGGGGTAAAAATTGCAATCCAATTGCAATCAAAATCACTGAGGCCAACATGGAACCCGCTATCACCTGTAGAGCGAGAGTTGTGTTGGGGAAAATCAAAAAAAGGCTTATTATTATTGCTCCTAACCCACCCAGCCCTGTAATGCCAAAACCGGGAACAACGAAAATTTCAAGAAAAATCAACACAATTCCGGCCAGGAAAAGAATGGCCACACTCCAGTGAGAAGCACCTGTAAGCAGGTGACCGGTAAAGAAGGCTGCCAAAGAAAGAATCCCCAGAGTTCCTGGAACTCCCCAGCCAACCGTTACTACTTCCAGGAAAATTCCCGCAAAACCAATGGTCAGTAAAAGCCCGCTTAGCCAGGGCCCCGCGACAACGCGGGCGAATTGTTCCACTAAAAGGGGATCCACTCTAACCAGAGAAGCCTCTCCCAGGCCTCTCTCCTCCAGGAATGAACTTAAACTTGCCACCTGCTTATTGGCAATATTCCATTCAACAGCTTCTGCAGAGGAGAGGGTAAGGATATCCCCACTGCCCACCAGCCCTTCAATTTCGAGTTCTTTATCTACCATGGCCATTGCAACCTCAGGATTTCTCTCCCGGGCTTCTGCAGTTGCCCTGAATTCAGAACGAAGTGCCGAAACAGTTTTTTCGTCGGCTGGAGCAGGTTCTGCAGCCCCTATGCTTGATCCGGGAGTCATTGCCAGGTAATCTCCGGCCATAGCAACCAGGGCGCCTGCGGACCAGGCTCTTCCGCTTACATAGGTGTAAACCGGAATTGAAGAACCAAAAATTGCATCGCGAATTCGAGTTGCTGCGTTAACAAATCCTCCGAATGTATCAATATAAATTATTACCGCCTTGGCCCCTGCCTCCTCAGCATCACGGATACCTCTCTCAGTTATGGAAGCCAGGCCCATATCAATATCTCCAACAATATCAATTCTATAAACTTTTTCCTCTGTTTGCCCATACAAGAAACCAGAGACACCCAGAATTAATAAAAGAAGAAAAATCAAAGCCCTTGTCCTCATAATTTCACCTCACTTTCACCTTACCTTGTACTTATTCATTTTTTCAACCAAATTTCCTGCTTCTACCAAAAAAAAGCCAACCCCTTTACAGGATTGGCTTTTTTTAATATTTCTAATTAGTCAAAGCTAAATTATTTTCCATTTTCGGGGGGAAGGTATTTTTCTAAAACAGAGATTTCTCTCTCCAGTCGCTGAGCTTCACCGTCATTTCCCAGCCGCCGGTACTCATCCCTTGCTTCCCGGCGAAGAGAGACTTCCCGCTTTAGAATTTCCACTACTTCGCCGTCAGAAAGGTCTTTCCGTTTGGATATTTCCTCATTTTTTATTGCAGCCCTTGTTGTCCTGATTGCCGCCAACGGGATTTCTGACCTTTCTATCATTGCTTTTTTCATGTCCTCCAGCAATATTTCCTTTATGGACGACATGGCCTACCTCCCTTATCCACGCCCACGTCGCCGAGAGGCTTCTTTTTTCTTGCGAATATCACTCGGCTTTTCATAGTAACGTCTTTTTTTTGCCTCCTGGAAGACACCAGTCTTACGGCATTTATTCTTAAAACGCCGCAGGGCCTTATCCAGAGATTCGTTTTTCTTTATTCTAATCTCAGCCATTGTAAAGTATCCCCCCTCCCAGCTTCCGCATTGCTATAAACATTATATAACGGTGGGAAAACGCTGTCAAATCTATCCGGGAGGCCACTCCATAAAACGCCCACCCAGAAGGTGAAAATGAATGTGGCCAACCGTCTGCCCACCATCATCTCCACAATTATTTACAACCCGAAACCCTTTTTCAGAAATCCCTTCCTGCTGGGCAACTTTCTGGATGACGCCAAAAAGACGTCCCAGAAGATCTTGGTCCTTAATTTCCATAATGTTCGAGATATGTTCTTTGGGAATTACCAGGTGGTGAACAGGTGCCTGGGGTTTCACATCGGCAAAAACAAGGAATTCATGATCTTCATATACTTTTTGTGCCGGTATGTCCCCTTCAACAATTTTGCAAAAAATGCAATCTGCCATGTTAGACCTCCTTTCCCCATATGCCATCCTGGAAAAGTTTTTCTCCTCTTACCTTAATTAACTCCCCCTGCTCCAAATCCTCTTCGAAATAATATTTAATGTAATTGGAAGACCAACCCTGGGCGGGTTCTGTTCCCTCAACTAAAACTTCCATTTCTCTACCTAAATATTTCGAATTAAACATGGCCTGTTGTTCTTCCCCAATCGCTCGCAAAAACTGGTTTCTCTTTTTTTTCTCGGGTCCAGTTATTTGCTGGTTCATCCGGGCTGCAGGAGTACCGGCCCTTTTAGAATAAGAAAAAACATGGATCCGACCAAACCCAACTTCCTTTACTACCTCAACAGTTTTGTCGAAATCTTCCTCGGTCTCACCAGGGAAACCAACCATTACGTCTGTAGTTAAACCAAGATCAGGAATTCTCGACTTGAAATAATTTGTTTTGGCCAGAAAATCCCGAGCTTTATATTTTCGGTTCATTATTTCGAGTATTTTATCACTTCCACTCTGCAAAGGCAAATGGAGGTGAGGACAAAGAGCATTTTCTCCCTCCATTAAATCAAGTAATTCTTCACTCACCTCGTTAATTTCCAGGGAACTCAATCTTAATCTGGGCAGGGGGGTTTCAAGAATTCTTTCTATAACTTTTTCCAGGGAAAGATTTCCTCTGCGGTCCCTTCCATAAAAACCCAGGTGAATGCCGGTTAAAACCACTTCTTTGAAGCCGCTCGTAATCAGGGCCTCAATTTCTTCCATAATTTCATCAACCGGTTTGCTCCAGACCCTTCCCCGAGCCCTGGGGACAATACAGTAAGCACAGAAGGATTCACAACCCTCTTCAATTTTTAAAAAGGCCCTGGTTCTGTTGGAATAAAACAGATCCTGGTCTGCTTTCTTTCTCAGTGGTTTTATTCCACTTGCACTTTCAATTAATTCCACAGTTTTATCAAAATCCTGCCGCCCTATAACCAGATCTACACCGGGAATCTTTTCGGTTTGCTGTGGATATGCCTGGGGGTAACAACCGTAAAGAACCAGAAAAGGAGTTTTCCCTTCCTTACTCATTTTTCTCAAGCGTTGCCGGGACTGCCGGGCTGCTTCATTGGTTACTGTACATGAATTTACCAGGAAAATATTGGGAACTTGATCCCCCGAAACTATTTCCCAGCCCTTATTTTGGAATTCTTTTTTTAGCTGTTCGCTATCGTATTGATTTGCCTTGCAACCAAGGGTAACCACTTTAACCTTCGCCAAATTTTATTCCCCCAAATCTCCGGTGAGGTGTAAAATTATTGTTGCCGCAACCAGTCCTGCGGTATCACTACGCAGAATTCTTTTCCCCAGGGAAAAATCAGAAAATCCCATTTTCAAAAGCTCCTTCTCCTCCTTGCCTGTAAAACTTCCTTCCGGGCCAATAACCAGGAGAATATTTTCTTCCTCACCCCGGACCTTCAATACATCCTGCACCGAATTACCCGAACCCTCCCAGGCCCATAATAAAACATCAAAACCCTTAACAAAATCCTGTAATTCTTCCCATTCCAGCGGTGCCTTAATTTGAGGTAAAACAGTCCTCCCGGATTGCTGGGCAGCGTTTTTTATTATATTCTGCCACCGTTCAAGTTTTCCTGAAAGATTCTTTCCCTCTACTTTTTTTATTGTTCGCCGGGAATGGAGTGGAAAAAATGAAGCAATTCCGATTTCTGTTCCCTTTTCCAGAATATATTCAAACCTATCCTTTTTAGGTAAGGCCTGCAGGAGGTGAATTTTTTTTCCGGGTTCATTGCTGACCTGCAACTTTTCTCCAACCCCGATCAGGGTTTCCTTCTTTTTGAGTTCTTTGATTTCAGCTAAAAAAACTCCTCCTTTCCCATCAAGGAGGTTAAGTTTATCTCCTGGAGAAACCCTTAAAACCCGGTAAAGGTAGTGATGATCCTCCCCAGTTAAAAAAACCTCCTCTCCCTCTTTAAAAGGCTGGGAAACAAAAAGGTTGGTCAAAATATCACCCCTTCTTTTCCAGGTAAAGCCCGGTCCAATCCCCTTCAACCCTCGTATCAAGGATTTCCCAGGGTGTCGAAACTATTTTTTCCCGGAGCTGGGGAAGTTGCTTGAAAAGAACCCCTGAAAGAACCAGGCCTGCTTTTTTTTCGGTGATTTTATCCAGATCTGGCAATACGGAGACGATCTGGGGATAAAGAATATTAATAATAACCCCTGAATATAAACCTCTTAATCCTTTAATAAGGTCCCCTTGCTTTATTTCTACCCTGTCCTCAAATTTATTCAACTTAACATTTTTCCGGGCCAGAGAAACTGCTTCAGGGTCATTATCTATACCCGTAACCTCTTTCGCTCCAAGTTTAGCAGAAGCAATTGCCAGAATTCCGCTTCCTGTTCCCAGATCCAGTATTTTATCATAATTTCTCAGCCAATCCTGAATAAACCCAAGGGCCAGCCTTGTGCTGGGATGATCGCCTGTCCCAAAAGCCATCCCGCCCCGAAGTTTAATAACCATTCCTTGGGGGATCTTTGTTTTGGAATATTCGGGAGGGATAACCCAAAAACCATCGAGGACCTGGCGTGGTTCTTCTGCTTCCCTAATCAGCTTTTCCCAGGAGCGGGAATTAATATCCCGGACACTGTAAAAGACCGGGCCTGGCTCCAGGCCAAATTCCTGCAATCTTTCAACTTTTTTCTTAATCTTCTCACACTTCTCCCGCCACTCCCGGTTTGCAGGAAGGTAAAAAAGGCAGCCCAGTCGGCTGCCCTTTTCAACCCAGTTCCATCCTTCTAAATCCTCTGCCTGAAGTATTGGATGCAGGGCTTCTTTTACTTCAGTATTCACTTCCAGATAAACCTCTTTATATTTCAAAACATCACACCCCAAAGGCATCCCGAACTTTTTTCAAAAAACCTTTTTGTTCAGGATTGATTTCATCGCCGCTGATTTGGGCAAACTCTTCCAGTAAATCTTTTTGTTTCCGGTTAATGTTTTCTGGAATTACTACTCTTGCCTGCACGTAAAGATCTCCACGGCCATAACCCTGAATGTTCTGTAAACCCTTATTCTTCAACCGGAATTTTCTTCCAGGTTGCGTCCCGGGGGGAATTTTCAGGGAAACCTTCCCTTCGAGGGTCGGAACCTTGATTTCGTCACCCATTATTGCCTGGACGATACTAATTGGCACCTCGCAGTAAAGGTTACTTCCGTCCCGTTTAAAAATAGAATGGGGTTCGACTTCAATCACGATGTATAAATCCCCCGGGGGACCATTGTTGGGGCCCGCTTCACCTTCCCCGGCCATTCTCAATTTGTGTCCGGTATCCACTCCGGGGGGAATGTTTACTTTTAGTGTTCGCTGTCGACGAACCTGCCCCTGCCCATTGCAGGTTTTACAGGGATCAGTTATGATTTGCCCTTCTCCCCGGCAGCGTTCGCAGGTTCTGGCCTGGACAAAACTACCAAAAGCAGTTTGATGGCGGTAGCTTACCTCGCCTCTTCCCCCACACTGGGGACAGGTTTCAGGATGGGATCCCGCTTGAGCCCCGCTGCCACCACAATCAGGACAATTCTCAACCCGGGGAATATTTATCTCTTTTTCCCCACCAAAAGCCGCTTCCTCAAATTTGAGGTTCATCTGGTATTGCAGATCTACCCCCCGGCGGGGCCGGCGAGATGTTCTGGACCGCCGCCCGCCGAAGAACATATCAAATATATCTTCAAAGCCGCTGAAATCCTGGCTGAAATCACCAAAGTCGCCAAAATCAGCGCCCTCCATTCCCGCATGACCGTAGCGGTCATATTGGGCTCTCTTGTGTGGATCTGATAACACCTTGTAGGCTTCTGTTAATTCCTTGAATTTTTCTGCAGACTGGGGATCGTCAGGATTTTTATCAGGATGGTATTTCCTGGTTAATTTCCGATATGCTTTTTTTATGTCCTCTTGTTCGGCGTCCCGGTTGATACCCAGGACTTCATAATAGTCTTTTTTGGCCGCCAAAACGGTCACCACCTCTTACTACTTTTGGTCTTCTTCCTCGTCATCAACTTCTTTAAAATCAGCGTCATAAACGTTATCCTGTTCGGAAGAAGAGCCTCCCTGGCCAGCCTGAGCTTCCTGTTGCTGTTTTTGTTCTTCCTCCTGCATTCGGGAATAAATCTGAGTGCTTGCTTCATGCAGGATCTCAGTTAAAGCTTCCTTTTTCTTCCGGATTGGCTCAATGTTGTCTCCTTTTAATGCTTCCTCTAGTTCTTTTTTGGCATTTTCAACCTTCTCTTTTAATTCAGGATCAAGTTTGTCACCGGATTCTTTAAGGGTCTTTTCAACCTGGAAGACCAGACCATCAGCTTCATTGCGGGTTTCAACCTCTTCTTTTTTCTTCTTATCTTCTTCTTCATATTGCTGGGCTTCATTCACCATCTTTTCAATCTCATCTTCGCTTAACCCTGAGGATGATTTGATGGTGATATTTTTTTTCTTCCCTGTACCCTTATCAACTGCAGAAACATTTACAATTCCGTTTACGTCAATGTCAAATGAAACTTCGATCTGGGGAACTCCTCGGGGAGCAGGCGGAATATCTGTAAGCTGGAATCTTCCCAGAGTTTTATTATCTTTAGCCATTGCTCTCTCACCCTGGAGAACATGAATATCTACAGAAGTCTGATTATCAGCAGCAGTAGTGAAAATTTTACTCTGGCTGGTAGGTATTGAGGAATTTCGTTCGATAAGTTTTGTGAAAACTCCTCCCAGGGTTTCAATACCCAGGGAAAGGGGAGTAACATCAACGAGAACAATGTCGTCAACATCTCCAGCAAGAACACCACCCTGAATTGCGGCACCAATAGCCACACATTCGTCAGGGTTTACCCCTTTGTTGGGTTCTTTCTCGAGCAGGTTTTTAATTGCTTTTTGAACAGCAGGGATCCTTGTCGAACCTCCTACCAGAATAATTTCGTCAATATCTTTTGGAGATAGTTTGGCGTCTTTTAAGGCCTGTCGAGTTGGTCCCATTGTTTTTTCAATAAAATCATCAATTAATTCTTCGAACTTGGCCCGGGTAATATCAATATCCAGATGCTGAGGACCATCTTCAGTCTGGGTAATGAAAGGAAGGTTTACATTGGTAGACATTACTCCAGAGAGTTCAACTTTTGCTTTTTCTGCAGCTTCAACCAGGCGCTGCATCGCCATTCGATCCCTGCGCAGGTCAACGCCAACTTCTTTTTTAAATTGATCAGCCATATATTCAACCAGGCGCTGGTCAAAATCATCGCCACCAAGATAGTTGTTTCCACTGGTAGCAACAACTTCAAAAACCCCGTCACCTATCTCCAGGATAGAAACGTCAAAAGTTCCACCGCCCAGGTCATAGACAAGAATTTTTTCGTCCTTCTTTTTATCCAAGCCGTAAGCAAGAGAAGCAGCAGTTGGTTCGTTGATGATCCGCAAAACTTCAAGACCAGCAATTTTTCCCGCATCTTTGGTCGCCTGGCGCTGGCTATCACTGAAATAAGCTGGCACAGTAATAACAGCCTGCTTGATTTCCTGGCCCAGGTAATCTTCGGCATCTTTTTTCATCTTTTGGAGAATCATTGCCGATACTTCCGGGGGAGAATATTCCTTGTCTCCCATTTTGGCCTTGTAGTCGCTTCCCATCTTTCTTTTTATGGAAGTAACAGTATTATTGGGATTGCTGACAGCCTGCCTCTTGGCGGGCTGGCCCACCAGCCTTTCCCCTTTTTTAGAAAATCCGACCACTGAAGGAGTGGTCCGGGACCCCTCAGCATTTGGAATTACAGTCCCTTCACCACCTTCAATAACTGCCATGCAGGAGTTGGTGGTCCCTAAATCAATTCCAAGAACTTTACTCATCTTCGTCGCCTCCTTTATTAACTTTTACCATTGATGGTCGCAAAACTTTGTCTCCCACTTTATAACCTTTCTGGATTACCTCTACGACCATCTCTGCAGGTTTATCCTCCAGGCAAACCCTTTCCACAGCCTCATGCAGGTTGTGATCAAAAGGTTTTTCCAGTGCTTCAATCTCTTCCAGGCCCAGTTCCTCAAGAATTGTCCAGAGCTGTTTGAAAATCATCTCCACGCCTTTGCAGAGATTCTGAGCTTCTTTATTCTCAGGGTTTACCTGCAGAGCTCTTTCAAAATTATCTAAAACAGGCAAAAACTCAAGGATAACTTCTTCCTGGGCTCTCACTCGATCCTGAAAACGATTTTTTTCAATACGTTTTTTATAATTTGCAAAATCTGCCTTTGCCCTCTGAAGTCGGGCCATGAGTTGCTCATTTTCTTCTTCTTTTTCTCTGATTACCTGCTGCGCTTTTTCCAGCTCTCCTTTTAGCCTCTCGTAATCATCCTGATGCTCTTCTTCATTTTTTTGGTTGGTTATTTCCTCTTTACCCTTGTCCGATTCTACCTGTTTTTTCTTCGATTTTTTTTTGGAATAACTCATGCTCAATCCTCCTCGCGTAAAACCTTGCTTAAGACTTCTGCCATAAAGTTTACCGTCGCCATTACCTTGGGATAATTCATCCTTGTGGGGCCCAGTATTGCCATCTTTCCAACTGTTTTATCCTGGAAAGAATAGTCGGCCACTACGAGACTGCAATCCCTTATTTCTTCCAGGGGAACCTCCCGGCCGATAACAACCTTAAGACCTTCTGTAGGGATCTGATTTAAAAGCTGTTTCAGCATATCTTCCTGTTCAAAAAGTTTCAGAAACACCTTAACTTTTTCCAGGTCAGAAAATTCGGGTTGCTCGAGAATATTTGTTGCCCCGTCAAGGTGAATTTTACCCCACTCCTGGTTAGTTCCCTCTTCAGAAATAAACTCAACTAAAGATTTATATAGTTCCCGGAAAAGTGTTTTATCTCTAAGTTCTTTTTCCAGTGCCCGGAAAATTTCATTGTTAATATTTTTCAGGGGTAGTCCCTGCAAACGTTCATTTATTAACCGAGAAATATGTTCCAGCTCTTCCCGGGCGGGCCTGTTCTGCAGGGTTACTGTCTGGTGTTGGACAAGGCCCGAACTAATAACAACAATTACCGCTACTTTCTTGCCTTCAAGGGGAACCAGTTGCAGGTGCTGGAAAAAATAATCCGGCGAACTGGGGCTTGCTACGAGAGCAGTGTACCTGGTCAGGTGAGAAAGCATTCGCGATGTAACCTGCACAATATCCTGGACTTCTTTTTTCCGAACCAGGTATTTTTTCCGGATCATTTCCTCGAAGCTTCCGGGAATTTTTTCAATATCAATCAGACTGTCAACATAAAAACGGTACCCCTTGTCTGAAGGAATACGTCCGGCAGAAGTATGCGGTTGTTGTAGATAGCCCAGATCTTCCAGATCAGCCATTTCATTGCGTATGGTTGCTGAGCTAACATTTAAATCATATTTCTTGGAAATGGTCCGGGAACCTATTGGTTCGGCGGTGAGAATATATTCATTAATTACCGCCTTTAAAATTCCTTTTTTCCTCACATTCATTTCCATTGGGGCCTCACCCTCCCGCTTAGCACTCTACCATAAGGAGTGCTAACATCCTATCAATAAAATAACACCATAGCCCTCCTTTGTCAACCGACAAATCGAGGAACTGTAGCCAGGAGAAAAAAAACCGCTCCCAGCATTATTCCTACCTGAATTACAAAACCCGCCGGCCATTTCCACGCAAGGTGAGGTAATTTCCCGCTGTGGGTGGGAAAAAAACGAGGGCCTTTTTTCTTAAAGAAAATGTGGCTAATTATTACTTCTATGTCAGGGATGGTCCCCCCAAGTGCTCCCCAGAAAATATAGGCAGGAGAAGGATATAACCACAGGACCATTGCTGCAGTAACCATGGTATCCAGAAAAATTCCTCTCCTTCCCCGGTAATCATGATGGGGAATAATATCAAGGATTATATGGCTTAAAAGCCCAAGCAGAAAAGCCTGCCAGCTATTTCCAACCATCTTGCCTATTGCCGCACCTGCTGCAAAATGCGTGCTTACATACAAAGTAATTCCCCCCGGTTATTTAATTTTTTCCCCCTCCAGGGATTTCACCATATACTTCCTTTTTTACCTCTTGCATTTCCTTTGAAGGCGTGATAGAATTTATGTGTTGCAAAAAGGTCCAGAGGAGGTGAAACCATGCCCATCATTGAATCCGCAAAAAAGCGAGTTCGAATAACCGAAAGAAAAACCCGTCGCAACCGACTTCTTAAATCCCGGCTCAAAACTGCCATCAAGCGTTTTGAACGGGCCGCATTAGAAGGGGACAAGGAAAAATCCTCCCAGGAACTGGTCCGGGCACAAAAAATTATCGACCAGAGCGTTGCCAAGGGAATCATCCATAAAAACAATGCAGCCCGAAAAAAATCGCGCCTGGCTCGCCTTTACAATAAAACAGCTTCTTAAGATTTAACCCGCCTCCATATCAGGAGGGGGTTTTTCTTTTTTTAAAGTCTTTCCAGCGGAATAAAAACATCTCCAGGGAGGGCCGCCATTCCATCTCTCCGCGAACAATTCTTTCTCCAACCAGAGCAACTTCCTGCCAGAGGAAAGACAGTTCAGAGAAAGAAAAACCGTCGGCAACCCGATAACATTTTTGCAGAGGAAACGGGTGCTCTCCAAGTTTTTTTGCTGCCTCCTGGTGGGAAACACCCTTTCTTTTAAACTCCCAGGAAAGAGCCAGAAGCCTGATCTGTCTTGCCAGCATTGTAAAAAGGTAAACAGGATTGGTTCCCTGCCGCAGCATTTCGCCAAGCATTTCCAGAGCCTTGTTGGTTTCCTGCTTGCTGATTGCATCCATCCATTCAAATACAAATTTTTCATGCAAAACCCGGTCAATGGAAATTATTTCTTCCAGGAGAGCCCGGGTTATTTTCTTTTCTTCTCCCATGAATAAAAAAACTTTTTCCAGCTCGTTCTCAATTACATATAACTGGTTAAAAAAGGCGTACTCAAGAAAAAAAAGAGCTTCCCGGTCTATAATCTTTCCCCTGTTTTCTACCTGGGCCTTAATCCAGGAGTGGAGGTTCTGCCCCTTTAAAGACTGGGTTTCAAAAAAGCGGACTCTTTTTTTGGTCTGTTTGAATACCCTTGTCCTTTTATCTATTTCTTCGCCTGCTGTAATAATTAAATAAACCCCTTTGGGCCAGCTGTCGAGAAATTCAATGAATTTCTCTTCCCCTGGATTATCCTTGCTCTTAAAAAAACGCCGGGGGCGAAACTGAATTACTTTTTCCCCTCCCAAAAGACTAACAGTCCGGGCCGAGTTAAAAAGTTTTTCCAGGGCATTCTCTTCTTCTTCATCTATTTTCACCCAGTTAAAGGATCTTTTTTCTTCCGGAACAATTTTCCTAACAAACTCCCGGACAAACTTTTCTATTAAGTAATCATTGTCGCCCCCGAGCAGGTATACAGGGGCAAGTTCTTCCTTTTTATTCTGTAACTCCCTTAGCATGAACTTCTCTCCTTTCCCCTTCTTTAATTCTTGCTTAAAATTACCTTTTCCTCTTTTTTATCAGGGGAATTTACCTTTCCACTCCTCTGGAACTTTTGGAAAGAGAAAAATAAATTTGCATAAGGAAAGAGTTCCCGGGTAGATGCTTTCCATTTTTTCGCCCGCAGGTTTTCTTCTTTATCAACTGAAAAAGTTACGGCCCCGTGTTTTTTAGTTATAAAAACCTGCACACCCATGTCTTCAAGCCTTTTTAATACCCCGGGATCGGGGTGCCCAAACTGGTTTTTTCCTACCTGGATAATTGCGAAAAGGGGTCGGGCTTCCTCTAGAAAAGGTAAACTGGTTGAAGTGGAACTGCCATGGTGGGCAACTTTTAATATATCGACATCCGGAACAAGACCCTTTTCCACCAATTCTTTTTCTGCTTCCCCTTCAATATCCCCCGTCAATAAAATACTCCATCTTCCAATCTCTATATTTAATACCAGGGAATTGTTGTTGAGAGGAGATTGGCTTAAAAGATCTTCTCCAGGATGAAGGACCTGGAGGGAATTCCTTGGACCCAGGGAAAATTCTTTTCCCCGCCTTAAAGGAAAGTAATCGGAACCATTTCCCCTTAATTTATTAAAAAACTCTTCTTCCTGCCAGACCCCCTGAATTGGAGGGCCAAAAACTATTCCTGTTGTTTTCTGTTCAAGTACTGGCAAAAAGCCCCTGTAGTGGTCTTCGTGAAAATGAGAAATGAAAATTGCATCCAATTCCCTTATACCCCTTTCCCTTAGATAGGGCAGTATTATCCTTTCCCCGATAGCTCTCCATTCCTGCCCCCAACTACCTCCGGCGTCTATCATTATTTCTCCCGCTTCCGGCAGGAAAATATGGATGGCATCACCCTGGCCCACATCAAGAAAAGTAATTTCTGTCTGTTTTTCTTCCAACTCATAAAAAATCAGGGCCAGGAAGAAAATAATAATTAAAATGGGCAGGGTTCTCTTGGCCATAAGTGTTTTATATTTTTGCCAGAGGGGTATCCGGGTTGGTTCCAGCCAGAATAAAATTGAAAAAAGAAGGAAATAATAAATAATTACCCCCCAGAGAGGGGGAGAAGGCACAACTAGGCTGGTTCCAGGCAAATCGGCCCAAATTTCCAGTAAATTTTTCATAACCATTATTGCTGGAAGAGTAATTAATCTCCATAAAATATCCCCCAGGAAAGGAACCATCCCGCAAAACCCACTCATTACAATTATTCCAGTTAAAGGGAGAGCCCAGAGGTTCCCCAGAAAATTCAGGGGATTAATGATTTGAAAATGATATGCAGTCAGCGGAGAGGCAGCAAGGGTAGCCAGGATAGAAAAAAGAAACCCCTGTCTGATTTTCCCCTTCACTGGCCTAATGATATTTTTGCCCAGGATAATAAAAAAGGTTAGCAAAAAAGAAAGCTGAAAACCCGCTGTCCACAGCAAAAAAGGGTTGCTCAAAATCAAAATCAGGTATGCCAGAGCCAGATTATTAAACAGGTTGCCTTTCCTTTTTGTTTCCTGCCCCAAACGCAAACCCATGGCCATAATACCCGCTCTTGCAACTGAAGCCCGCCAACCAACCAGTCCAATATATATTAAAATTAAAAGGCAGAATAAAGCTGTTTTATATTTACTGCCCAGGGGTAGTTTTTCCAGTCCAAACCACAACAAAAAAGCAATAAACCCAATATGTAGACCGGAAACAGCCAGAACATGGCCAAGACCAGCAGCATAAAATGTTTCTCTTTGTTTTTCCAATAAATCCTGCCTTCGGCCTAAAAGCAAGGCCGCGAGAAATCCTTTTTCCTCCTTACCCAGAGCCCTTTTCATCCTTTCCTCAAGGTAAAGCCGAACCTGGATAAGAGGAGTCCTTTGCTGACCAACAACTTTCACTGAATCTGGTTTTAGCCAGATATTACCCCAGACTTTCCCGGCCAGGTTTTGCATTCGCCAGTCGGCTTCTCCCGGATTAGTAGGGGGGCTTAAGGGGTTGAGATAACCAAAACCCTCCAATATCTTCCCCACCTCCACCTTTTCCCCTCCATTAATCCAGGCCCAATACCCACCGCCAATTTCTCTCCAGGCGGAAGAAGTTTTTACTTCGACCTGTTCCAGAAGCAAACGGTCTCCTTCCCTGTCCTTGATCCAACCTCTTATAAGCAATTCTTCTCCCGTTAATTGATGTATTGCACTATCCTCGTACTCCAATACTGACTTACCCCAAATAAAAAACCCAAGCAAAAAAATCAGGGGTAGGATTACCCCCAGATCCTTTTTCCGGAACAGAAAAAACAGGCAGAAAAACACAGGAAAAACAAAGGAATAACCCCGGGCAAAAATGATGCCCCCGCTCAAAAAAATAATTATAAGCACTAAGGGAGAACGGGCTAATAAAATCAATAAAAACGGATATGTTCGCGCAGCCTTTCAAGGGTCTTTTCCCCAATTCCAGATATGTTCAAAAGGTCTTCTGGTTTTTGGAAACCCCCATGTGCCTCGCGGAATTCAATAATTGCCTGAGCCCGGGCGGGGCCAATATTGGGGAGTTGTTCTAATTCTTCCCTGCTGGCCTGGTTAATGCTTAAAAGACCCTGATCCGAACCGCTATTTTCCTGTTCCCGCTCTTCAGGTTTAAAAGGAATTTTAACCTGCATTCCGTCAACCAGAGGAGCAGCAAGGTTGACCTGGTCGGGGTCGGCTTTCACGGATACTCCCCCCGCAGCTTTAATAGCATCCACAATCCTATCACCCGGGGAAAAAATATAAACACCGGGGGACATTACTGCCCCTGAAACGTGAATAATTAGCCTTTGCTCACTCTCCTCTCGCGAAGGAGAATTATTTTCCATAACTCCCCCGGAAGGGAAAACCTCCTCCCCGGATTCCGATCCTCCCGAGAAAAAAACAAGGATAACCCCCAGAACCAGGAAAACAGCAGCAACAATTATTTCCTGCCTGGAAAAGGCAAACATATCCCTCCCTCCTTCCAACTATAAAATTCTATATATGTAAAAAATTTCCTTTTGCGGTACAAAAAAACCTGCATGGAATGCAGGTCAGTTTGAAAAACAACTTAAAGAAATTCCCTTTCCTCGTGATCAAGATTAATATAAACGAGGAAAACAGGTTTCCTTAAACCTATTAGAGCTTAAAGCAAACCAGTTAAGCATATATTAATACACCAAGGGACAGTTTTAGGCTGATCAGAAATAGGATTGCGAAAAGTGACTAAGACATTAGTTCAAGCTGAGGGGCGTCAGCCCACAGTTTTTCCAGTTGATAATATTCGCGAGCTTCTCGATGGAAAACGTGGACAATAACTTCTCCGTAATCCATTAAAACCCAGCGACTATCTTTTTCCCCTTCAATTCGAGCCGGGCTTATTTCCTGGACTCCCAAACCTTCTTTAATGCCTTTGACGATTGCTTGAACCTGTCTTTCATTGTTTCCACTGATTAAAATGAAATAATCGGCAACCAGGGAAATCCCCTGTAAGTCAATGGAAACAATATTATCCCCTTTCTTGTCTTCAGCCAGCCTGGCTATTTCCCTTGTTAATTCTTCTCCGTTTTTGATTGTCAAATTGTTCCTCCTTCCTCATATCTTTTTTGATCCTCACCCAGAGTTATCCTTATTTCCCCTGAGTTTAACTCTTCATTTTCCCGGGGGACACCACCGATCAAAGAAGACACCCTCAATGCTCCTTCAAGCCCTCCCGGGCCATAGTCAATCGAAGTATATTCATGGTCAAACCTTTCGGCGTTGCCCATCTTTCGTACCGAAAAACCCCAGTATTCAAGGATTTCTCCCCTGTCTCCAGCAAGGCCAGAAATCCCCGCTCCATTTAAAACATCCACTTCATAACGAACATTTTCCAGGTAATCCTTGGTATTCAGCATGCTCAAAGAAACCATTTCAATCCCTTCTTCATTAGGAACCCAGTAAGAAATACCATTAATATATTCCGGCGTGCCAGGGAGAATGGTCATCTCAATTCTATCCCGGGGAAAATCAACCAGCATCTTTGATAACCTGACCATGTCCCGAAAAGGAAGATCAGTCCGGAAAAAATCGTTAATCTCGCTTAACAGGTTTGGGATTTTAGGAATTATGCTCATTTTGAAGGCCTGGTCAATCAGGGCGTTCATAAACTGCTGTTGCCTTTCAATACGGCCAATATCAGCCCTGATGGGTTCCCTGTACCGAACGTAATGCAGGGACTTCTCCCCATCCAAAACCTGTAAACCGGGTTGAATATTAATATAAAGATCTCCCGCTTCGTCGATGTAGTGCATTCTCTGTTTTACATTAAGCTCAACACCACCAAGGACATCTATAATATTAACAAAACCGTCAAAGTCTAATTCCATGTAAAAATGAATTGGAACGTTGAGCATTTCTTCGACAGTTTTTACCGTAAGGTCAATACCACCACGGGAATAAGCTGAGTTAATTTTGGAATAGTTAGAATAACCGGGAATTTTTACCCTGGTATCCCGGGGCAGGGAAACAATACCCAGACCGTTTCCAACCAAGTCAGCGCTGACCAGGAAAAGAGTGTCCGGTCGGGGGATCCCATCTGCTCCAGCATCATAGCCAATTACAAGAGCATTAACCAGTTTTTGATTGTCCTCATCCTGCAAAACCTTGAGCTCCTCTGAACTGAATAAATCAGCCAGATAAATGCCTCCGGCAATAATCAGGACCAGGAAAACCACCCCGGCAATTTTAAAAACCTTTTTAAAATTTTTCATAGGAAGAACCAGCTCCCTTAAAATATCTGTCTTATAAGTAAATCCGATTTTTTAATATATACTCTTCCACGGCAGGAGGGGTTAAATAGGAAATCCCGCCCTTATCTTTCACCCTTCTCCTCAATTCAGTAGATGAAATATTTACCGCAGGCATAACAACGGGATGAAGACGCGCCCCGTTTTCTTTTTCTTTTATTTGTTCAATTATAGGGTTGGGGTCTCCTTCTCTGCTTACAACAATTATATCATATTGAGTTAAAATTTCACGGGGGTTTTTCCAGGAAAATATTTCTTCAAGGGAATCCTTTCCCATTATAAAATAAAGAGAAATCCCTGGCAAATTTTTTTTCAAATAATCCAGTGTTTTTATTGTATAATCCGGCCCATCATTTTTCAACTCAAAATCCCATACCTCAAAAAAGGGGTTATCAGCAATTGCCTTCTGGATCATTTCCAGTCTCTGGCGGGGAGTGGCAAGTGGCTGTGCGTCTTTTGCCATCTTATGCGGAGGTACCCCCGCAGGAACAAAAAAAACCTGATCGAGTTTCAGCTCGAGGCGAGCTGTTTCGGCCATTAAAAGGTGCCCATAATGGGGAGGATCAAAAGTTCCTCCAAGGATCCCAATCCGGGAAGTATTTTCTCTCAAGCGGGGCAATCCTTCATCCATTATACCCTCTCCTTTCCCTGCATATATTCAACAAAACACCCCAATACCCTTGCCCTGAAATATCAACTTATCCTTTTCTTTTTTTTGACTCCTCCCAGGGCCAGATAAATGCCCACAAGGATTAACGCCCCTCCGAAAAAAGTCAGGTGATGAGGGGTCTCTCCCAGGATAAAAAAGGCAAAAACAGTTGCTCCTACAGGTTCCCCCAGGATGCTAAGAGCAACAAAAGAAGCCGGGAGGTATTTTAAGCTCCAGTTTAAAGAGGAGTGGCCTACGATTGTAGGGATCAGGGCCAGAAGGAAAAAAAAGCTATAGGTAGCCTGACTATAGCCAAAAAGAGGCACCCGCAATAAAAAACAAAAACCCAATAAAAAAATGGCCGCAGTTGAATAGGCCATAAAAATATAGGGCAATAAACCCAGAGTTGCCCGGATCCTGCTCCCCAGAATGAAATAAAACGCAACAAAAACTGCTCCCAGCAAAGCAAGGATATTACCCCTGATTGCTTCGGGCTCTCCCATTGTCAGGTCTCCCCAGCCAATTAAAAGTCCCCCTGCTACCGAAAGAAGGAGCCCCAGAACAAACAGTTTGTTAATTTTCTCCCCCAGAAACATAAGTCCCATTAACGTTACAAAGAGGGGCTGGGTTGAGACAAAAACAACCGCCGAAGCAACTGAGGTATAGGTAAAAGCCTGAACCCAAAAAGCAAAATGCAGAGCCAGGAAAAATCCCGCTGCCAGAGAAAGCCAAATTACACGGGAATCCAGGTTTAGCAACTTCTCTCTATGGAAAAACATTACTGGTGAGAGCAAAATGGAGCTGAGTCCCATCCTATAAAAAGCAATCGCCAGGGCTGGAGCATCAGCCATTCTTATAAAAATTGCAGCAAAGGAAACAGAAATGACACCAAGTAAAACTATTATTAAAGCCAGCTGCTTTTTTTCCAGTTTAATTCCTCCTGTTCCTGAGGGAAAAAAGTTCTTATAATTTAATTATTCGTTTGTTTTCTCTTTATCCCTCTAGGAAAAGGTCTCTAAAATAAAGGGTTTTTCCCAGTACCTGTTTTTCTTAATTAACCCCCGTTTAAAACTTTTTCAATTACTTGCACAACGTTATCCTTTTTAAATGGCTTAACGATAAAATGCTTCGCCCCTGCAACTATGGCTTTTTTAATATAAGCTTCTTGACCCATGGCTGAAATTACTAAAACCCTTGCTGAAGAATCAATTTCCAGAATTTCTTTCATTGCCGTTATTCCATCTTTTTCCGGCATGGTAATATCCATTGTAACCAGATCTGGTTCGGTTTCTTTGTATAATTTAATTGCCTCATTCCCATTTGTTGCCTCTCCCGCCACTTCATAATCCTGGCTTTCTAAAATATTTCTCAAATTCAGGCGCATAAATGACGCATCGTCAACAATTAAAATCTTTTTCCCCAAAGGGCATCCCTCCCGAGGTTACCCAAAAATTAACTGGCAAGAACCTTGTTCAGGGTTTCAATGATCTTTTCTTTCTTAAAAGGTTTCACAATAAAATTTTTAGCCCCACTCATAATTGCCTTCTTTATATATGTCTCCTGCCCCATGGCTGAAACCATAATAACTTTTGCCTGGGGGTCCATTTCCATAATTTCTTCCATTGCTGCCAGGCCGTCCATTTCAGGCATTGTAATGTCCATGGTAACAACATCAGGTTTTTCGGCCTGGTAAAGCTGGACCGCTTCCTGACCATTGGTCCCTTCACCAATAATTTCAAAACCCTCGCTTTCTAAAATGTTTTTTAAATTTAAACGCATAAAAGATGCATCATCAACAACCAGTACTTTGGCGCTCAACCGAATCTCCTCCTTTTTTAAAGCTTTTTAAAATTCCCTGGATATCAAGTATCAAAGCGACTTCACCGTTTCCCTTAATCGTTGCTCCGGAGATTCCGGGGATTTCTCCAAATAGTTTATCCTTTCCCATAAAATCACCCAGGGATTTAACGACTATTTCCTGTTCCCCAATTACTCCTTCCACCATTATCGCTACCATACGTCCTTTTACACCACCGATTATTAGAAAGCCTTCCTCGTGAGAATTCCCCAGTTGGAAAAATTCACCCAACCTGATCAGGGGAATTACCTGTTCCCGCCAGGTAACAACCTCCCTGCTTTTAACGGTTTTAATTACCTCCCTGCGATTGTTCTTATTTACCAAAATAGTTTCAAAAATTGCCGATAACGGAATAGCATAATCATTCCCTTTTTCCCTGACCATAAGAGCCTGGACAATGGCGAGGGTTAATGGAAGAACTATTTTTATGCTGGTCCCTTCTCCGGGTTGGCTGGTTATTTCCACTTCTCCATCAAGTTTTTCAATATTGGTCCTGACTACATCCATTCCAACTCCTCGGCCGGAAAGGTCATTAACAGTTTCACTTGTTGAAAACCCTGGTTCCAAAATAAGTTCCAGGAGACTTTCGGAGTCCATTTCTTCCCCTTCTTTTGCTGTTATCAAACCTTTTTCTAAAGCCCGTGACTTAATTTTCTCGGGATCAACTCCAGCCCCATCATCCTTAACTTCAATTATTATATTATTTTCCTCCTGCCAGGCATTAAGGGCCAAAAGCCCCTGGGAAGGCTTTCCCTCTTTTTCTCTTCGGTCAGGGGTCTCAATTCCATGGTCTATAGCATTCCTTACGAGGTGAACAAGGGGGTCAAAAACTTCCTGGAGAATGGTTCGGTCCAGTTCGGTATCCTCCCCTGAAAATTTCAGTTTTACATCTTTACCCGTTTGCCGGGATATATCCCGAACCAGCCTGGGAAAACGTTTGAAAATGCTCCCCACAGGGTACATTCGAATATCCATTACTGACTCATGGAGCTCAGTCGCGATAAAATCGACATGAGGAATTGTTTGCAGCAACGCCTGGGCTTCAAGGTTATCCCGGGAGTTTGCTTTTATCCCTTTGGAAATTTCTAATAGTCTTTCCTTATCAATTACTAGTTCACCCACCAGTTTCATTAACTGGTCAACTTTTTCAATATCAACCCTTATACTTTCTCTGCTTTCACCCCGTTGGGAAAAGCTTTCTTTTACCTCCTGAAAATATTCTCCTGATTTCCCATTTTCAATATCTTCCAGGGTATATATTTTAAATTCTTCGTTCTCCAGTGATTGCCCAATCACCCTGGAAATTTCATCAGTTTGTTTCTCAGTACAGATTAGCATGGAGAAAAAAGGCAAATCTCCTTCAACTTCATCCAGGTGCGGTGGATAAGTTTTTATTATCTCTCCTTCGTCTTTAAGGTTATTCAAAACCAAAAATGCCACCATGCTCTGCATTTCTTTTTGATGGATTAATTCAAAACAAATAAAGAAAACATTTTTTTCTTGATTTTTTTCTTTTAAGTTTTTTAATTCCTGGGATGTCAAATATATTTTTTTATCAATATCTGTTTCTTTTTTTTCACTATCTTTGGAGGTAATTTCCCCAAATCTCTGTAACAAATGATCTATTTCCGGGTTTTCCGTTTCGGGAAGACCCTTTTCAACATTTTCCCGAAGATGTTTAAGTGTATCAAGGGAAATAAACAAAAGATCAATGATATCATCGCTTAAAATTCCGGGACTATTACGCAGTTTGTCCAGAACATTTTCCATTTCATGAGTCAGGTTGGCAATTGGGGTATAACCCATACTTCCAGCAGACCCTTTTAAAGAATGGGCCATCCGGAAAAACTCATCAATTATCTCACGCTCTTCTCCGTTTTCTTCAAGTTGCATAACGGCTTTTTCCATTATTTCAAGCTGTTCATCCGCTTCTTGTAGGAAAAGCTTTTTGAATTTTTCAAAGTCAATATTTTCCATCATTTTCTCCCCTTACCTGGCAATTTTTGCTAGTTCTTCATTCTCACGAGGAGATAAAATGTTTCCAATGTCCAGAACAATAACCAACCTTTCATTATATCTGGCAATTCCGGAAATGAAAAAAGAATTTACCTGGGATATTTCCCGGGGAGGTTCATCAATAGCCTCTTTATCAACATTTAAAACTTCATTCACCCTGTCAACTAGGAGCCCAATAAATTTATCTTCCTGTTTTACAACTATTATTCTGGTTTCCTTATCTACTTTTTTGTTTTCCAGATCAAATCTTTTCCCCAGATCAATTACAGGTATAACGTCTCCCCTCAGGTTAATTACGCCTTCTACAAATTCTGGAGCCCGGGGAACATGGGTAATACCAATTTCCTTTAAGCGTTTGATTTCATGAATCCTGAGAATATCAACCCCATATTCTTCCCCGGAAAGTTGAAAAGTAACAAGCTGAATTTGTTGGTTTTTTGCCATTCCTTTAACCTCACCTTCCTTTTAATTGCTTTACACAGATTTTAATTATAACCTGGAAAATAAAATAACCCCTTTACCGGATTAAGATAGTTAAATTGCTTCCTACTATCTTTTTATCGGCAAAAGGGGCTAGGTTTTTAACCGTTTATTTTAAATACTTTTGGAATCAGCTATTTCAATCATTGGTTCTCCAACAATAACTTCACCAACTATTATTGAAGACGGTACATCGGCATCCTTTTCCAGTTCCTTTATTACACTTTCCACCTTCTCCGGTTTTACAGCTGCCAGTAACCCACCCGATGTCATTGCATCGCAGAGCAGAAACTTATGGTACCGGGGGGTATTGTTCCAGTTAACGTTGTTTTCCAAAAATTTAATATTCCGCAATGTTCCCCCGGGAACAACTCCTTTTTGGGCCAGGACCTCACTGCCGGCGATAAACCAATCCGAACTAATTATTAGCCTGGCCGCAGTTCCACTGGCCTCCATCATCTCAAAAAGGTGCCCCATAAGTCCAAAGCCAGTTATATCGGTCATGGCATTTACAGTGTCAAAATTCAATACTTTTGCCCCGGCTCTATTTAATGTAGCCATGATTTCTACGGCGTTCTGGATATCTTTTTCTTCTACCATTGCTCCTTTTACTCCCGTTGATAGAATTCCTGCACCGATCGGTTTAGTCATTACCAGCACATCCCCCGGACGGGCGCCTCCTTTTTTAATTATCCTCCGGGGGTGAATTAACCCGGTTGCAGAAAGCCCGTATTTTGGTTCATCATCATCCACTGTATGCCCGCCAATTAGAACAGCGCCAGCCTCCTCAACCTTTTCCTGCCCACCATTTAAAATTTCACCCAGGATTTCCAGGGGAATCTTCTGGGAAGGAAAGCAAACAACATTAAGAGCAGTAATTGGTTCTGCTCCCATTGCATAAAGGTCACTTAGAGCATTTGCAGCAGCTATTCTGCCAAAATCTCTTCCGTCGTCAACAATCGGTGTAAAAAAATCAATTGTCTGGACCAAGGCCTGGTCCTCACTTATCTGGTAAATCCCCGCATCATCAATAATGTCCAGGCCTACCAGAACCTCTTTCCGAGATTGTGGTTGGGGTAATAGGGAAAGGATAGTTTTTAGGGCCTCCGGCCCCATTTTGCATCCTCAACCGGCTTTTTGCGAAAAACTTGTCAGGCGAACCTTTTTCCGGTTATTCACTTTCCTTCACCTCCTGCGCAATCCTGGCTAGTTCTGTTTTTAGGATGTCCTCTTCCTCTGGTGAAACTGTTCGCAGGTTAAATTCAATTTTCCCCTTAAAAACACTTGCAATTATTGGAATTTCAGCTTCTCTTAATTTCTGATGGAACTGGCTTAACTCCAAATTTTTCCCCCGAAGATGTAAAACCGGTCCTGGAATTGCTTCCTGGGGAAGAGTTCCTCCACCGCTAAATGAAGTCCCCTCTCCGATTGACATTTTAAAATTGGAGGGGATTTTTTCTTCAAGGTACGTGTGGATATCTTCAGTCCTTTCTAGAAGCTCTTTTTCTGTCATTTGAAACATTTTATAAGTTGGGATGAAATCAGGCTGATACAGCAGGTATTGGCGCAAAGTAGCTTCAAGTGCAGCCAGGGAAAGTTTATCAATTCTTAAAGCCCTCAACAGGTTGTTTCGGGCCATTTTATCAATTAAATCCTTGCGACCCAGGATAATTCCGGCCTGGGCACCGCCCAAAAGCTTATCCCCGCTAAAAGAAACTAAATCTAACTTCCCTGAAGTAATTTCGTTTAAAGATGGCTCCCCAGGTAAAGGCCAGAGGGATCCGCTTCCCAGGTCATAATAGGATATCAGATTATGCTTTTGGGCCAGAGACCCCAGGTCTTCAACTCCCACTTCTTCAGTAAACCCAGTGATACGATAGTTTGATGGGTGGACCTTAATTAAAAGTTTTGTGTCCTCTCCTATAGCTTCCTCGTAATCCTCTAGGTGGGTTCTGTTGGTGGTACCCACCTCTCGCAGGCTAACCCCTCCCTTGGACATAACTTCTGGGATCCTGAAAGAACCACCGATCTCAACAAGTTCACCCCGGGATATTATTGCTTCTCCACCCCGGGCCAGGGTATCAAGAACGAGTAAAACAGCCGCAGCATTATTATTAACAATAAGTGCTTTTTCCGCTCCAGTCAGGAGTGACAGAAGAAAACCACAAATATCCTGTCTTGAACCTCTTTTCCCCGTGGAGAGATCATATTCCAGGTTGCAATAACCGGAACCTATCCATCTTAGGTTTTTTATCCCCGCGGGGGGGATGGGTGCCCTGCCCAGGTTTGTATGCAAAATAATCCCGGTTGCATTTACCACTTTTTGCAACCGGGGAGTTAAAAGTCCCTGGCAACGCAAAATCACTTCCTGGAATATATCCTCCGCACCCTTCCAGAGCAGTTTTTCTGAAGAGTCTTGAGATATTTCCGTCCGGAGTTCTTCGACAATAAACCGGACTAATCTTTTGACACCAGGAGAAGATGGTACCCCCTGTTTTTTCAGTTCACCCAATACGCTATCAATTCCAGGAAGCTGCCTTAATAAAGAATTATCCATCATGATCAAGTCCTTTGAGCAATCGAAATTGAACTACCCGGGAGCGAGGACCGTCAAATTCGCAGAAATAAATCCGCTGCCAGGTTCCCAGATCCAGATGATTGTCTTTGAAGGGAATAATAACCGAAGAACCAACCAGAGTTGATTGTAAATGGGCTGGCCCATTCCCTTCCCGGTGAAGATAGCTTCCCCTGGAAATTCTATCCAGATGTTGAAGGATATCTTCCTGGACATCAGGGTCTGCCCCTTCATTGATCGTAACACCTGCAGTGGTATGGGAAACAAAAACCAGGAGGGCACCTTCCCCTTTTTCCGGAAGGATCCTCTTTAACTGTTCGGTAATATCAATCATTTCCATTTTTTTGTTGGATTCAACCTGAAACTGCACTTTAAAACCCCCTCCAGGGAACTAGATCAACCCGGCATCAAAAGTGGTAATGGAGATTGTTTCTGGGCCGCTGTGGCAGGCTATTGTTGGGGCAAGGCGGGCGCGAATTGTAACAAACTCTTTATCCAGCTTTTCCTCGATTAAACTCCTGACCTGTTCAATACTTTTTTCTTGAGGGATGCCTCCCCAAGCCAGCAGAAGAACCGGTTTATCAGCAGTACTCATTCTTTCTAAAGCTAGTTCAGCCATTTTCTTATAAAGCCCTTTGCTTCCCCTGACCTTATCTAAGGGAGCGATTTCTCCTTTAGAAACTGTCAGTATCGGCTTGATATTTAAAAACCCTGCAACAAATCCCTTAGCCCTTCCTACTCGACCGTTTTTCACCAGGTAATCCATGGTTTCTACCGAAAAGGCTTCAAAAATAGGTTCCTCTTCTTTAAGCTGTTCTATAAACTGAATAATTTTATCCTTGTCTTTTTCTTTCTTCATTTTTTCTACAACTGCATAGACAAAAAGCCCTAAAGGAGGACCAACCTGGCCGGTATCAATTGGTATTATTTCCATATCAGTTACCATTTCTGACGCAAGTCTTGCGGCCTGAACTGTCCCACTCATTTTATGGGAAATATGTAGGGAAAGGACTGTGTCGTACCCTTCTTCTTTTAAGCTTTCAAATACTTCAACAAAATCTTTGGCCTGGGGTTGGGTCGTCCGGGGTAGGTTTTCCATTTCTCCAGCCATCCGATCATAAAATTCTTCGTGGCTGATGGTTATCTGGTCGACAAACTCCTCTTCCCCGAAATGGATATGCATGCTTACCCTATGGATATTATGTTCGGCGAAAAAGTCCTGGGGCAAATCACAACTGGTATCAGTAACAATAGCAATTTTACTCATACTTGATTCCCCTTTCCTTTGTTTTATTCATCTTCAGTTTCCATACTCTATTAATTAGCAATAAGGTTATTAAATCCTTCTTATATTAAAAATTTCACCCCCACGAAAAATACTTGAATAACATGTTTTTAAGATAACCTTATCCACTTGTTCTCTTCAAGAAAAGCAGATGATCCTGAACCCAGTTCAAAATTCAAGTGAAATTGCATTCTCAATAAAAAACCCCCCTGTTAAACTCAGCGGAGGGTTTTACCCTCAAAAGTGAGGGATATAAAAATAAAGGAACCTTCTAGTGCCGACTTAACTGCACTGGTTTATTGCCTCCTATTCCCAACAGGTCTTTCCCGCCAAGACCAAACATTTTTTCTCCTACTTCAATTAACCCCGCATGGAGTAAAAGGTGTTTGACAGGGGGAACCTGTTCTTCTTTCAAATCTGTCCAGAAAAAGGACCCACCTTCTTTTAAAACCCGCAACCCCTCCTCGAAAAGGGTAGTCCGCAGGGGAAATTTTTGTTTAAAAATCACCGTGTCAAAATAGTTGGAATCAAAAGGAAGCCTTCGGAGATTGCTTTTTTCTTCCAGGGGATCCACTTCCAGAATTAAATTACTTTTATTTCGCCTTCCGGCAGGCTCAATCCATATCCTGTAGCGGGAAGCTTCACAAACAATGGTTAAGTCTGCGACAACTCCATTCATCAAAATACTCCTCTCTAAAGAGTTCTCCTTTAAAATATTCTCTCTTTAATTCGTTTTTCCTTTATTGTATTACTATATC
Organism: Bacillota bacterium; assembly: GCA_007122335.1. Taxonomy (GTDB): domain Bacteria; phylum Bacillota; class Halanaerobiia; order B1SED10-174; family B1SED10-174; genus T1SED10-26. The sequence continues at coordinate 41,756 of SKTZ01000071.1, forward strand.
ATAGAACCCCATTTTTTTCAAGTTCCTTTTTAAGACCCTTTATCCTCAGATAGCGATGGGTCAAAAAACCAATCTTTTCAGCAGCATCAACATTTTCCCGGCGGTCATCAATAAAAAAAGATTCTTCAGCTTTCAGGGAAAAGGTTTCCATTAATTTAAGGTAAATCTCCTCTTCCGGTTTTAAAAAGCCTTCCTCCGCCGATATTACTCCCCCCTGAAAATAAGAAAAGAAATCGAATTTTTCTCGAACAATTTCCCAGGCCCTGCTATGAAAATTTGATAGATAAAATAGGAGAAACCCCTTTTGTTTTATTGGTTTAATTAAATCAGAGGCGGGAAGGGGTTTTAAAATTTTCGGCCAGTCTTTAAGCACCTCTTCGATTTCCTGGTTGTACTGGGGAAAATATTTCTTCAATTGATTTTTTGCCTCTTCACTTGTAATTATACCTCGGTCAAGTTGTTCCCAAAATTTTCCCTGAAAAATAATAACTTCCAACCTATCCGCTTTTTTCCCCGGTCCGTATTTTTCCTGTAAATAATCCCGGGGTTTAAAACTGAGCAGAACTTCACCGATATCAAAAATTATATTTCTTATCACCTGACCACTCCTGTTTCCCGGATTATTACTTTCCCCCTTTACTTAATTACCACTGATGTATCATAACATATAATACCTTTGCATAACAAGGTTAAATTGAAAAAATATAAGATAGGAACTAAATTATTAAAAATCCTTTTTTGCAAAAGCACAAAAAAAGAAGCCGCGTAAAGCGGCTCCCTAAATTAACCTTAGTTCATTTTTATGGATCTCAAAACCCTTTTCCCCGAAAAGGACAAAGCGGGCTTTTATTACTACGGGATTTTTGGTTAATTCCTCCAGAACCGTTTTAACAGCTATTTTAGCCGCATCTTTGGTTGGATAACCAAAAGCCCCTGTTGAAATGGCGGGGAAAGCAATTGATTTGATTTTATTTTCCTGAGCAAGCCTGATTGCGTTTCGATAACACCGCGCTAAAAGTTCATCTTCCGGGTGATCCTGCCCATAGACCGGTCCCAAACAGTGGATAATATAAGGATTGGGAAGGTTATAACCCCGGGTCAGAACAGCTTCTCCGGGGTCTATTGGAGCCAGGGGCCTGCATTCTTCAACAAGTTCTGGGCCCGCGGCCCTGTGGATCGCCCCCGCAACACCTCCTCCGGGCAACAGCTCAGCATTAGCAGCATTTACCACAGCTTCAATATCCTCCTGCCAGGTAATATCTCCCTGAACTAATTCCAACCGGCCCCCATTTACCTTCCGTTCAATCATTCTGCCCCTCCTATCCTTCAAATACTTCCCCGTGAACTCTCTCTTCACGGTAATGGGTATTCGGTTTTTTTTCTTTTTCGGGATAACCTATCGCAGCCAGACCAAGGGGCCTTATTTTTTCCGGGATTTTGAGCAAATCTTTAATCACTTTTTCTCTTTCCTCATTGGGGTGGACTCCAAGCCAGACTCCACCTAAATCAAGGCTGGAAGCTGCAAGTAGAAGGTTTTGCATGGCTGCCGAGCAATCCTGAACCCAGTAGGAAAGGCCTGAGTTCTTACTTGTGGCCTCTTCGGGATCTCCACAAACCACAACACAAAGAGGTGCCTCCTTCAGCATTTTTGCATAAGGATGAACTTCAGCAAGCTGGTCAAGTATTTCCCTCTGGGTTACGACAATAAAATGCCAGGGTTGGCGATTCGCCGCAGAAGGAGCAGCCATTGCGGCTTTCATCAAAAGATTAATTTTCTCCTCCTCGACTGGCTTGGCCTTGTACCTCCTGATGCTTCTTCTTTTTAAAATCCAACTGACACGTTCCTCCATTAGAATTCCTCCTCTGGATTAATTAGCTTGCAGGCAAAAACAAGATAGCCTGTATGACCTGTCATCACATCTTCCGGTCTAAACCGTTCTGCATTAAGCTTATAACCTCTGCGGAAAATTTCAGAAATTTCGTTAATAAAATAACCAGAAGCCTGGAGAGTGGAGATAATCCTGGTAACCTGATTGGTAGTGGGCAGCAAAAACCCCAGACGCCCCCCTGGTTTTAGAGCATTATCGACTACTGATAGAACCTCCCAGGGGTATTTCATATCGAGAAAAAAAGCATCAAATTCAGGCGTTAATTCAACTTCCTGCAAAGGTTTATTATGAAAGACCGTATTATCAAATTCCCGGCAGGATTCAAGATTCTGCTGAATAATTTCCGCAAAATCTGACCTTCTTTCAAATGTATGCACTTCTCCTTTTTCTCCCACAGCCCGGGAAAGAATTGCTGTCAAAGCACCAGATCCTGTCCCCGCCTCACCAACTTTTTTCCCGGGAAAAATATCCAGATTGAGGATAATATATCCTGCTTCTTTTGGGTAGATTATCTGAGTCTTTCGATGCATATATTCCATTATGTATTCCTGTAAGGAGCAGGACAGGACAAAAAACCTCTTTCCACCCAGGGTGAAAGAATTCCCTACCTCAATTTGCTCCAGTTCCTCATTTTTTATCATCCCATTGGGCAATCCTTTGGGTTTGGGATCATCCAGGTCGAAAACCTTTTTAAATTTCTTTCCGTCAGCGATTATTCGAAACCTATTTAATCTTTTTTCCATTATTTCAACTCCTATCTACGGCTTAGCTGCAAAGTCCTCTCCTCATTAAGTAATTTCTCCAGTTTTTCTTTCTATCCTCCCTCTTTAAAGGCAGGAAATGGTTTTTTTTGAACGAAATAGACATTGATTACAAAAGAAAGGAGATCAAAACTTGAAAAGACTATATCGATCAAAAGAAAACCGGATGATCGCTGGTATTGCAGGAGGGTTGGCAGAATATTTTGGGGTGGACCCGGTCCTGATTCGTTTAATCTGGATCATATCCATTTTATTCGGGGGAGCAGGAATTTTTGCCTATCTTATTGGCTGGTTGATTATTCCCGAAGGAGATAGAGAACCAGGACAGCAACAAAACGAGCCCGGGATGCAGGGGCTTGGATTAATCCTTATTATCGTCGGTATTGCACTTTTCCTTCGCTATTTAATTCCCATTCCTTTCGCCAGGTTTTTCTGGCCCCTGGCCCTGGTGGCTCTTGGGGTTTTCCTTCTCTGGCGAGCAAACCAGGACTGACTTAGTTCCTCTCAATTGGGAAGGACATGCAGCGGGGTCCACCCCCGCTTTTCCGAACTTCATGCAGGGGAAGGACAAATAACTCCATTCCCAGGCTTTTTAATAGCTCATTAACTCTTTCTGCTCCAGGGTGGCTGATAATTTTTTCTTCACCAATATTCAGCAAATTGCAGGCGTGCTGAAACACCTCTTCCCTTTCAACTTCGATGAATGCAAATTTTTTTTGCCTGAGCAATTGAAACAAGGACACCGGCAATGCCTCGGGGCAGACCAAAACAACTTTTTCTGCGATTACATTACAGATCATATCCAGGTGCAGATATTCTGCGGGAAAATCAACTGGAACAAGGTCAATTCCGGCATCGTAAAGTAGTGTTTCTAAAACCTTGAAACCCAGCCAATCGGTCCTTGCACCAATTCCAACCAGGGCTGTATTTTCGTCCAAAAACATGAAGTCTCCGCCTTCGAAGATCCCCCGGTCCATTTTATGGAAAACCGGAACTTTTTTCTCCAGAAAAATTTCCTCTACCGGCCTGTGTTCACCCCATCTTTCTGGTTTTAATAACCGGCCCAGAATTATTCCCTTGGCTGTTGTCACACCAAGGTCCCTTACATTTATCTGGTAGGAAAACCTTTTATAGGTCTTTGGTTTTATCACCTGGATCCCGTTTTCCCTGAGACAGAAGGAAAATTCCTCGTGTTCTTCTTTGGCCCTCTCGATATTAACCTCGCCACTCTGGTTATGCCTGGCGGCGATAACATTTATCGGCTCATCAATACAAAGGTTTTCAGGTGGACATATCAGCATTTTCTTTATTTTCCCGTATTCGTTTTTGACCATTTTATCGCCTCTCTTTTTTAATCCCAAAGGAAATTGTATTCTCTTTTAATTATTTCTTCTAAAAACTGAAGGCTCTTTCCTTTTCTCCAAGGAGGTTTTTTAATGTACCATAAAATCGGCCTGCCCGGAGCAGTAATTATGACGGTGGGAACGGTTATCGGGGCCGGAATTTTTATCCTGATTGGCCCGCTGGGAGTAACAACAGGGCCCGGTCTTTTTTTCTGTTATTTAGCAGCTCTGATTGTTGCCGCAGGATCTGCCGTTTGCTATGCCCAGGTTGCAGCAGTTTTCCCAACTACAGCAGCGACCTATCGGTATGCCAGGATGTTTTACTCCGATTACATAGGTTTCATTGTGGGGTGGCTGAGGTGGATAACAGCTTGTTATGCACTAGCTTTAATGGGAATGGGTTTCGCAGATTACCTGGGTCCCCTTTTGCACCTGGACAAAAAATTTCTGGCCCTAGGCATCATGCTTTTGTTCTACATAGTAAATGTCCTGGGACTAAAAACAACCCAGCTTGTGCAGGGTATGCTTGTTATTATTGTGGTAAGCGGATTGCTTGCATTCACGGGATGGGGGCTTCCCTCCACGGACCTTTCCCGCCTTGGGGGTTGGACTGAAGTTGGTTGGGGTCCGCTTCTCCAGGGAACCGCTGCAGCTTTTTTTGCTTACACAGGGCTTTATTTTATTGCGGAAATCGGGGATGAGGTAAAAAATGCCCAGCGAAATATTCCCCTGGCCATTTTCCTGTCCTCCATAATCCTGGGAGCAATTTATCTCTCCGTAGCAATCGTTTTTTCCGGAGGACTGGGCTGGGAAAAGATAAAAGAAATCCAGCCTAACCTTGCCCAGGCCGCAGGAGTTCTGCTCCCCCCACAACTTGCAAGCCTGGTTCGTTTGAGTGCTGTTGTGGCCATTTTTACTCCGATCAATGCCATTTATACTGCCAGCAGCCGGCTTCTTTTCAGTCTTGCAAAGGACGGCTTTTTACCTAAATTCCTGACCCGGACCAATTATTTTGGCGCCCCGGGCCTTGCGCTGACCATTAACTTAATTTTGGGGATAATTGTCGTTCTCTTTGATCTTTCTATTATTTTTTTAGGAGCCTTAAACTCCCTGGTAGCCCTTGTTGGCATGGCCTTAACAGCCGGAGCTTCTCTCCAGCTTTCCCGGCGTTTTCCCCGGGAGGTAGCCCGGGCCCCAATGATTTTAAAAAAAGGAACTCTGCGCTTTTGGGCCCTTTTTACCATAATTTCCACAATTCTCTTAACTATTTCTTCTTTCTGGGAAGATCCTAAAATTTTCCTTTCCCTTGCTCTTTGGCTTGGAGCGGGCAGCTTTTATTTTCACCTTCATAAAAAATATTTCCAGCAGAAAATTCTGGAAAGAAAAAATAACGAGGCGTGAATTTCAAAAAATTTATAACTCCGGGTAAGAGATAATATTTCAAACCATGTTTTTATTTACAACCTAAATTTATTATGATAGATTAAAAAAACAAAGTCAATATCCACGCTTTTTCTATCTGGAAGGGAGTTTTTTTTATGGAGGAAATTCTGCAGGTTGAAAACCTTTCAAAAAGTTTCGGGGGAAAAATTGCGGTTGACAATATCAGCTTTTCTGTCCCCAGGGGACAAATTCTCGGGTTTTTGGGGCCCAACGGAGCAGGAAAAACCACTTCTTTAAGGATTATTATGGGGATATTAAATCCGGATAAAGGGGATATTTTCTTTAACTTTAACGGCAAACCCTCTTCCCTGGACAAAACCAAAGTGGGTTATCTCCCCGAAGAGAAAGGTCTTTATGAAGAAGCAAAGGTTCTTCCTAACCTGATTTATATTGGTCAATTGAAAGGGATGAAAAAAAACAGTGCCCGCCAAAAAGCCCAAAAATGGCTGGAAAGGGTTGGGCTTGAAGAATATGCCAATCAGAAATTCGATAAGCTTTCCCGGGGGATGAAACAGAAAGTCCAATTCATCGCCTCAGTTCTCCACGATCCCGAGTTTTTAGTCCTGGATGAGCCTTTTGCCGGGCTTGATCCGGTTAACCAAAATTTTTTCATGCAGGTTGTCAGGGAACTCCAAGAACAGGGCAAAACCATTCTTTTTTCCGCCCATCAAATGAACCTTGTTGAAGAAATCTGCGATTCAATTTTTTTGATTAATAAGGGGAAACAAATACTTAGCGGTAACCTCAAGGAAATAAAAGAGAGCTATAAAGAATATAATGTGAACATCTATTTTAATCCAGAGAACGATCCTTCTTTTTTACTCGACAACCCGGATATTCAGATTAACAAAAAAAATATCGGTTACCTCAATTTTACTTTCCAGGGGGATAACAAAATTAACAAACTAATTGACCAAATCACGGCAAATCTTGATCTAAAAGAAATTCAGGCTTCACCCCCTCCTCTTCACGATATCTTTATCAACGCCGTCCAGGAAAGGGGTGAAGAAGTCGATGAAAATCAGTTTGCCTAATGCCAAAAAAGTAGCGAAATGGGAATTCACCAAGGGAATTCGCACTCCCATGTTTTTGGTCCTTACTTTTGTTATTCCCCTGCTCATCCTGGGAATTGGTAGTTTAGAATTTATTACCCAGGAATTCAGGCAGGCCCAAACAATGGAATTAGCCTTAATTGACAATACTGGAGAAATTGGACCCCGGCTTTTAGAACAGACAGAGAACACCAATATTCAGTTAGAAATTTTTACGGGGAGCCAGGAGGAATTAAAACAAAAAACCCTCAATGGGGCCTATGACGGGTTTCTCATTATAACCCCGGAAAACCTCCGGGAAGGGCATTTTCAGATTTTCTCCGGTGATCCCCGGAATATTGCCCCCGCCCAGATCCGGCCCCACCTGGAAAAAGTAATTACCGAATTCCGTCTGGAATCTCTTGGGCTGGTAAAAGAGGAGATCTCCTCTGCCACAAGGCCGGTTTCCCTGGGCGTCCAGGCCCTGGAAGAGGAGGCTCCCTTTGCTATTGCAAGGTTTTTGGTCCCTATTGCCCTGGGCATGATCCTTCTTTTATCGGTAATTTTTTCCGGGCAGATGTTAATGTATGGGGTAATAAAAGAAAAAAGAAATCGCGTGGTGGAAATCCTTCTATCCTCTATTTCTTCTTTTGACCTTCTTACCGGGAAAATAATGGGTTATGGGCTGCTCAGTCTTTTACAGGTAGGAATATGGACCACAGCGGGGCTCCTTACTGCTTCAAGATTTGTTAACTTCCAGGACCTGGGTTTGTCCCTGGAAATTATCCTGCCTCCCTTTATTATTTTCCTGTTAGGATATATAATGCTGGCTTCTTTATTCGCCGCACTTGGGGCAACAATGAAGGAAGCAGAAGAAGGTTCTCAGGCTCAGGGGTTAATAATTCTAATCCCCATGATCCCCTTATTTCTCTCAGGTCTTTTAATAACAGCTCCCAATGCCCTCTGGGTAAGGATTTTTACTCACATTCCACCATTTATTCCTGCTATGGCCCTTTTACGGATGGGAGCAACAACTCTTCCCTGGTGGGAAATGGGGACCATCGTCCTGGCCCTGTTACTTTCAATTGTCCTCTTTATTTACATCGGGAGCAGAATTTTTTCCCGTGGTATTCTTCAGTATGAAGCAATTGGTTTTAAAGATTTATCCAAGATTCTTCGGAAAAAATATTAAAATTAATGGAGGGATTCGATGACCAGAATTAATATTGAAAAACTGGCTTCATTGCCGTCATTTTATTTACCCCGCCTGTCACCAAAAGGCGACCTTCTGGCTTTTTTTGGAGATTATTCGGGCCAGATGGAAATCTATATAAAAGACCTGAAAACAGGCGACACCAGACAGGTAACAAATGGGGATGCCCCTCGCTCCATAAGGGCCCAGTTTATCTGGCATCCAGATAATAAGCATATTATCTTTCCCAGGGACCGGGACGGGGACGAAAACCATAACCTGTTTTTACTTAATACCAAAACGGGGAACATAAAGCAATTAACCAGTTATTCTGCCCAGCATTATCCTGTAGATGTGGACAAAGATGGTAAATACTTAAGCCTGACCTCCAACCGGGAAGGGCAGTTAAATCTTTTTCTACTCAACCTAGATTCTGGAGAACTGGAGCAAATGACTTCTTTTCCCAGGCCTGTTTCCGGAGGAAACTGGTCTCCCGATGGTAAGGGAATATATTTCAACACAAACGAAACTCAGGACACCAGGAATAATGACATTTACCTGCTAAATTTAGAAAACAGGACTACCCAGAAGATTTTTTCTTCAGGGGCAGGCCATAGTGACCATTGCCAAAAGGTATCACCCTGCGGAAAATATCTGGGCCTGAACACGGAAAAAGAGGGTCGGACCCAGGCTGCAATCCTGCACCTTGAAACGGGGACAGTTTATTATCCGAAAACCGGTGAAGCAGAAAGCCATTTCATGGATTTTAGTCCCAGCAGTGAAAAGTGTTTGATCCGGATAAATCACAACGCCAGTCTCAGGTTAAGGGAATATGATCTCTTTACGGGTAAAATCAGCAACCCCGAACCAGAAAGTGGTTTTACTTCCTGGGGAGAATATAAATCAGAAGAAGAAATATTTGCCCTGTTTGAAGATACTACCCATCGCCCAGAACTTATTTCCTTCCCAGGAAAAAAGTTGATTATCCCCGCTTCTTATAACGGGTACAAACCAGAAGATTTTGTTCCAGGCAGGTTAATTTCCTACCCTTCTATTGATGGTCTTGAAATCCAGGCCATTCTCTATTTGCCCCCAGGAAAAGGACCTCATCCAGCAATTGTTATGGTCCACGGGGGGCCACTTTCCCAGGATTTCCTGGCCTTCAATCCTTTCTGCCAGTTTTTAACCAGCCTTGGTTTTGCTGTTTTACGCCCCAATTACCGGGGTTCAACCGGTTATGGAAAAGAATTCCGGGAAAAAATCCTTGGTGACATCGGGGGAATGGAGGCCGAAGATGTAGCCCGGGGAGCAAAATTTCTGGAGAGTTTACCGGAAATTGATTCGGAAAGAATTCTCTGTATTGGAGGGAGTTACGGTGGCTACATGACCTACTGGCAGCTGGTAACCCGCCCTGAACAGTGGGCAGGAGGAATTGCCTGGATTGGAATAACTGATTGGGAAAAGCTATTCGATTCCTCGGTTGAGCATTTTAAATATTTACTGGAACATATTTTCAAAGCTCGTCCCGAAAAATCAAAACTCTACCGGGAAAGATCTCCCATTCACCTTGCTGAAAATTTAAGGGCCCCCCTGCAAATAATTCACGGGGTTAACGACCCCCGAGTTCCCCTTGAGCAGGCTTTAATTTTCCGGGATAAATTAAAGGAGTTGGGTTATGAAGAAAACCAAGACTTTTTCTATGAGGAACTGACTGAAGAGGGTCATGGAACCCAGGATATCCAGCAAAAAATCCGGATTTTCAAGCTCATGGAAAAATTCCTGGAAAAGTTTAAATAATATAAAGGGGCGGGATTATAAACTCAAAAGTTTATTCTCCCGCCCTTTTTTTGCCTTTCCAGAAAATCTGTTGACTCCTGCGCAGGGTTAATCTCCCGATAAAACCAGCTTCTTTTCCCCACTTCTTAATCAAATCTTCATCAACCCTTTTAATTGATCTTAAAAAAATCCTTTCCAGGCCAATAATAATTTTTACCAGGAATTTTTCCTGGTCTGGCTCCTGGACCACCATGACCCCGCGCGGTTTCAAAACCCGGAAGGCTTCTCTAAACAAAGCGGACGGGTCATCGGAATGATGAAGGGTTTCAATAACGGTAACTCGATCGAAGGTATTATTATCGAAAGGAAGATCTTCCCCCCTACCCTGAACGGTTTTAATATTCTCCATTTTAGGAACCCTTTTCAGCATCTCACAGCTGGGATCAAGAACAGTAAAATGAAGGCAGGGACCCGGGTTCTTGGAAATAATCCGTTCAGCCAGAAGCCCCGTTCCGCCCCCAATATCGAGAATTTCACAGGACCTATTTTCTCCTCGCAGGACCAGGAGTCGAATTACCCTTTCGGGGTAATGAATCCCCAGGGCTTTGACCAGGAAATTATATACAGGTGCTATATATTTAAAGCTTATAACAACCACTCCCTCTCTCCCTGACCTTCTAAACTAACAGGAGAACAAAAACAGTTATTAACAGGAATTCCTCTGGCCTATTTTTTTGTTTCGCTATCAATCCAGCGGAGAAAATCAGGATTACCTTTTTCAATTGGCCAGGTAATAACACAGGGGACATCATAGGAGTGCACATTTTTTACTTCCTGAACCAGGTCTTCAATCAAAGAAGTTCTTGTTTTTCCCACTACAAGGAACTCTTTTTTTGACTGGACCTCCCCTTCCCAGCGGAAAAAGGATTTTACACCGGACATAACATTTGCGCAGGCAACCAGGTTTTTCTCAACAAGGCTTGTGGCTACCCGTTCCGCTTCTTTCTCATCACCGGCAGTAATATAGAAAAATGACCTTCCCAATGATCTCCCTCCTCCTTATTTATTATCCTGAATTCTTTTTTCTGACCCCAGTTCTTTTTTTACCAAACCTTCAATTCGCCCAAAAGACAGCTCCTTTTCTTCACCACCCAGTTGAAGAAAACCTTTGGTTAAATCTTCCACAGTAGATTCAAGTAAAATCATAAACTGCTGTAGAGCGAAATTATAACGAGGATCTTCAGGGTCTTTGCCAAATAGAGAATGCAAAAATCCTTCCAGCATCTGGTCCATATCCCAGAGTTTAATATGTAACAGTTCATGAATAATGGTTTCTTCGAGATTTTCGCTGGTCGGATTGAAAACGTTAACAAGCAGAATAGCTTTTTTATCATCCCGATCAACTTTAACATCGCCGGTCTTCCGCCATTTCTGGTTAACAACCTCTAACCGAATATCCCAGTCCCGCAGTCGTAAAATCTCCTGCCACTTTTCCAGGTAAGAAAGTAAATCTTTTTCCTTGAATTCCATTTAAATCACCTCAAACAATTTTTTCAGTTGGCTTTTTTTCCCGAGAAATAATCAAAAATTGCCCCAATTGCAATTCCTAGAGAAAAGCCAAGTGCAATATTATCCACAATTAAACCAAACATTAACCCCAACGCAATTCCAACGCTAATCCCCTTGCCATAAAAATGTTTTCCTTCAGCCAAAAAACTCCCCCCGTCTCAAATAGAACTCGGTGGATTTTCAAAACCAAGTTTTTCAGGATCCCAACCCCGCCCTTACAACAATTGCCGGACTTTCCACAGAGTAAGGGGTTAGCTTAAAATCCCCAAAGAATTCATTTTTATTGAATCCAGATTCTTTTAAAGCCCTTTCCAGTTCTTCCCGGCACAGGGCCTGAAGTTTTACCTCCTGCTCATAAACCCGGTTTTGATTTTTCACCCGCAAACGGGTCCGGAAAAGCACACTCTTTTCTGCTTGCGAAATGGTATAAAATCTTTCGAACTTAATTTTTTCATTTTCAATTACAGGAAGTTCTTTTATTCTTTCTCTCAGAATACGATCATAATTGACAATTTGCAGGAAAAACCAGCCCCGCGCATCTATTATTTTAGCAGTTTTTTTAATAAAATCAAAAATTTTCTCCCTGGTGGGAAGGTGAACCAGTGTATTCCCAAAACAAACAACTCCGGAAAAACTATTTTCCGCAAATTTTTTATCCACTTCAAGCATATCCATATGCCAATATTCCAGGTTTGGGAGGGCATCTTCCTGCTTCGCTGTTTGGACCATACTTTCATTCAAATCTATTCCCACCACCCTATACCCCCTTTCAGCAAGGGCCCGGGTCAGGTTCCCAGTAGCAGAACCAACTTCAATAATACTTGCCCCGGGAAAAAGGCTTGCAGTAATAAATTCTACTTGTTGAGAATTCAGAGGGAAAATATAATTATAATAACGACTTATTGCAGTATAGAAATCCATCTTCCAGTTCTCCTTTAAATTAATTTTCCCGAGAAAAACGTTCTTTTTATAATAAGGATATTTTATCCTTTGCAAATTTCGTCACCCCTCCTTTCCATTCCTTTGAAAAACCAGTTTTTATTTTCATACTCCTCTTTTTATTTTTTAAAAACCGGAATTCAAACTATCAATCCAACTTTATGTATACTTTTTCTTTTACCTGGTTTATAATGTTGATGAATGAAAAAATTTTAAAAAAATTAACTGCAATTTCTCAATCCCCCAAAATGAAGCGGAGGTTTTTTAATTGGGTAAACTAAAAATAATATTATTCTTCTTCATTCTAACTATTCTTTTCTCCACTACAGTTTTTGGCAATTCACAGGATAATTCCAGTTCTCTGCAAAAGATTGCCGTTTTAAACTTTTCTGTTCTCGATGAAAAGGGGAACCTGATTGATCCCCTGCATCTCCAGCATACCGAATTATTAAGCCTGTCCCGGACCATGGCCATGGGAATTGCCTCCCGGCTGGTTCAGTACAGGAACTTTGACGTTTATGACCCAATGTTATTGCGGGAAAAGAAAAATATTGCTCCCTTCCCTCCTGAAATGACTCCTTATGAGCAGGCTCAAATTCTCCTGACTCAGCACGGTTTCGACCAGGTAATCACAGGATCAATTACTTCAATGTCCAATATTGTTGTTCTTGGCGTCCAGCGGTTTGATTTAGAGGATGATAAACCCCGATTGCTTGGTTCATCCATGGCCACGGCTCCTCGAACGAGCGATGCCCCCGCCCAGATCGATTCGCTGCTTTCCATTTTATTTCCGCCCGAAACTCCTGTTATCGAGCGTTCCATCGAACAAATTTTTGTCGCCCCCACCATGCTCAGGATCAGTCTTGGTTCTTCACATAAGATAAACCCTCTCGCTTTAGATAGTCTGGGTCGTCCTGTTCCAGACCCCACTTTCTTATATATTTCAAGTGACGAAAGCAGGGTTCATGTCGATGATAATGGAGTTATAACGGCCTTAAAACCTGGGACAACTACCATCAGTATTAGAGGAGTAAGCCGAAGCGCAAGCTCTGGTTCTCCGGCAACAATGACTGTGGTTGTTGTTCCGCCCGTTTTTGGTATCCGGGTAGGCTCATTAATCCCCGACGCTTTTGAAGGTGGGAATTTCCCCGTTAAGATGGGTTTCAGGTTTACTCCCTCATTTGACCAGGGAGGTCCCAAAGACCCTCTTGCCGAGGCTTCTAAAGCAGCCAGCGCTGATCCTACAAACCCCCTGGCTTATGTTGGAACTTTCTTTAGTTCCCTGTTTTCCAGCGGGATAATGACTTTTGATCTGGATTTTGATCCCAGTGATGAACTTCTATTTGCATTAAGTGGAATTCAGAGAACCTCCAGTGGTTTCATTGGCACTGGTGTTGGTTATGCAACTCCCCTGGGGATGAGTGAAACAAAGGGTTTTGTTTTCAGGTTTACAGCCGGAACCCAGATATTTTCTTTTTCCCGGGTAACTCTGCCCGTGGAAACCAACATAGATATGATTTTCCCAACCAGCGGAACAGGTCGACCGTCCTTTCGCTTCGGGATCAATTTTGGTATCGATCTTTTTCCTCTTTAATAATCCGCACCTGCCTCTGCAGGTGCTTTTTTGTTTTTTGAAAAGCAATAATAGGAAATTATTTCTTTTTGCTATACTTACCTCGGGCTTTAGGGTATAATTATTTTTAAACAGAGTTTGCTGGAAATTTTGTTTTTTTATTGCCATAGTTTTATTTTAAAGGGGGCTTTTTATGTTTAAATTAAAAACCTTTCTATTGGTTCTTTGCCTGGTTTGTTTAATATCTTTACCAGCAGAGGCCGGGAATCTAAACATTGCAGAACAAAAAGAGAAAATAGCTGTCCTGAATTTTTCTATTCTTGATGAACAAGGAAACCTATTAGATCCCCTTTCCCTTGGAAACGCAGAAATAATAACCCTTTCTCGTTCAATGCCCCTGGGAGTTGCTTCCAGGTTAGTCCAATTCGGTAATTTCGAAGTATATGACCATATGTATCTTAAAGAAACCATTGAGGTAATTCCATTTCCGGTTGATATGCCTCCCTTTGAGCAGGCTCGAATTTTACTTACAGAATATGGTTTTGACCAGGTAATTATCGGTTCTATTGCCCCCATGCAAAACCTTGTAATTATTGGTCTGCAGCGATATGATTATTTTCGAGACAAACCTCGTATCCTTGGTTCAGCAATGACAACTGCCCCCCGAACAACAGATGTGCCTGCTCAAATCGACCCTCTACTTACAAAGCTATTCCCACCAGAAATTCCAGTTATTGAAAGCCCCATAGACCAGGTTTATGTTATCCCCAGTCTGCTTCGGATTAACCTCGGTTCATCCCATCAAATTTCGGCCATCGCCCTGGACAGTCTGGGACGCCCCCTAACAGACCCCACGTTTTTATATATTTCAGGTGACGAATCTAAGGTTTTTGTTGATGAAGGAGGCAGAATCAAGGGCCTGCAGCCCGGGACCACTACTGTCAGCGTGCGGGGAATCAGCCGGACTGCTCGTTCTGGCCCCCCTGCAACCATGACCGTAGTTGTAGTTCCTCCCGCCTTTGGGATCCGGCTGGGAACCTTACTCACCGACCGCTCCGGAACTGATAGTTTTCCCATTCGGATGGGATTCAGATTCACTCCATCCTTTGACCAGAGTTTGCAGAAACAAGATCTCCCGGCCACACCCGCCCCCGCTGCAGCAACTGATCCCACAAACCCCCTGGCCTTCATCGGCTCCTTTTTCAGCTCTCTATTAACCAGTGGATTAATGACCTTCGACCTTGATTTTGACCCCAATGATGAGATCCTTTTCGCCCTAAATGGTATCCAGAGATCCTCAACCGGTTACATCGGGACAGGGGTGGGGTACGCCACTCCTCTGGGTGAAAGCGAAACCCAGGGTTTTGTTTTCCGCTTTACTGCCGGGGTTCAGGTCCGTTCAATGTCAAGGTTGAGTTTCCCCGTGGAAGCAATTGTTGACATGATCATTCCCACTACGGGAGACATCCGGCCTTCATTCCGCCTGGGAGTCAACCTGGGAATTGATCTTTTCCCCTGATAGTTTAAAAATCACCTGCCCAGTGGGCAGGTGATTTTTTATTCTTTACCGGGTAGAGGATGGGATCCGGGAAAATAATATAAATGGGAAGGACAATTGCAATCTGAAGAACCAAAACCCGGCATTATGACCTCTCCTCCCTCGGCGGCAAGAATTTCTGCGATTTGGCATTCTGAACCCATATTTTCGGGATATAAACGGAGGGAAACAGGAAAAGCCCTGCTGGAAAGATAATCAATGTGCCACCTTTTTTTCTTGTGAGAACTTAAATGGCGGGCTACTCTGGACCGGATCCCTTTTTGGGCCCTACCCACATAAAAATAAAATCCAGGCGGGAAATATTCCCGCCCTTTTTTACCCACTGTTATCTCCTGTCCTGAAAACAGATTTAGCTTTAAACAGTAAAATTTATAACCCACCAAAACTTATCCGCCTCCAAACCTAAACAGTGGCCTTATTTGAAATACATGCAGACTCCGACAACTCCTGGACCGGAATGGACTCCAAGGGTTGGTCCAATATCTCCAAAGAAAGAGGCCTCAATTTCGAAAGCCTGTTCTAAAGCCTGCTGCATTTTCTTTCCCATTTCCTGGGCATCCCCCTGAGCAATGGCCAGACCCCCGGGTTCTCGTCCCTGAGAATAATCCTGGAATTTTCTCACCACTTCCCTGATTACCTGGGGTTTGTTACGGGCCCGGCCTGCAGGTGCCACTCCCTCTGGGACTAACTGGAGAATGGGTTTAACTTTTAATATGGAACCCATCAGACTTTTGGCTTTACTTATCCTGCCCCCCAGATACAGGTATTTTAAACTGTCCAGGGTAAAATATGTTGCACTGTTATCCCGGACACTCTGGAGATGTTCCAAAACCTGGTCAGAAGAATATCCCTTTTTGATAGCATTTACCGCTTCCCTGATCTGAAGCCCAATGCCCAGGCTAACTGTATAAGAATCAAAAATATGGATTGCACCTTCCACTTTCTCTCGGGCCAACTGTGCAGCATTTATGGTCCCGCTCAAACTTGAAGATAAGTGGATAGAGATAATTTTACGATAATCTTTTAATAACTCCTGGTAAACACGGATAAAATCCTCGGGAGGTGGTTGTGATGATTTAGGCAGGGTATCGGAAGAACGCAAACGCTTGTAGAATTCTGCTGGTTTAATATCTTCGCCATCTCGATATTCCCCGTCAGGGAAAATTACCCGCAGGGGAACAATTTTTATATTATGTTCTCGGGCAAAATCCTGGGGTAAATCAGCAGTGCTATCTGTTACGAGGGCTATATCCTTCATATTCAAACCTCCCCTTTTTGAACTAAAAACTTATAACCTTATCTGCTTCTTCAATCCAATCGGCAAGCAAATCCATTCCTCCTTTTTCCGCTCCCTCAATTAAATCCAGGTTTTCCAGACCCCTGAACTGGGCACATGTACCGCAATAACTAACCCTGGCGCCTTTTTTTATTATTGATTTCAACATCCGTTCAATATTATAAAAGCCCTGGGTTGTTTTTTGATTAACCAGCAGGGCGGTTACAGCATCTGCAAACAGGAACAAAAAAAGTTCTATATCCCTTTTCCCGCGCTGCAGAGCCATCGCCGTCCTCAAACCGTTATATGTCCTATCGCTTCCGTAAGGGGCCCCTTGGATTATTACTAAAATTTTCATGCTTTTTCCTCCCCCATTTTATTTCCTGCCTTTCTCTGAGAATCCTTTAAATTCAATTGTTTTTTTATTTCTCCTGACAGGTCGGACAAACCCCATAAACATTAAGCCGATGATCGATAATACTATAGTTTGTTTCTCTGCTTAAATCTTTTTCTAAGTGACGCAGGGGGCAGCCCAGAGGTAATACTTCTCCACAACCCATACAGATCAAATGGTGGTGGTGGTCGCCTGTATTTAATTCAAAATACTTCTCCCCTGTTCCCAGATCAATTTCCCGGATTAAACCCCGCTTACTGAAAGCTTGAAGGTTACGATATACCGTTGATAATTCAAGAAAATCTTCACTGGAGGTTAATTCACTAAAAATTTCCCGGGCATTCAGCGGGCCATTGGTTTTAATTAAAACCCTTAGTATTTCTTTTCGCTGACGGGTCAGGCGGAGACCACACTCTCGCAGTTTTTTCTCCCAGAACTCACACTTTTCCCTAACCATTTTCCAACCTCTTTTCCTTAAGACCAAGTTCTTTGCGCTCCAGGGCTTTTTTAACCCCTTTTATCAGAAACGTTAGTAAAAGGATGCAAACACTTCCCAGTATAATAGTTCCTCCCGGAGCAAGATCCCAGTAAAAAGACAAAATCAAACCAGCGTTTACAGAAACAACTCCAAACAACATGCTAAAAAAAACGGTTTCTTTGAAGCTCCTGGCAATCTGCAGGGCAGCAGCAACAGGAAGGACAATCAGCGAAGAAATCAAAAGCCCTCCTATTATTCTCATGGAAAGGGCCACTACAATTGCCACCATTATCATAAAAATTGTGTTGAATAATTTTACTGGTACCCCTGATAATTTCGCTTCTTCTTCGTTAAAGGCAACAAAGAAAAAACCGTAATAAAAAACCCCTACCCCCAAAGCAATTATTGCCCCCAGGGGAATAATTACCAGCAAGTCCTGCCTCGTTACAAGAGAAATGCTACCAAATAAATAGCTGTAAATAGCAACATTACTATCAGAAAGGCTAATCAAGATTGTGGCCATACCCAACCCGCTGGCCAGTATAATTGCCAGGGATAATTCAGCATAACCCCGGTAACCTGAATGGCGGAGCTTTTCAATACCTATCGCCGCACAGACAGCCACCACAATAGCAATTGGAACAGGATAAATCCCCAGAAAAATACCCAGGGCAACTCCTGCAAGAGCCACATGGGAGAGAGTGTGGCCAATCAAGGAAAGCCTTTTTAAATTCAAAAAAACTCCGATCAGGGGAACCACCAGCCCGATTACATTTCCGACCAGAAAACCCCTTTGCATAAATGAATAACTAAATATTTCCGGCATTTCCCTCACTCCTCATGATGGTGGCTGGGGATTAAAAGCTTATCTTCTTTCCGGGCCTGGCGAATATAATCATTGTAGTCAAACTCACTGGCACAGTGGGGGAAAATCCTGCCCCCACCAAAACACACAATCCTGTTAACCTGGTTGCTGATTACATGGAGGTCGTGGGAAATCATTATTATCGTTATTCCCAGCTCCCTGTGCAACTGGTTAATTACCTTGTAGAAATCGTTCTGGGCTTCCTGGTCCACCCCAACAAGGGGTTCATCAAGCAGGATTAAGTCGGGCTCGGTTACCAGGGTTCGGGCAATGAATACTCTCTGTTGCTGACCTCCCGATAATTTCCCAATGGGTTTGTTTTTTAAGTCTTCCATATCAACCAGTTGCAAAGCTTTTTTTATTCGGGCCTTTAAAGCGGGTGTTAATAGCTTAAACATCCCCATCTCCTGATATAGGTTGGCTCCAACTATTTCTCCAGCGGTAGCGGGGAAGCTCTGGTTAAATTCACGGACATTCTGGGAGATATAACCGACCCGGCCCCGGGCAGAAAATTTTTCGGCAGGTTGCCCGAAAATTTTAATTTTCCCTTTCTGGGGTTTTAAAAATCCCAGGATGAGCTTGAATAAGGTGCTTTTCCCGGACCCGTTGGGACCCAAAAAAGCCACAAATTCACCATTTTTCACTTCCAGGTTAATTTCTTTGAGCACCCAATTGTTTTCATAGGCGAAAAACAAATCACTAATTTCGATAATTTTATCCATTTTCATCCACCAGAGCTTTCTTAAGACTCTCCAGATTTTTTTCCATCAGGGAAAAATAATCCTCTCCTCTTTCTTTTTCCTCAAGGGTTAAACCCTCAATCGGGTTAAGAGTTGAAATTTCCAGATTTGCCTCTTCAGCCAACACATTGGCGGTCCTTGGAGCAGCAAGGGTTTCCAGAAAAATGAATTTTATTCCATGTTCCTCAACTTCTCTGACCAGGCGAGCAAGGGCATGGGGCGAAGGTTCCGCGTGCGGAGAAATCCCGGAAACGGAAATTTCTTTCAAACCAAACCTTGAGGCAAGGTACCCAAAAGCAGCGTGGGAGGTAAGAATATAGTCACTGTATCTCTGTTCCAGAGCCTTCCTATATTCATCATCTAATTGAATAATCTTTTCTTCATATTCAGCAAAATTTTGAGCGAAGTTGCTGCTATTTTCTGGCCAGTTTTCGGCCAGCTTATCTCTAACCAGTTCACCAATTTTTATCATGTTATCAAAATCCAGCCAGATATGGGGATCGTATGGCCCATGGTCGTGATCGTGACTGTGGCCATGATCGTGGTCATGTTCAGGATCTTCACCTAATTTACGTAACCTAGCTACATCACTCACCTTAACCGTCTTAACTCCAGCTTCCTCAAGGTTGGAAACTGCTTTCTCCGCCCAGGGTTCCATCCCCAGCCCAATATAAAAGAAAATTTCTGCTCCTTCCAAATCAGCCAGTCTCCTGGGAGATGGTTCATAACCATGTGCATCAGCACCGTGTGGGACAAGTTGTTTTACTTCGACATTTTCTCCTCCGATCAATTCTACTAAATCAAATAAAGGGAAAACGCTTACATAGACAACCGGTCGGGCCAGGGCCGGGAGAGAAACAAACCCAATTAACAAAAAAATTATTAAAAAACTTACCCTTGATTTCATATCACTCCTCCTCTTCCTCTTGCAAATGGTTTGCATTTACAGTTTAATGATATTAAAATTACCTTCCGCTGTCAAGTTTAAGCAGATCTTGGGGAGCAGTAAAACCCTTTTTAAAAACTATTAAAACCGGGAAAATATAAATTTGCAAAAGCAGGAAGAAATATTAAATGAGGGAAATAGAAAAATATAAACTTTTAATTTGCAAGGGGGACATGCTGGATGGAAAAAATTTCAGGTTCTTTTAAAGAAAAATTCGGCAAGATTTTATCGGAAAAAATGGCCAGGGAAAGTATTCCTGGAATGAGCGTGGCGATTGTAAGAGAAGGTGATTTGATCTACACAAGGGGCTTTGGAGCCAGGAATCTTCAAAAAAACCTTCCAGTAACTCCGGATACCCTTTTTGGCGTGGGATCCTGTACCAAATCCCTGACTTCCCTGGCTATCCTGCAGTTAGCGGAAAGAAATTTATTGGACCTTCAGGACCCGGTAAGCAAATATCTGCCCCTTACTGTCGACCAGGGACAAAAACTAATAACGGTTCATCACTTAATGTCCATGTCTTCGGGACTTCCCAACCTTGGTGTAGCGGAACAGGTGATTTTCCGTTTTCTGGGGGGCCCCGAAAAATACATCCCCATCAGCAGTGTTGAAGATCTCATCCAGCATGTTAACGGTGCAGGAGAAGAAATTGCTGCCGAACCCGGAGAGAGAATGTTTTATCTCAATTCTGGCTACACCCTCCTCGGAGAAATTGTGGCCAGGGTTAGCGGCAAACCATTTGCTGATTATATCGAAGAAGAAATTCTAAAACCCCTGCAGATGAACCGCTCTACTTTTTCCCAGAAAAAATTCTCCGGGGATCAAGATATTATGACCCCTTACCTGCAGGAAACCAAAGAAGGAAAAAAGTTATCAAAACCTTCCGAACATCCTTTTCACCTGTTTATTCACGGGCCAGGGGGTTTGCTCAGTTCGGCCCGCGAAATGGCCAATTACTTAATTTTTCAAATGAAGAGGAAAACATCTCTGGGGCAAGAACTCCTCGAACCCAAAAGAATGGAGGAAATGTTTGAAATCCACTGTGAAACAGAAGATTCCAGAAACTCCCTTTCCCCGTTTGGTCGAACGGGTTACGGATATGGCTGGAATATAGAAAAAGATTTTTTCGGACAAAAACTGATCAGCCATGGCGGATCAACAGGAGTTTCCAGTGCATTCCTGGCCTTCCTCCCTGGTAAAAAAGTTGGAATTGCAGCTGCAGCAAATGTGGGAGGGCTCCCGGCATCAACACTTCAAGCAGCTTTACTTGAATTTATCGGCCACAAAATGGAGGAATTCCCTCCCATAAAAGCAGAGGAAAAAATGGAAAGGTTTACGGGTAAATACGAGTCTTATAAAGGAATAACTGAAGTTTCTGTTGTCAAAAAAAACGGCTTATTATTCCTGGAAGGACAGCAGGAAAGCTATCCCCTGATACCCAAAACCGAAAACCTGGAGGAAAACCACTTTTATATCTACTCTGGGATAGGTCAAAAAACAATGGTAGAGTTTTGGGAAAAATATCCCGGAGAAATTGACCTTTTGGTCGAAAGAAACCGCTTCCATAAAAAATAAACCAAAGAAAAAACTACCCCTCTTTCCTGGGAAGGGTAGTTTTTTTCTTCTCTTTTTTCATTTTATAATATCTGGCTTAAAAACTGTTTGGTTCGAGGATGCTGGGGAGAATCGAAGATTGCTCCTGGAGTTCCAGTCTCAATGATTTTACCTTCATCCATATAAAATACTCTTTCAGCAACTTCCCTGGCAAAACCCATTTCATGGGTTACAACTGCCATGGTCATTCCCTTTTTGGCCAGGTCTTTCATAACATTTAAAACTTCCCCTACAAGCTCGGGGTCCAGAGCAGAAGTAGGTTCATCAAAAAGCATTAACTCTGGTTTCATTGCCAGGGCCCGGGCTATTGCAACCCGCTGCTTCTGTCCACCGGAAAGCATTTCCGGATATTCATCGGCTTTATCCTCAAGCCCCACCTGCTCCAAAAGCTCCATTCCTTCTTCCCGGGCTGTTTTTCTTGGAGTACCTGTAACCTGAACGGGACCTTCAATAACATTTTGCATTACTGTCATGTGGGGAAAAAGGTTGAAATGCTGAAATACCATTCCGATTTTTTTCCGGACCTTGTTCAGGTTCTCCCTGTAAGGATTGATCTCTTTTCCATTTATCCAGATTTCGCCTTTCTGGGCTTCTTCCAGGAAGTTAATACATCGTAAAAGAGTGCTTTTCCCAGAACCGGAGGCTCCGATGAAAACAACCACCTCCGAAGGGTCAACTTCCAGAGAAATATCCCTGAGAACGTGAAGGTCTCCAAACCACTTATTTAAATTTTTTAATTTCACAATTGGTTGGCTCATTGCAACCTCCTTGGCTTTTAAAGAATTTCACTGCTCTGCCGTTTAGATGTTTCCAGGGTCTTTTCAATCTTCTGGACAACAACCGAAAACAGGGTCACCAGGATTAAATAAAAGGCACCTGCAAGCATGTAAAACTCCATCTGCTGGTATGTGGAAGCACCCAAGCGGCGGGAGGTCATATAAATCTCGTTAACAGTTATCAGTCCGGCAAGTGACGAATCCTTGAGAGCGATAATAAATTGATTGCCCAATGGAGGGATTACCCGGCGCAGGGCCTGGGGAAGGATAATCCTTCTCATGGTCTGGCTCTGGGTCATCCCCAGTGAACGAGCAGCTTCCGTTTGTCCGGTACTGATAGATTGAATACCACCCCGGAAAATCTCGGCGATATAAGCGCCATTGTGAATTCCAAGACCAATACTTCCGGCTACAAAGGCACTCAATTCAATTCCAATTCCCGGCAGGGCAAAGTAAATGAAAGAAAGCTGGACAATAAGCGGAGTTCCCCTGATAACGGTAATATATAAATCTGCGATCCGATTAAGCAGTTTTACCCGGGTTAGCTTGGCCAGAGCAGTTACCAGGCCAATAACAATCCCCAGTAAAATTGAAAGCACGGTAATTTGAATGGTTATCCAAATCGCCGGTAAAAACAAAGGAGAATACGTTTTGATAAATTCTAATACTGCCATGGCTACCTCCTTTATAAAGAATTCCAAAAAAAATGGCCGGGTAAGGGCCCGGCCCTTTATTTATCTATTTTACTATTGGGAAATATCCCTGCCAAACCATTTTTCGCTTATTTCCAGGTATGTTCCGTCTTCTTTCATTTCGGCAAGGGCTGTATTGATTGCCTGAAGTAACTCGGGGTGATCTTTATGGATAGCAACGGCGATTGTTTCCTCATAAAGAAGGTCCCCGGCAAGTTCGAAATCAAGTTCCATTTCCTCTGTCATGTAAAGTCCGATCAGACGGTCGGTAATTACTCCATCTACCCGACCCAGCTGCAGATCCTGCAGGGTCTGTTCTTCTGCTTCATAAAGAACAACGTCAGTTACACCTGGCATCTGGCGGGCTTCCTCTTCAAAAGTGGTGCCCACAACAACTGCAATGCGAGCATCTTCCAGGTCTTCAGGAGATTCTATTCCAGAACCTTCCTGGACCAGAAGCTGTGCACCAGATAGATAATAAGGATCGCTAAAGTTAACCTGCTTGGAACGTTCCTCAGTTATGGCCATACTTCCCAGAATTGCATCATATCTCTTGGCCTGCAGCCCCCCGATGATGGTATCCCAAGCCGTGGTAACAATTACGGGGGCAAGATCCATTCTGCGAGCAATTTCTTTAGCAATATCGACATCAAAACCTACCACTTCCCCGGTTACTTCAACGTAATTAAAGGGTGGATAGGCTCCACTCATGGCAAAACTGATTTCTTCGTCAGGGATGCCGCCCTGGACAGCTCCAGTTCCAATTCCTAATCCCAAAAACAATACCAGCACAAATCCAATTATTTTACGCAAATGTCATCTCCCTTTCCTAGTTTGATAACACGCTTATCCCAAACCAACATGTCATAAAATTAACCAGCAATTTTTTATTTTTTTCGGAAACCTACCAAAAGGTTCCCCGTTTGCTGGCTTTTTAATTATATCTAACAAACCCGGAAGGAGCAAATCTCCTGTAGTACGATAAAGAGAACCCCTTTAAGCATGCTCAAAGGGGTATGCGATTAACTGAATTATATTTACATTTAGGGCGAAAATACTCCCTAATTCTCTTATTTTCAAAGGCGGTCGCTCTAGTTTGAGTATTTTTATTCCTTTGATTGAATATAATCTTTCGGGTCTCTCCCAACTCCCTTTTCACAGGGGCTCAGGTAATTGAATTAAAAATAATCAAGGTTTTTTTACCTTTTTATGGGATTTTCTCCCGCCAGGAAAAAATTGCAATCCGGATTTTAAAATAACCTTTCATTCCATAGAAACAAAGGCCTGATGGGATTTTCAATTCTCTCCGGTTGAATATACTTGGACAAAACCTTCTGTTTAAGACAAGTAAATATTCAAGGTAGCTAAAATTAAGAAAATTTTATTCTCTTTGCAAAAAAACCCTTTTTCAGGAGGTTAATAGTTTGCCAATTGAAATTTCCGCCGGGAAACTGACCTTTTAAATTGCTCTCTTCCAAAGCTTAATCCTCTTCCTCGCCGGGTACAAGGTTGCCCAGTTTGTTTTGTAAACGTCTAAAATGAGAACCCCTCCAGTAAATTTTGTTACAACCAGGGCAGAGTTTGAATTTCCGGTAATATTTTTTTGTTTTGGGCTCCAGGCGATCCCAGATTTCTTCCGGGTTTACCGTTTTTAATATTGTATTGCAACCAGGGCAGCGGCTCAGGGGTTTTATTTTTTCTCTAAGATTGAAATAATCCAGGACCTCTTCTAATTGAAAGTAGGGGTCATCACTGCGGGGCATATAACCCTGGGAAACCCTGCTTGTTTTCAAGTCAGAAAGTTTCCGGGTGAGGACAATCCGGTCCGCCTCTTCCGCTTCACCTTTAAAAACCACATCTAAGCCCAAAACTCTCATTAAACGGACCAGTTTGCCCAAATGATCAGCCGCCAAAAAGGCCGGGTTGGCAGGAAACTGCGGGTGCTGCTCCCATTTTCCAGGTAATTCTAAATTCGTCCAGCGGGGATAAACGGAAATTCTCTCTTCTCCCTTTAAATTATCTTTTAAATTTACCAGGTCGCTGCCTTTTAAAACAAAGAATATTTCCGGATGGGGAACTCCCTGAGCAGCACAGGCATCCTGAATGGTAGGGTTACCCCAGTAGCTGTAGGGAATGGTTTTCTGTCTTTTTTCCAGAGGCAAAAAATCATTTAACTGCCCGTAAAAGCGGAAATAAGACTTTTTCATTAATGCTCCTCCTTAACAGGGGGGCGGGCTAAATAAGCAGCAATTGCTGCGAGAATAGAAAAAACCATCATTAGAATAATTACTCCCCCGTAATTTCCAAAGAAATCATACCAGATCCCAAAAGGCAGGGGACCAAAGGCTGAACCGATAACCATCATGGTCATTGCCGCACCCTGGATACTGCCCAGAAAAGTTCTGCCATAATAGGCAGGCCAGATTACATTAATTGCCATTCGCTCAAAACCCTGCACAATCCCTCTTAGAATACCATAAAAGATTGCAGTTCCCGGGCCTACAATTAAAGCAATCCAGACCATTGAAACCACCTGGCCTAAAAAGGTCCCCATGAATATATACCGGGGAGGATAACGATCAAGTAAAAAACCGGCTAAAAAATTAAAAGGAAGAGCAAAAACTGCCTGCAATCCAAGAATAGTAGCCGCAAACAGGGGATCAATACCCTGTTGATCCATTATGGATACGTGGTGGAAGGTAAGACCTGTATTTACCATTGCCGGAACAAAAACACAGAAAAGCAAAAGCCAGAAAGTCAGACCTTTTTTTGCCCTTTCCAGGGTAATCGATTTATCGTCATTATTTCCAGGTTGCTCCTCCCCTTTCTTCGGGTGAGGTTCACCATCAGTTAACTGTCCGATATCTTCCGGCCGATTTCTAACAAGCACAATGGCCAGCGGAACCATAACCACCAGCAAAAGCACAGCCCAGAACTGCCAGCCCAAGCGCCAATCGTAATTATATATTATCCAGGAATTCAAAGGAGGTAAAAGGGCGGAACTAGCAACTCCACCCAGGACAGAAAAACTCAGGGCTCTTCCCCTCTTTTTTTCAAACCATTGCGGGATTAAAGTCGTGGAAACCAGTGTCATTGAGCCCTGACCAAAAAGACGGATCAAGAAAAACCCGAAGAATAACATCAGGGGATGGATAACAATACTCATCCAGACACAGGCCAGACTGAGAATACCAGCAATCAGGGGCATCATTTTCCGGTGCCCAAATCTATCAATTAACCTCCCAATATAAAAAAGCAAAAATCCCGCTGCAACCGTCCCCCCGGAATAAAGGGCTGAAACAAAAGAACGGCTCCAGCCAAATTCAGCAATATAGGAATCAATAAAAACGGAAACGCTATAGGTTTGGCCGGGCCCGGAAAAGAAAACCCCCAGACCTCCCATGAAAACCATAACCCAACCATAAAAAAAAGATGACCGCAAACCTTTCTTCCAACTCACTATCCCAGCTCCTTATGTCTTTTAATTAACAAAACTAATTTAGTTTCTACTTTCCTTTAATCTTATACTTACCCGGGGGCGTTATTGCAGGCCAGAGTTTTTTTGCCTTTAACTTCCAGGAAATAATAAATAATTGAAATTACGGGAAAAACGGATACCAATAACCAGGAAATAGAGTAAGAAGATGTCTTATCTGCTAAAAAACCAAAAAGGGGTGGCAAGGTCATAACCGCAAGTCGGAAAAAAGTTAAAGCAAGCCCCGTCATAGTTCCCGTTCTCTCTATTCCAACAATTTTTCCCAGGAAACCAAAATAAACCCCTTCAAAACCCATACCGGCAAAACCAATACTAAAGGCTAACAACATGAGCATCCACAGGGCAAGGTTGCTTCCGAAAAAGCTAAATATCAAAACTATTAGAGCAACCGCCCCTCCTTCCCAGAGCAGAATTTTCTCCTGATTCCCCTTGAGATCTGCTAAATAGCCCCAGAAAGGCCTGCCCAGAACACCCCCCAACCTGGAAACCCCTAGTCCAATCCCCGCGAGGGTTAAAGACAAGCCCGGTCCCTCGTGCAGCCAGAGGGGAAGATAGGTAACAACCACAGATAAAACTACTGCAAAAGAAAAACCCAGTAGGACAGCAAACCTGCAGTGAGAATCACCAAGGAAAATTTTCAGTTCTCCTTTTAAAGAAGGCCTTCCTTTTTTCTCCTCCTGATCAGTTTTAAAATCACCCCGGAAAAAAATGTAGAGGCTAAGGCCAACGAAAATTATGGGACCGACCAAACTTACAGGGCGCCAGCCAAATTGAGTTGCAAGGGCGGGAAGAAGAGAAGCCCCGATCAGGGCACCAAAGCCCGGGCCTGAACGAAATAAACCCAGGATAGTGTTATTAATCTTTCCACCTGCCCTATCCATTATCGCTTTATTTCCAGCCGGGGTAAGAATGCATTCACCCAGCCCAACAAAAAGAGCAAAAAATAAAACCAGGCTATAGAAAGGAGAAAAACCAAAAAGCCCTGCTGAAATTCCCATCATAATTCCACCGATGAAAAGGCTTTTCTGAACCCCGATTCGGTCAATTAGATTCCCCGCGAAAATGGCTGTAAAAAGCGAAGCCCCAAAAAGAGAGGTGGTAAAAAGGCCCACTTCCGCCCTTGTTAGACCAAAATCTTCCCGTAAAAAAGGCAAAAGGGCCACAAACCCTCCCAGCAAAAATCCCATATTCATATTCAAACCAAAAACCGGCAGTATTCTGGGGAAAAATTGCTTAATATTATCCATCTTTGCAGCTCCCGCGTTATTAAAATTTACAAAGACTTTTAACCTCTATAATTTACTCCCAAATGAAATCTACTTCTGCTTTAGGGTAACAGTATACATCATGGCATCTTCAAATTTTACCCGATTACTGTATTCTCCGGTTCCTCCATCAAGTCCTGCCACTTCATCTATCTCCTGGATTTCCAGCCCTGTTCCCTCTAAAAGCAATTCCAAATCAGAAGGAGTATAGCAACGCAGTGATTGTGTTATCGTTTCCTCTTTATTGTTTTTGGGCCAGATAGAATCTAAAAAACGGCAGTTTTTGAAATCAAAATCAGTTTGCCTTATGAAATTTCCAAAATCCTTTTTTGGCCCTGCCTCCCTGGCCCAAAACCAGGGCGCGTAAATATCCAAAAAAACAAGGCCATCTGGTTTTAACCATGAAGTTATTTTCTTCAGCAAAATCCTCTGATCACTATCTTCTCCTATCCCGAAACCATCCCAGTAACAGATTACATTAAACCTGTTTTCAATTTCTACTTCGTAAAAATCTCCATTAATCACCTGTAATTGATCCGGCTCCAGGTGTTTTCCCAGTTCCCGGATATGATCAGTCAACTGAGGCACAAGTTCTATAGCCAAAACCCTGTAACCTTCCTCTGCACAGCTAATGGCGAACTGGCCTCCTCCGGAGCCCAATTCAAGAACTTCCAGGGGAGGTTCTCCCGCTTTTTCTCTTATCTTTTTTACCTTCCCTCTTTCCAACTCACCCGGTTCTCCCCGGAAGACACCGATCCATTCATTTTGTTTTTTGTAAAACTCCAAAGCCCAATGCATCACCTAACCCCCTAAAATTTGAAACTACGGGAAATAAAAATGGAATCAGTCTGGCGGTAAAAATTGGGGTCCGCCATCATGTTTTCTGGCCTGGATTTCCAACCTATTGTCTCCAATCCTTCCAACCCAAAAGACTGATCTACAAGCAATAATTCAAATTCTTGTTCTGCTGGTATTACAAGTTCTAACTCCAGGCCTTCTGGCGGAAGCCCAAAAAATCGCAGCCCCCAGTACCACTCGGGCGAAAATTCCCTTGTTACCATTTTCCCACCAATCTGAGAAGAAATAATCCTGGTTCCGTGCTCTAAGTAAATATTTATGACAGATGCATTACGAGGGGAATAAACCCGGAACCGTAATAGGCGGTTTCCCCCGAGAAAAGTTTCCTCCATTATCTCCAACTCTGGAGCTTGTAGATCCAGAACAGGAGCATGGTCCTGAAAATATTTAACAGGGAAAAATGGTGAAATCGCACGGACCTCTTTTTTCAAGGGGTTTGCCCCAAAATAATCTTCAAGCCACCGATCCATTTCATTATCCAGGGTTACCCATTCCGCCTGGTCTTGATCCGCATCAATGTGGTAAATCAGGGTGTTTCGCCGGGGGTATTCATGATCGTAGGGAGCAAAGCCAGAAAGCAGGAATATTAAACCCACAATTAAAGCAGTTCCAGGAAACCACCAGCCCAGATTAGAAAAAACACCTTTTAAAGCGGGAACCAATAACCCAACAAGGAGAATAACCAGGACAGTGGCAGCTTCTGGTATTTCCATGGTTAAAGCCCGGTAGAGGATAATAATCAGGGGAACCAGGAAAAAAACATGGGCCATTGCTGCGAGCAAACCAAGCGGAAAAAAGGATTCTATCTTCTCTGGTAAGAGATAATAAATTAACCCAACCAGCAGGGGCCAGATGAAAACGTAACTCCCACCAAAAAGAAAAAAAGCACTGCCTACCACCAGA
>SKTZ01000135.1 GCA_007122335.1 Bacillota bacterium
TAAAAACCCGGATAATGAATAGTCCTGCCAGCATGTCGCTAAGCTGCTCGGTAAGCCGTCCGAGACCCTTTTGAACTTCCCGGCTGCTGCGGCGGACCAGGCGGGCGAAGGGGAAATTAATTAAAGTTAAGACCACGGTAAATAACGTTACAAAAAGAGCAAGCTGCCAGTTTATTAATAAAATGATTGCCAGAGCGAGAACCCCGCCTAAGATTGCTTCCAAAAGCCGGAGTAGATTGGGCCCGTAAGCTCCTTCTGTTGCCTTAATGTCATTGGTAGACCGGGAGATCAGGTCCCCGCTATGGTGTTCTTGATGGTAATGGTAGGGGAGGGTCTGGGCCGAGTTGAAAACCTTCTGGCGAAGACTGGCGGTTGTATTCTGGATTCCCTTCTCGAAAAGGTAATTGGTAGCAGAATAATAGAGTGCCATAAAAGCCATTGCCAGAAAACCCAGGATTGTTGCTCGAATTAACGTTTCGCCATCACCGGCAAGAGCGGCATCAATACTGGTCCTTGACCAAAGGGCTACTGCCAGATTGCGTAACAGAGAAGCAAGGCTTCGGCCGAGGAGGCCGGTGTAATAAAGGGGGCGGGGATGGACCATCCCCATTACCCGAAAAAATACTTTTGTTTTCATAGACAGATCCTCCTTGGATGGGTTTTAACCCGCCTGGGTTTTTTCTTCTGCCCGGAACTGGGTCTGGTAAAGATGGTAATAGGGGCCTTTCCGTTGCAAAAGGTCATGGTGCGTACCGCTTTCAGTGACTTTTCCTCCGGATATGACGAGGATTCGGTCGGCGTTTTGAATGGTAGAAAGACGGTGGGCAATTATGATGGAGGTGCGGTTATGGGTGACCTGTTCGAGGGCCTTTTGAACTTTAGTTTCAGATTCTCCATCCAGGGAAGAAGTCGGTTCATCTAAAAGCAAAAGAGCTGCCTCCCGGAGAAGAGCCCGGGCCATTGTGATGCGTTGTTTCTGGCCCCCGGAAAAACGGGATCCCAGTTCTCCTACTGGAGTATCATAACCCTTTGGAAGCTGAGAAATAAAATGGTGGGCGTTGGCGGTTTGGGCCGCCTGCACAATTTCTTTTTGGGTGGCTCCAGGTTTCCCGTAACCGATATTATCGGCTATACTGCCGGGGAAAAGGTATGGTTCCTGGGTTACTACAGCCAGGTTTTCCCGGAGATTTTTTAAATCCCAGCTATCCAGGGGATGCCCCAGGATCCGGACGGTGCCTTTTTGGGGCTTATAAAAGCCGGCGATTAGTTTGAGAATAGTAGTTTTACCCGCCCCGCTTGGTCCAACCAGGGCTATTTTTTCACCCTGGTTTACGGAAAAGTTTAGGTCAGAAAGAATAGGTTCTTCCTCATACCCAAAGGTGACGTCCTCAAAATTAAGGAATGACTGGGCATTGTCAGCGAAGGTGTTTGAGCCGGAAGGTTCGGAGGGAAGAGAAAGCACTTCATCAACACGTTTAACTGCGGCCAGCGTAGTCTGGGTGTGCCCCAGGAGCTGGGGGATCTGTTCCATGGGATTGGCCAGGAAGTTAAGGAGGTTAACAAAGGCCAAAAAAGCCCCGACGGTGATTTGATTATTGATTATCAAAAATCCCCCATAGACTATACAGATAAGAAAAGGAGTTATATTGGCCAGGATGGCCACAGCAGTTAAAAAGCTTTTCTTGCGGCCGAGGGTAATGCCCCGAATACGGGCTTTATCTACCTGTTGGGAAAATTTTTCTAACATTGTTTTTTCCAGGCCAAAAGCTCTATTGACTTCAATGCCAGAAAGGCTGTCCTGGGCCAGGGTGTTAACCGCACCCAGTTGTTCCTGGAAATTTTTGCTCTCCCGGTTCATGGCCATCCCCAGCCGGCCACTTATATAGCCGAGGATGGGAATGGCGGCAACACTTACCAGGGTTAGGGAGGGGCTTATTAAAAATATGTACACAAGGGCCAGCAGAGCCATCATGGGGACAAAAATACTATTGGTCAGGTGTTGATTAAGGTATTCCCGAATCAATTCAAGGTCTGTGGTCATCCGGGAGATAAATTCTCCACTGTGCTTTTTCTGTAATTCGTTGACGGAAGTTTCGTTGATTTTTTTTGCCAGCTGTAAGCGGAGCCGGGCGATAGTTTTCTCTGCCAGCCAGCCGGCAGAGAATCTTTCCAGGAAAAAAGCAACCGTCATGCTCAGGGCGATAACCAGAAAAGAAATTAGGGTGCTCTGCAGGATTTCACTTTCCCCAGCCAGCATGGTATCGATAAGCTGGCGTAATTGATTGTTAAAGGCCAAAATCAAAAGGCTAGTAACCGCAGTAGCTAAAACTGCTAGCAGCAGCCAGTTTTTTTGCCTTCCGACTAAATTAATAAAAGGGATAATACCGGCGGAGGCTTTTTCTTTGCTGGTAGGCATAGGCTATCCCTCCTCATAAAAAAATTAAAACCAAATGTTAAAAAAATTAATTTGCAGATTGATTATATCACTATAATTAAATTTAGTCAATGAAAATATCATAAAAATTAATATTTAAATTAAAGAAATTAATATTAAAGTTCTGCTTTATTGAATTTTGCAGGTAGGCCGGATTGAAAAGAAAAAAATCAACAACTGGCTCCTACTTTATAAAAAAGTCAAGTGCTCCTAAAATCGGATCTTAAACCTCTATTTTATGTAATAACTGAACTTATTAAAGAAAAATTGCAGCTGCGAATTCCGGGGGCCAACAACTTGTTTGGCTTTATTTTAGAAGGCTTTTAGCGACGGAAAGTTCATTTTAGGGGTCCAGCTTATAAACTCAAGAGTTTCATTTTCTAATCAAGGCAATCCCGTTATTCTGCAGGAAAACTAGATCTTAAAATAATTCACTGGTTTCTTAAAATTTCTTGGTTTCTTTGTTATTATAATTTCAAAGAAAACAAGAAATTTTGGTTTTAAGAAGCTTTGAAGGGGGTGCTATAATGCCGGCAAGGACCAAGAGAGCTGGCCATAAAGACCGAAAAATAATAAGCGTTTCCTCAAAACGTCAAATAACAATTCCCAAAAAATTTTTTAGGCAATTGAAATTTGGAAAAGAGGTAGAGTGTTTTTTAGAGGATGATGGAATTGTAATAAGGCCTATTCAGCTGGAAGAAAATGAATTTTCGATTGAAATTTTGAGAGAACTTGTTTCCCAGGGATATTCCGGGGAAGAATTGATAAAAAAATTTGAAGCAGAGAGAAAAAAATCAAATCCGCGGTAGACAGTTTGCTCCAGGAGGCTGAAGAAATTTCCTCCGGGAAAAAGAAAGGGTCAGAATTTGAAGATTTGTTTGGCCCGGAGGAATAAA
>SKTZ01000150.1 GCA_007122335.1 Bacillota bacterium
GATCGGTATGATGAAAGATGTTTTCTGCTAAAAAAGGCTCTATTTCATCATTTCCATGGGTTAGGGTAGTTTCAAATGCCGAAAAAATCTCCAGGGCAATTTCCCCAATTTCTTCTGGCTCAATATCAAACTCCGCCAGGAAAATCTTATGAGAATTCATAACAACCTGGATTTTGTGTTCATTCCCCTCTCCATCTTTTTTCCATTCCTTAAAATACCATCCTTCTTGGGGTTGGGCTTCCAGGCTAACACTTGTCCCCCTTATATACTCTGGGAGGTTAGGGTCGATCAGGACACTTCCTCCATCTTCATTATTAATCTCAATAGTTAGTATATATCTACTTATTTCCAAAAGACCACAACCAGAAAATGAAAAAATAACCAAAATTAAAAAACACAAAAACGATTTCCTTTTTATTTCTCCCATCCCACCATCCCCTTTACCAAAATAAGGTATCTTTATTTATTCACCAATCCAAAGGGTTAATCCTTTAATTTTTTCCAATTTTCAAACTTTTTAGCTGATTTTTCTCTTAAACTGAAATGCTCCAAGAACCACACTTTTTACTATTTAAAAGCCCCCTCCAGCAAGAAGTTTTGCTGAAAGGGTTAGTATTTTTATACTCCTAGTTTTTTAACCTCCTCCAAGGCATTTTCCAGATCTTCAATAATGTTTTCTGCTTCTTCAATCCCAACTGAAAGCCTGACTTGCCCTTCCATAATCCCTACCTTTCCTCTTTCTTCCTTACTCATTGTAAAATGACTCATGGAAGGAGAGTGCTGGATAAGGCTATCTATGCATCCCAAGCTTGTAGCCAGACTGATCAACTTAACATTATTCATTACCGTCTTTCCACCTTCAAAACCACCCTTAACATCAAAACTCATCATTCCGCCAAAACCTCTCATTTGTTTTTTGGCTAGTTCGTGCTGAGGATGGGAGGGTAAGCCGGGGTAATAAACCTTTTCAACCATTGGGTGTTCTTCCAGGTATTCAGCGACCGCTTGAGCGCTTTCACAGTGGGCTTTCATCCTTATTCCCAGGGTTTTTAAGCCCCTGATTATTAGGAAAGCATCGCCGGGCGAAATAATTCCCCCGAAGAACTGTAAATGAGGATCTCGGATCTTTGAAATAATTTCTTTTGAACTTACAATTATCCCCCCTACAATATCCCCGTGTCCACCGAGGTATTTAGTGGCGCTATGAACAACAACATCAGCCCCCAGATCAAGAGGATTTTGCAGGAAGGGAGTTGCAAAGGTGCTGTCAACAATCAAGCTTGCACCATTATTATGAGCAATTTCAGCAGCCCCTCCAATATCAGCTATACGCAGAACAGGATTACAGGGAGTTTCAATATATATCACTTTTGTATTGGGTTGAATTGCTTTTTTGATATTTTCCAGGTCAGAAGTATCAACAAAAGTCACTTCTATTCCATACTTGGTTAAAATATCCCGGATCAACCCATAAGTACAGCCGTAGATAATATCACCGGCTATCAGGTGATCACCATTCTTCAGAAAAGTCATCAGGGTAGTTGTTATCGCAGCCATTCCCGATGCAGTAGCAAGAGCATTTTCACCATTTTCTAAAGCAGCCATTTTTTCTTCAAGTTCAGTTTCAGTTGGGTTTCCAAACCTTCCATAAGAATACCCCTCCTCTTCTCCCTGGGATATTCTGATTGCCTGTTCAACATTATCCATCACAAAAGTGGAAGAGCGATAAATCGGGCCAATGTGGGCTCCTGTGGCGGGGCAGGGCTTGCTACCTGCGTGAATTGCTTTGGCATTAAATTTTAACTCAAAATTTTTCATCAAAAAACCTCCCATTTTTCTAGGATAGAATAATCTTTGGGTTTTCAACAATCATGATTTCAATTTCCCGTTCAGTAATTCCAGCCTCTTTTAGCTTTGGAATAAACTCCACCAATAAATGATCGTAACCTTTGCCCCCATATAGCCGTAAGTCAGATCTCCGGCAGCGGTCTGTGGAAAGAAGTATTTTCTCTACATAACCTCGTTTTATTAATTCTACAAGGCTTTTTAACCTCATACCATCCGGGTAAATATGGTCTCTACCAATTCCGTCAAACTGAATGAAAGCACCCCGGCGATAGATTTCTTCGTGGTAATTTAAATTCAAAAAACTATCCGCATGGCCTACGATTACTCTTTCTGGATCCACGCCTTCTTCTTCAAGAATTTTCAATTGATCCAAACCAACCGAACAGTACTCGGCATGAAGAGTTACCGCTTTACCCGTCTGATTATGAGCTCTTGCTGCTGCTCGCAAAACCCTTTCTTCCGCCGGTGTAATATAATCAAGGTTAACTCCAATCTCGCCAATAATTCCCGCCTTTATCCCGCTATCTTCTACCCCCTCAGTCAGATCAGCTATCATCTCCTGGGCAAGGTCATCGGTTGAGCGGTATGTAATTTCTTCGGGGTAATAGGGGCCTCGGTACCAACCGCAACCCATTATTATATTCACTCCCGTTCTTTCCGAAATACGCTTCAAAGCCTGGGGATTTCTTTTTAAACCACCATTGGTAAGCTCAACAATGCTATCTCCACCAGCTTTTTTGAATAATAATAATTCTTCTACTGCTATATCTTCATCATTTAAAAGATCATCTACCCTATCGGTAATCCAGTATGTATCAATTAAAAGATGCTCATGAGTCATTGTAATTCCCAGTTTTTCGGGCTTGATTTCTCCCAGTACAGTCATCATTCTATCCAACCACCTCCTGCAAATGGTTTTTAATAATTCCATTGTTTAAGTTTCTTCAACAGGAAACCAAAAACCTTTGTAATATTAAGCTTTTAAAATAATAATAAAGCCCTCTTATCGAATTAAAGCAACGAGAGGGCGAGAAAAAAATATATCATATTTTTAATGCCTTCTTTTTACTAAACACAATAGCTGGTAAGTATTATTAGAAAAATCTTTCCAAAGTTTTACGGGTTTAACAATTAAATACAATGGAATTCTTTTTGCCTGCCACCAAGGTATTCAACCCGGTTTTCTGTAAAAGCTGCAGTTTGCTCCAGTGCAATCATAACCTCTTTATTATTCCAGGCAGAGATTTTTTCTTTAACATTTAGCTCTATGGCGTAACAGGTATCATTATGGAGGGGGTATTCCCCATTGAACGGAATAAAAGATTGCTGGTCAAAAAGCCCAATTGTCGGGCCTGCTCCATGGCCATGAACCCCTATTGGATGAGTATAAATAC
>SKTZ01000014.1 GCA_007122335.1 Bacillota bacterium
ACGTAGAAATGTCAGGAGAACTGATCACCCCCATAGCGATGGAAGAGGGAGTTCGGTTCGCAATCCGCGAAGGCGGCCGTACCGTTGGCGCCGGAGTTGTTACCGAAATATTAGAGTAAAGGGATTGCACCCTTAAAGAGGAGGGAGAGCATTTGGCCCAACAGGAGAAAATCAGAATAAGATTAAAGGCATATGAACATCAGGTGCTGGACCAATCAACCAGCAAAATAGTAGAGACCGCAAAAAGAACCGGTGCTGAAGTTGCCGGTCCGATTCCCCTGCCTACCCGGCGGGAAGTATTTACAGTTTTGCGTTCTCCGCATATCCATAAAGATTCCCGGGAACAGTTTGAAATGAGGACCCACAAGAGGCTAATCGACATATTGAAGCCAACCCCAAAAACGGTTGAAGCTTTGATGCGTTTGGATCTGCCCGCCGGGGTCAATATTGAGATCAAACTTTAAGCCCGGGGTTGGAGTAAAGGAGGTGCCGAGATGCCCAAAGGCATAGTAGGGAAAAAAGTCGGAATGACTCAGGTCTTCAATGACGAAGGACAGCTGGTTCCGGTTACTGTAGTCCAGGCTGGACCATGTGTTGTTGTAGATAAAAAGACTCCTGAAAAAGATGGTTATAGCGCCATTGTGATTGGGTTTGATAAGCCCAAAAGGGTAAACAAACCACGAGCAGGCATTTTCCAAAAAGCAGGAGTCGAGCCAAAAAAATACCTTGTAGAGATCAAGGTAGAAAATCTTGATGAGTTTGAAATTGGCCAGGAATTTAAAGCTGATGTGTTTGAAAAAGGAGAAATAGTTGATGTTACCGGCAAGAGTAAGGGTAAGGGTTTTCAGGGAACGGTAAAAAGGTGGAATTTCCGGACCGGTCCCAAGACCCACGGATCCCATTCTTACAGAATTCCCGGCTCGCTGGGTTCAACTGACCCTGCCCGGGTATTTAAAGGGAAAAAATTACCCGGCCGGATGGGTGGCGAAAGAATTACCACTCAGAATTTAGAGATTGTTGAT
The DNA here is from genome assembly GCA_007122335.1 of Bacillota bacterium. GTDB lineage: Bacteria > Bacillota > Halanaerobiia > B1SED10-174 > B1SED10-174 > T1SED10-26. Next base: position 1,023 of record SKTZ01000014.1, read on the forward strand.
GTGGATGTTGAAGAGAACCTCATATTAGTAAAAGGTGCTATTCCAGGACCGAATAAAAGCCTGGTTACCATCCGCGAAGCGGTGAAAGTTGGGTAAGGAGGAGTGAACCATGCCTAAAGTATCAATTTTCGATAGAGAAGGCGGCCAGGTTGGTGACCTGGACTTAATGGAAGGGGTATTTGCGGCGGAAATTAAACCCGGGTTGATGCACGACGCAGTCGTGGCTCAATTACGGGGAAAACGCCAGGGAACCTCTTCAACCAAAACCAGAAATGAAGTAAAAGGCGGCGGGCGCAAACCATGGCGCCAAAAAGGGACCGGTCGTGCCCGACACGGAAGCATTCGGTCTCCGATCTGGGTTGGCGGGGGAATTACTTTTGGACCGAAGCCAAAAGAATATAGAAATCGCCTCCCCAAAAAAGTCAAAAAGCAGGCCCTGCGTTCTGCGTTTTCCGCCAAGGTTGCAGAGGAAAAGTTTTTGGTTCTTGATCAATTGAGCCTGGAAGCTCCCAGGACCAAAAATGTAATTTCCCTCCTGCAAAACCTGAAGCTTGAGGGAGAAAAAGTTCTCCTGCTCATTGCAGATCGTGATGAGAACATTTATAAATCAGCCCGGAATATTCCCGGGGTAAAAACAATGGTTGCTTCTGCAATAAACATTTTCGACCTGCTTAACCATGAATATATTGTTGCAACCAAGGACGCTGTAAGCCTGGTTGAGGAGGTGCTTGCACCGTGAAGGATCCAAGGGAGATTATCTTAAAGCCCCATATTTCTGAACGGACCATGGATTTAATCAACGAAAACAATTCCTATACTTTCCAGGTTGCACTTAAGGCAACCAAGGTAGAAATCAAAAAAGCCGTTGAACAAATCTTTGGCGTGAAGGTGGTAAAAGTGACCACCCACAGGATGCCCGGGAAAGAGAAATCCATGGGAGTGCACCGCGGTTTTACCCCCAAGTGGAAAAAAGCAGTAGTCCGTTTAGCCGAGGGTGACAGCATCGAGATTTACGAAGGAATGTAAGCTGGGCAGTAAAGGAGGGTGAACGATGGCGATAAAAAAATTCAAACCCACCTCTCCGGGACGCAGGTTTATGACCGTTGCCGATTTTTCCGAGCTGAGTAAAGAAGGCCCGGAAAGAAGCCTTTTGGCTCCGTTGCACAAAAAAGGCGGGCGCAATTCCTACGGTCGAATAACTGTCCGTCACCGCGGGGGAGGGCATAAAAGAAAATACCGGATTATTGATTTTAAAAGGAACAAGGACGGAGTTCCTGCAAAGGTTGTCCGGATCGAGTACGATCCTAACCGCTCCGCCCGAATAGCATTGCTCCATTATCTGGATGGAGAAAAACGTTACATTCTGGCACCCAACCGCTTAAAGGTTGGAGACCAGATAGTATCGGGACCTGATGCTGATATCATTCCGGGGAATGCGCTTCCACTTGCCAACATACCTGTGGGTACAGTGGTCCATAATATTGAACTCCGCCCCGGTAAGGGCGGTCAGCTGGCAAGATCTGCAGGAGCCGAGGCCCAAATCATGGCGAAAGAAGGGAAATATGCTCATGTGCGGATGCCTTCAGGTGAAGTTCGGTTGATTGAACAGAAATGCCGGGCCACAGTTGGCCAGGTTGGAAACATTGAACATGAAAACCTTACTGGTGGCAAAGCTGGTCGGAGCCGCTGGATGGGATTCAGGCCGTCAGTACGGGGAACGGTTATGAATCCTGTTGACCATCCCCATGGCGGTGGTGAAGGAAAAACTCCTCCCGGCCGTCAACCGGTTACCCCCTGGGGTGTTCCGACAATCGGTTACAAAACCCGGAAGCGCCGCAAAGAATCGAACAAATATATTGTTCGCGGACGGCGCAGGAAAAAACGGTAGAGGAGAGGAGGTATATTTATGGGTCGTTCCCTGAAAAAAGGGCCTTTTTGTGAACCCAAGCTTCTCAAGCGAATTGAGGAGATGAATAAGAAAAACGAAAAAAAAGTCATTAAGACCTGGTCGCGTGCCTCCACTATCTTTCCAGAAATGGTTGGTCACACCATTGCCGTCCATGACGGTCGCCGCCATGTTCCGATTTATATCACGGAAGAGATGGTGGGGCATAAACTTGGTGAATTTGCTCCGACTCGTAGATTTAGAGGCCACGGAGCTCACACCGAAAGGTCATCATCACTGAAATAGGAGAGGGGGTTAAGATAAGATGGAAGCAAAGGCAGTTGCCCGTTATTTGCGGATTTCTCCCCGCAAGGCCCGCCAGGTAATTGATCTGGTTCGCGGCCGGGATGTGGGAGATGCCCTTTCCACCTTGAAATTTACTCCGCGGAAAGCCGCTCGGTTGGTTGAGAAAGTAATAAATTCGGCTGTAGCCAACGCCGAGCATAACAGCGAGATGGAACCTGATAGTCTCTTTATAAAAAAGGCTTACGTTGACGAAGGACCGACAATGAAACGGTGGAGAGCCCGGGCTTTTGGGCGGGCTACGATGATTAAGAAACGCATGAGCCACATTACTATTGTGGTCGGCGAGAAAGAGGAGGGATAAGATGGGTCAAAAAATTAATCCTCATGGATTACGCCTCGGTGTAATCAAGGATTGGGATGCCAAATGGTTCCCGGAAAAAGGCAAGATGGCCGATTATCTTCATGAGGATCTCGAGATCCGTAAACACATTAAAAAGAATATGTTTAATGCCGGGATAGCCAGAATTGTTATCCAGAGAGCAGCTCAAAGGATCAAACTTGACATCCATACTGCCCGTCCTGGAATGGTAATTGGCCGGGGAGGGGCAGAAGTAGATAAACTTCGGACTGACCTGGAGAAACTTACTGGAAGTAAGGTAGTAGTAAATGTTGAGGAGGTTAAATCTCCTGATCTGAACGCACAGCTTGTTGCTGAAAACGTTGCTGCTCAACTGGAGAGAAGAGTTTCCTTCCGGCGGGCTATGAAACAGGCCTTAAATCGAGCCATGCGTCTTGGTGCAGAAGGGTTCCGTATTCGATGCGGTGGCCGACTGGGTGGCGCAGAAATGGCCAGGGTTGAAGGATATAGCAAGGGTAATGTGCCTCTGCACACCCTGCGTGCCGATATCGATTATGGATTCGCCGAAGCTATGACCACCTATGGAAGCATAGGAGTAAAGGTCTGGATCAATAAAGGCGAAGTTTTACCCTCGACGGAAGGGAAGGAAGAAAAGGCGGAGTAAGTGAAAGGAGGCCGGACAGATGTTAATGCCTAAGCGCGTTAAATATAGAAAACAACAGCGGGGTCGGATGCGTGGACTGGCCCGGCGGGGAAACGAGATTGAATTTGGTGAATACGGCCTGATGGCAATGGAGCCTGCGTGGATTACCAACCGCCAGATTGAAGCTGCTCGTATCGCCATGACCCGCAGTATTAAAAGAGGCGGTAAAGTTTGGATCAAAATTTTCCCCGATAAACCGGTAACCGCAAAACCGGCAGAAACAAGGATGGGGAGCGGAAAAGGCGCTCCAGAATACTGGGTGGCAGTGGTTAAGCCTGGTCGGATTATGTTTGAACTGGCTGGAGTTAGCAATCAAAAAGCCAAAGAAGCTTTGCGTTTGGCAGCCCACAAACTTCCCATTAAAACCAAGTTTGTCACCCGTGAAGAGTTGGAGGGTGAGCAAGAATGAAAGCAGAAAAACTGCGTGATATGACCGGTGAAGAACTGGAAGTAAAGTTAAGAGACCTGAAAGAAGAACTTTTTAACCTTCGTTTCCAGAATGCCACTGCCCAGCTGGAAAATCCGTTGCGGATTAGAAAAGTCCGCCGGGATATAGCAAGGGTGAAAACTGTAATGAGGGAAAAAGAGATAAGAGCTTAATTGTTTAAAGGGGGTTATCCCCATGACCAGCAGGGAACTGGAAAAGATCCCTCTTGTCGGGAAAAGAGTTAAGATTAGCAGGGTTAACGGAGGAACTTACCTTGGTTTAAGTGGTGAGGTTTTAGAAGACCGGGAAAACGTTCTGGTAATAAATGATCAGGGCCGGAAAAAATTGATCCCCAAAAAGGTTTGCACCTTCGAAATTTTTGATAATGGCCGGCTTTTAGGGGAGATCAACGGTCAAACCCTGATCGGTCGTCCCGAAGACCGGTGCAACTGAAAGGAGGTAGCAGCTTGGAAAGAAAAACACGTAGGATCCAGGATGGCACCGTAATCAGTGATAAAATGGATAAAACCGTGGTGGTCCTGGTTGAGCGACGTACACAGCATCCCTTATATAAAAGGACGGTAAAAAGGAGCCAGAAATTCATGGCTCACGATGAAGAAAACACCTGTCGTGTAGGCGATAAGGTTGAAATTATTGAAAGTCGCCCCCACAGTAAGAACAAAAAGTGGAGGTTGCGCAGAGTTCTGGAAAGAGCTGAAAGAATTTAGCGGTAGAGAGAGGAGGGGCAGCAGGCCATGATCCAGTCAGAGAGCAAAATCCGTGTTGCTGACAATACCGGCGCCCGTCAGATTTTATGTATCAAGGTCCTGGGCGGTTCCAAGAAAAGATACGCCCGCGTAGGCGATGTAATTGTTGCTACGGTAAAAGAAGCCATCCCCGGTGGTATGGTAAAAAAGGGTGAGGTAGTTAAAGCCGTTGTGGTCAGGACCGAAAAAGAATTCCGGCGTCCGGATGGTTCATATATTTCTTTTGATGAAAATGCTGCAGTTATTATCGATAGAACTAACAACCCCAGGGGAACAAGGATCTTTGGCCCGGTAGCCAGAGAATTGCGGGAAAAGAATTATATGAAGATTATTTCCCTGGCTCCGGAGGTCCTCTAAGGTTTCAGGGAAGGAGGTAAGGAAATTGGCGCATAAAATGCATGTGAAAAAAGGAGATACGGTCCGTATTATAGCGGGCAAGGATCTTGGAAAAAAGGGTAAGGTCCTGGAAGTCATTCCGGATACCAAAAGAGTTATTGTTGAAGGGGTAAACGTTGTTCACCGCCACACCCGTCCCACCAGGGATCTCCCCCAGGGAGGGATTGTTGAAAACGAAGCGCCCGTCCATGCTTCCAACGTTCAATTAGTTTGCCCCCGTTGCGGAAAAAATTCCAGGGTTGGGCGAAAATTGTTGGATAGCGGTAAAAAAGTTAGAGTTTGCAAGAAATGTAATGAGGTTGTTGATAAGTAGCTGGGGAGAGAGGAGGTGCCACCATGGCTGTGCTTAGAGAACAGTACAGAGAAGAAATCGTTCCCAATTTAATGGAGCGATTCAAATATAAGAATGTGATGGAAGTTCCCAAGCTGGACAGGATTGTTGTTAATCTTGGAGTTGGCGAAGCCAAGGATGATGTTAAGGCACTTGATGATGCGGTCAGCCAATTGACCCAAATTACCGGGCAAAAGCCGGTAATTACCAAGGCCAAAAAATCCATAGCCAATTTTAAAATCAGGGCTGGAATGCCTGTAGGTTGCAAGGTTACCCTGCGGGGAGAATTAATGTATGAATTCTTTTACAAGCTGGTTACCGTCGCCCTGCCCCGGATTCGAGATTTTAGAGGAGTATCCACCCGGTCTTTTGATGGTCGTGGAAATTACTCACTTGGGATCAGGGAAATGACCGTGTTCCCGGAAATCGATATTGATAATATTGATAAGGTGCGAGGAATGGACATTATTATTGTAACTTCCGCCCAAACCGACGAAGAAGCCCAGGAGCTTCTGGCCCGGTTGGGAATGCCTTTTAAGAAGGACTGAAAGGGGGAAAACGTGTGGCACGAAAGAGCCAGATAGAGCGAGAAAAGCACGGCGAGAAATATGACACCCGCAAGGTTCGACGCTGCCGTCGCTGCGGTCGGGCCCGGGGAGTTCTCCGTAGATTTGAAATATGCCGAATTTGTTTCCGTGAATTGGCCCATAAAGGGGAAATTCCCGGAGTCAAAAAGGCCAGCTGGTGATTAATTTTATGAAAGAGAGGAGGTTGGCATTACATGGCAATGACTGACCCCGTAGCTGATATGCTAACCAGGATTAGGAATGCAAATATGGCCCAGAAAGATAATGTTGATATCCCTACCTCCAAGTTGAAGGCCAGAATTGCGGAAATCCTAAAAGAGGAAGGGTTTATCAAAAATTTCAAAGAAATTGAAGGAGGCAATCCTCAGGGGATTCTTCGCCTTCAATTAAAATACGGCCCAGATGGAGAAAAAGTTATTACAGGTTTGAAAAGAATAAGTAAGCCGGGAATGCGTGTTTACGCCAAAAAAGATGAAATTCCCCGGGTATTAGGCGGCCTGGGAATCGCAATAATTTCAACCAGCCAGGGAGTAGTGACCGATCGTGAAGCCCGGAAGATGGATCTGGGTGGAGAGGTCATCTGCTATGTTTGGTAAGGGAGGTGACTTAATTGTCCCGTATTGGTAAAAAACCGATTCCTATTCCCGAGGGAGTAGAAGTGAAAATAAAAAAGGACAGTGTTGAAGTCAAGGGACCCAAAGGGACCCTTACCCAGTCCCTGCACCGGTACGCCAAGGTGAAAGAAGAAGATGGCCAGGTATTTGTAGAGGTTCCTGGTAAGGAAAAACGGTTCCGAGCTATCCAGGGTTTGACCAGGAGCTTAATTTCCAGCATGATTGAAGGAGTAACCAAGGGTTACGAAAAGAGGCTGGAGATGGTAGGTACCGGTTACCGGGGAGCGATGAAAGGGAAAAACATTGAATTACAGCTCGGATTTTCTCATCCAGTTGTAATAGAACCACTTCATGGAATTGAACTGGCCATGGAAGGCAACACAAAAATTATTGTCAAGGGAATCGATAAACAAAAAGTGGGCCAGATGGCTGCCGATATACGCCAGATTCGCAAACCCAACCCCTATAGTGGCAAGGGTGTTCGTTATGAAGGCGAATATGTCCGGCGCAAGGTTGGTAAAGCCGGTGCCCAATAAGGTGTAGAAAAAGGAGTGAGGGCCATGAAAAACAAGAGACAGATGCGGCACAGCCGGCATCTTAGAGTAAGAAATAAAGTAACAGGAACCCCCGAGCGGCCCCGCCTCAATGTCTACCGTAGCTTGAAAAATATCTATGCCCAGATTATTGATGATGTTAGCGGACATACCCTGGTTGCAGCCTCTTCGATGGAGAACGGTGTAAAAGAGGGACTTGAAAAAACCGGGAATAAAGACGCAGCAAAAAAAGTAGGCGAGTTAATCGCTGAAAGGGCAGTTGCTAAAGGTATTGAGCGGGTAGTATTTGACCGGGGAGGTAACCTCTACCACGGCCGGGTTAAAGCCCTGGCAGATGGAGCTCGTGAAAAAGGGCTTAAATTTTAAGCGGAAGGAGGGTAATATTTGACTGCAAAAGATGTTCAAGAAAAGGAATTTATTGAAAAGGTAGTTAATATAAATCGGGTAGCAAAAGTTGTAAAAGGTGGACGCAGGTTTAGCTTTAGCGCCCTGGTTGTAGTAGGAGACGGAGAAGGCAAGGTTGGTGTTGGCCTGGGGAAAGCGAACGAAGTTCCCGATGCAATCAGAAAAGGCGTTGATGATGCAAAAAAAGAGATGGTCGAAGTTCCTATGATTGGAACCACCATACCTCATGGAATTACCGGGCAGTTTGGAGCCGGGCGTGTCCTTTTAAAACCGGCCTCGAAAGGAACCGGTGTAATTGCTGGGGGAGCAGTGAGGGCGGTTCTTGAAGCAGCAGGAGTTTCAGATATCCTTACCAAATCTCTGGGTTCTGATAATCCGCTGAATATGGCTTCTGCAACCATGGAGGCCCTTCGCGGCCTTAAAAGACCTGAAGAAGTTGCCAAACTCCGCGGAAAAGAAATAAAAGACTTTATGGGTTAGTCCTAGAAGGAGGGGAAAGAAATGCGAATTCATGACCTTAAACCCCGTCCGGCTAGCCGAAAAAACAGGAAAAGGGTAGGCCGGGGAACCGGTTCCGGTCTGGGAACCCACGCCGGGCGCGGCGATGGAGGACAGAACTCCCGCGCTGGAGGTAGTGTTCGCCTGAGTTTTGAAGGTGGGCAAATGCCCCTGTTTAGGAGGTTGCCAAAAAGAGGTTTTAAGAATATTTTTGCCGATAAGTATTCGGCAGTGAATGTCCGGGCCCTGAACCGTTTCGAAGAGGGAACGGAAATTACTCCAGAAATTTTACTGGAGGCCGGACTTGTAAAAAGAAGGGACAAGGTAAAAATCCTGGGAGATGGTGAATTAAAACACTCCCTGACTATCAAAGCTCACAAATTCACCAAAGCTGCCCTGGAGAAAATTGAAGCAGCCGGTGGCAGGGCGGAGGTGCTATAAATGCTTACTGCACTCTCAAATGCATTAAAAGTAAAAGAACTCCGCAAGAAAATCCTGTTCATCTTTGCTATGATTACTGTTTACCGGCTGGGTTCTTTTGTCCCGGTTCCGGGAGTAGATCCGGCCCAATTCCGGGAATTAATTGAAGCCGGCGGTATCCTTGGTTTACTTGACCTTTTTACCGGCGGTGCCCTGGCTCGTTTTACCATCTTCGCAATGGGGATCAGTCCCTATATTACCGCATCTATTATCATGCAGCTCCTTACGGCAGTTGTTCCCAAGCTGGAACAGCTTTCCAAGGAAGGGCCTGAGGGCAGGAAAATAATTGCCCAGTATACCCGTTATGCTACTGTTGTTCTTGGATTTGTCCAGGGTATTGGTTTTACCATGTTTATTCAGAACATGGGAGCAATCCCGGATCCGAACATTGTTAGCCTGGGAATTATTGTCCTAACTCTTACCGCAGGAACTGCTTTCCTGATGTGGTTGGGAGAGCAAATTACGGAAAAAGGAATTGGAAATGGTATATCGATTCTGATTTTCACCTCGATTATTTCCGTTTATCCGAGCGTGTTCTTTGATACAATTGAGCGCTTCCAGCTCGGAACTGTATCTATCTGGAACCTCCTGATCTTTGTTGTTGCCGGGCTCGCCCTCGTGGCTGCAATTATCTTTGTTCAGCAGGGTGAGAGAAGGATACCGGTTCAATATTCCAAGCGGGTGGTAGGACGCCGTATTTACGGCGGGCGTTCAACACATATCCCGATGAAGGTAAACCAGGCTGGTGTTATTCCTGTAATTTTTGCTTCCAGTGTGCTGGCTTTCCCAGTGACCATAGCCCAATTACTTCCCTTTGGATGGGCCCAGAGTCTGGCAGAAGCCCTGCAGCCTGAAGGAGCTCTTTATCTGGGAACTTTTGCTGCTATGATTATTTTCTTCACTTACTTTTATACAGCGATCACTTTCAACCCGCAGGAAGTATCAGATAACATTAAAAAATACGGTGGTTTTGTTCCGGGATTACGTCCGGGTCGTTCAACTGCCTCCTATATGGACCGAATTTTAACGAGAATAACCCTGGCTGGGGCTGTCTTCCTGGCAATAGTTGCAATCCTGCCCAACTTTATGCTTCCGCTTACACGGATTAACATTGAATTTGGTGGAACATCACTGCTGATTGTAACAGGTGTCGCTCTTGAAACCATGAAGCAAATCGAATCTCACCTTCTCATGCGCCATTACGAAGGTTTTATGCGTTAGGAGGACTTTTATGAACATCGTTTTTTTGGGACTACCGGGAACGGGAAAAGGAACACAGGCAGAGGAACTTGCCGGCGAATTGAGGATCCCCCATATTGCCACGGGTGATATTTTTCGCCAGGCAATCAGTCAGGGAACCGACCTGGGAAAAAAGGCAAAAAAGTTCCTTGATTCTGGAGAGCTTGTTCCTGATGAAGTTACCTGTGGAATGGTTAAGGAAAGGTTGATGCAGGAAGATGCAGCTTCGGGTTTTATCCTTGACGGTTTCCCCCGAACCCTTCCCCAGGCCGAGGCTTTAGACCGGATAATGGATGAACTGAACCGGGAACTGGAAAAGATTGTTTTCTTCTCCGCTCCCGAAGAGGTTCTGGTCATGAGACTTGCGGGCAGGCGAGTATGCTCAGAATGCGGAACTACCTATCACATCGAGCATAATCCTCCCTCTCAGGAAGGGATTTGCGATAAATGTGGAGGGAAGCTGATCCAGCGCGAAGATGACCGGGAGGAAACTGTAGTCCGTCGACTCCAGGTAAACAGGGATAAAACTCAGCAACTGGTGAATTACTATGAAAAGCAAGGAAAACTGACTACAATCGATGCTGATCGTTCGCTGGAAGAAGTTAAAATACAACTAAAAGAAGCAGTGGCCTCCCCATGATTATCTGTAAATCAAAGCGGGAAATCGATTATTTGCTGAAAGCTGGTTCCATTGCAGCCCAGGCCCAGGAGAAGATGGCTGAATTAATCGCTCCGGGAATAACTACAGGGGAAATTGATCGCCTGGCAGAAGAATTCATTTCTCGAAATGGTGCCCGACCAGCCTTCAAAGGTTATCGGGGCTTCCCCGCAAGTGTATGTTCCTCAGTTAATGACCAAGTAGTCCACGGAATTCCAGGCGATCGAGTTTTAAAAGAAGGCGATATTGTAAGCCTGGATGTGGGAACAATAATGGACGGATTTTACGGAGATTGTGCTCGCACCGTTCCAGTGGGAAAGGTTAGCAGGGAAGCAGAACAACTTATCGAGGTTACCCGTAAGAGCCTGGAAGAAGGAATTGCCAGGGCTCAAGAGGGAGGAAGACTTACTGATATTTCCCACGCCATTCAGAATTATGTTGAACAACATGGATATTCGGTTGTCAGGGATTATGTGGGACACGGTATTGGCAGGTCGATGCATGAAGCTCCCCAGATTCCAAACTTTGGGCCACCAAACCGAGGACCCCGGCTGAAGAAGGGTATGACCCTGGCGATAGAACCCATGGTAAATTGCGGGAGCTATGAGGTTAAGACCCTGAAAGATGGTTGGACGGTTGTAACCTGTGATGGAAGTCTTTCTGCTCACTTTGAAGATTCCATTGCGATTGATGGTGACAGGGCCCAAATCCTGACCAAACCTTAAATTGCATTATATGCTTTTGCTGTGTTATAATATTTAGCTGAGGTGATTTAAATGGCCAGCAATTTTTCGCTGGGCCAGGTTGTTCAGTCCAAAGCCGGGAGAGACAAAGAAAAACTTTATGTTGTGGTTGACATTGAAGGGAACCAGAGCTTTCTTTATCTTGCAGATGGTGAAACCCGAAAAGTTGAAAAACCAAAGAAAAAAAATCCCAGGCACCTGAATCGCCTCAACCTGGTTATTGAGGAAATCAAGGCCAAGGAAAAGGCCGGGATGAGAATTACCAACAGGGAAATTGCGAGTGCGCTGCAGAAGGTGCGGGAAAAAGATCACAATAATAAGGAGGTCTAGCCGGCCCCATGCCAAAAGAAGAGGCTATTGAAGTTGAAGGGACCGTTGTGGAGCCCTTACCCAACGCTATGTTTTGGGTAGAATTGAAAAATGGCCATAAGATACTGGCCCATGTTTCGGGTAAGATGCGAATGAATTTTATCCGGATTCTTCCCGGAGATCGGGTGACTGTTGAGCTGTCTCCCTATGATCTAACCCGGGGCAGAATAACCTACCGTCATAAGTAGGAAGGAGCGAGAAGTATTATGAAAGTGCGGCCTTCAGTAAAGCCCATTTGTGATAAGTGCAAGGTAATACGTCGTAAAGGCAAAGTATTCGTTATTTGTGAAAATCCCAAACACAAACAGCGGCAAGGATAGAGAGGGGGTAAAGTATGGCCAGAATAGAAGGTGTTGATCTGCCCAGAGATAAGCGAGTTGCAATCGGCCTTACCTATATATACGGGATTGGCAAGTCACTTGCCCAGACAATCCTGGAAAGGGCCGAAATTGATCTTAATACCCGAGTTCGGGATCTAACCGAAGCTGAAATAACCCGGCTTCGCAAAGAAGTAGGAGAGTTGCAGGTTGAAGGAGAATTGCGGCGGGAAGTCCGCGGCAATATTAAACGCTTGATGGATATTGGAAGTTACCGCGGCCTGCGTCACCGGCGGAATGTTCCCGTAAGGGGACAGAGAACCAGAACTAATGCCCGGACCAGAAAAGGACCCAAGAAAACTGTTGGTGTCCGCAGGGGTCGCTAAAGGAGGTTGAGATATAATGTCTAAAGGAAAATCCCGGAGTAGAAGAACCAAAAAGAAAGTAAGAAAAAATATAGAACGCGGTCAGGCACATATCAAGTCTACCTTTAACAATACCGTGGTAACTCTAACTGATATGGAAGGGAACGTTATTTCCTGGGCTTCTGGCGGCAATATGGGTTACAAGGGATCCAGAAAGAGTACTCCCTTTGCTGCCCAGATGGCTGCTGAAAAAGCGGCCAAGGATGCCATGGAGCACGGTTTAACCCAGGTAGAAGTATATGTGAAGGGCCCCGGAGCGGGAAGAGAATCTGCGATCAGGTCCCTGCAATCTGCAGGCCTGGAAGTAAGCCTGATCAAGGATGTTACTCCAATCCCTCACAACGGATGCCGTCCGCCGAAAAGGCGCCGTGTATAATACAATCGAGGAGGTGTAATGATGGCTAGATATACCAAGGCAGTTTGTCGCCTTTGCAGGCGAGAAGGAACAAAACTTTATCTCAAAGGCGAACGCTGCTATACTGATAAATGTGCTATTACAAAAAGACCCGGGAAACCCGGCGAGCATACTCAGGAACGCAGAGGAAAAATGTCCGATCACGGCTTGCAGCTGCGGGAAAAACAAAAGGTTCGCCGCACCTATGGTCTGCAGGAAAAGCAATTCAGAAGATACTTTAAAGAAGCTGAAAGACAGCAGGGAATTACCGGCGAAAACTTCCTGAAAATTCTCGAGAGCAGGCTGGATAATGTAATTTATCGGCTAAACCTTGCTCGTTCCCGTCCCGAAGCTCGCCAGATTGTTCTGCACGGACACGTGCTGGTCAATAACAGGCGGGTTAATATTCCTTCCTTTCTGGTAAAGGAGGGGGATGTAATCAGCATTAAGGAAAAAAGCCGGGGGCTGGCTCATATTAAAGAAATTCTGGAAACAAATGAAGGGCGAGGAGTTCCCTCCTGGCTCGAAGTTGATCTGGAAAAGGCAACTGGAAAAGTCCTCGGAGAACCGCGGCGTGAAGACCTTGACATGGAATTTGAGGAACACCTGATTGTTGAATACTACTCCCGTTAAATTGTAAAGGAGGGGGAAATGGATGATAGAAATAGAAAAGCCCCGTATTGAGGTTGTGGAGAGCACCCCGACGTACGGAAAGTTTGTAGTCACCCCATTAGAGCGGGGCTTTGGTATTACTCTTGGTAATGCCCTCCGCCGTGTTCTCCTTTCCTCGCTGCCCGGAGCTGCGGTGACCTCGGTCAAAATTGATGGAGTTCGCCACGAGTTTTCAACCATCCCCGGGGTGGTTGAGGATGTAACTGATATTGTTCTTAACCTGAAAAACCTTGTCGTTAAGACATTTTCCGATGAACCCCAGACCTTAACTCTTGAAGCCAAGGGTTATGCCAAAGTTAAGGCGGAACAATTCACCTCTACAGGGGATTTGGAGATAGTTAACCCTGATCTTTATATCGCAACTCTGAATGAAGATGCAGAATTACTGCTCGAAGTAACTGTAGAGAAAAACCGTGGTTATGTTTCCGCAGAGGAACACAAATTGGAACAGGAACATGTAATAGGGATAATTCCCCTTGATGCTTCCTTCTCACCTGTTGAGAGGGTTAACTTCTCCGTTACAGATACCAGGGTTGGGCAGGTTACAGATTTTGACCGTCTGCAGGTTGAAGTTATGACCAACGGCAGTATACATCCTGAAGAAGCAGTTGCACTGGCAGCAAGGATTTTGCAGGAACATTTAAGCCTGTTTATTAATCTAACCAAAGAAGCCGGGGAAGTTGAGATTATGGTTGAAAAAGAAGAAGATGAGAAAGATAAAATTCTGGAGACAACCATTGAAGAACTTGAACTTTCGGTCCGTTCTTCCAATTGTCTCAAGCGAGCAGGGATAAATACCGTTGAACAGCTCACCAGTAAAACCGAGGAAGAATTAATGAAAGTTCGCAACCTTGGTAAAAAGTCTCTGGACGAGATAAAGGAAAAGCTCGAGAATTTAAATCTTTCTTTGCGTGAACCGGAATAATTGTAAGGGAGGTAAAGGCAGATGGCTTACAGAAAATTAGGCGTTTCCAGTCCACACCGGCAGGCAATGCTGGCCAATATGGTTTGTTCTTTAATTGAACATGGTCGGGTCACAACAACTCATTCCCGGGCCAAAGAGGCCAGTGCTGTAGCCGATAAAATGATAACTCTGGCCAAGGAAGGCAGTGCGCACTCTCGCAGGATTGCTTTCCGAACACTGCAGAACAAGAAAGCGGTTACAAACCTTTTTGATAATTTAAGCCCCAAATTTGCTGATCGTCAGGGTGGGTATACCCGGGTCCTTAAAATTGGCCCCCGTCGTGGAGACGGTGCTGAAATGGCCATCCTGGAACTGGTTGAATAATTTAAAAAGACCGCTGGGTGCGGTAGCAGGTGATCATTATGGCGTTTATTGAACTCAAAGATGTTTCCTATACCTATATTGAAGGGGATGAACCCCCGGTAACTGCTTTAAAAAACATCAATCTTTCCGTGGAAAAAGGAGAGATGATAGCCATAATTGGTCCCAATGGGTCGGGAAAGTCTACCCTGGCCAAGCTTTTTAACGGTCTTTTCCAACCAACTGAAGGCTCTGTTTCTGTTGGAGGTCTTAATACCAGTGATCAGGATAAAATATGGGATATCAGGCAGCAGGTAGGAATGGTTTTTCAAAATCCTGACAACCAGTTAATTGCAACCATGGTTGAAGAAGAAGTAGCTTTTGGCCCGGAAAACCTTGGTTTGCCTTCTGCTACTATTAAGGCAAGGGTGGACGAAGCCCTTGCCCTGGTTGGTCTGGAAGAATTCAGACAGGCCGCTCCGCACCACCTTTCGGGAGGACAAAAACAACGTGTGGCAATTGCCGGGATTTTTGCAATGCGCCCTGATTGTATTGTTTTTGATGAACCGACAGCGATGCTTGATCCCATGGGCCGTAAGGAAGTTATGGCTACAATCCAGAAATTGAGATCTGAAGGAAAAACCATTGTTTATATAACCCATTTCATGGAAGAGGTTGTTGATTGTGACCGGGTTATCATCTTAAAAGAAGGTGAAAAAATCCTCGAAGGAACCCCCCTGGAAGTTTTTCAGGCCCGCGAATTGATAAAGGATGCTGACCTGGAATTGCCGGAAGTCCCTTACCTGGTCTACAGGTTGAGAGAGGCGGGGTTGCAACTTCCGGATGAAATCCTTACCCCGGAAAGCCTGGTGGAAAAATTATGTTTGTTGAACTAAAAGATGTTTATTATCGTTACCAGGCAGGAGAAGAAGATATTTTACGCGGGGTCAACCTGGGAATAGAAAAGGGAGAATTTGTCGCCCTGGTCGGTCATACTGGCTCGGGTAAATCAACCCTGGTGCAGACTATTAATGGATTGCTGCGCCCTTCAAGCGGTCAGGTTTTGATTGAAGGCCGGGAAATTAAAGAGTGGGAGAGCCCTATCATGGTTCGGAAAAAGGTGGGGCTTGTTTTTCAGTACCCCGAACATCAACTTTTCGAGGAAACAGTTTTCAAGGATATTGCTTTTGGACCTAAAAACCTGGGCTGGTCAGAGAAGGAAATTAAGGAAAAAGTCAAACAGGCTATGGATTTTGTCCAGCTTGATTATGAAGAACTAAAAGACCGCTCTCCATTTGGTCTTTCAGGGGGCCAAAAAAGAAGAGCCGCCATTGCCGGCGTGCTGGCCATGGAACCGGAACTTTTGATTCTGGATGAACCCATTGCGGGTTTGGACCCCCGGGGGCGAAGAAAACTTCTGGATAGGATCAACTGGCTTAACGAGGAACAGGGGATAACTGTTCTTTTAATTTCGCACAGGATGGAAGACGCAGCCCGTAGAGCCCAAAAACTTTTTGTCATGAATCAGGGACAGATCGTTTTGCAGGGGTCTCCCCAGGAAATTTTTGAACAACGCGATGAATTATATGAAATTGGGCTGGAAATCCCCCCACTAAATGAGGTCCTCTGGCAACTGCGGAAGTGTGGGTATCCCGTTCGAACAGATATCTTTACCATTGAAGATGTTGAAGAAGAAATCCTCCGGCATTGGAGGGGATTTAGATGCTCAAAAATATAACCCTGGGGCAATATATTCTACGGGATTCATTGATTCACAGCCTTGATCCCCGAATGAAGATAATGATAACAATGCTCATTGTTATTGGACTTTTTTTCATCGGATCCTTCTGGGGTTTTTTGGTTGCCGCTGCCTATATCTTTACGATAATTGCCTTTTCTCACCTTTCCTGGAAAGTTGTTATCAGGGGCCTTAAACCTGTAATGTTTATTTTGATTTTTACCCTGGTAATTCACCTTTTTTTCACCAGGGGTGGAGTTGTTCTTTTTGAGCTTGGTTTTTTGAGGATTGAAAGCGAGGGTCTTTTTACTGGCCTTTTTATGGCAGTTAGAATTATGCTTTTAATTAGCCTGACCTCCCTTTTAACATTGACCACATCGCCTATTCAGTTAACTGATGGGCTTGAATATTTGCTTAATCCCTTTCGAAGGTTTGGATTGCCTGCCCATGAACTGGCAATGATGATGACTATTGCTCTTCGTTTTATTCCGACACTTTTGGAAGAGGCGGAAAAGATAATGAAAGCTCAGCAGGCCCGTGGGGCAGACTTTGAATCCGGGAGTATTTTTAGAAGGGCTAAAAGTCTGGTGCCCCTTCTTGTTCCTTTGTTCCTCAGCGCCTTCCGGAGGGCAGATGACCTGGCAATGGCAATGGAAGCTCGTTGTTACAGGGGCGGAGAAGGGCGAACCAGGATGAAAGAACTTCACTTTTTGTCGCGGGACTGGCTGGCCCTTGGTTTCTCAGCGAGTTTTATTATCATTTTTATTATTCTTTAACAGGTGGGGTAAATGTTTAAATACCGGGGAACTTTAGCTTATGATGGGCGAAATTTATCAGGATGGCAGAGGCAGGCCAATACAGATAATACCATCCAGGAATGGATGGAAAGAGCAATTGCAAGAATTAGCCGGGAAAAAGTGCATGTCATCGGAGCAGGAAGAACTGATGCGGGTGTCCATGCGGAAGAACAGGTATTTCACTTTTCCCTTCGGGAGGAAATAGATGCCCGGAAGCTCCGGGGAGCAATTAACGGAAATATTCCCCGGGAAATCGCGGTCCTTTCTTTAGAGAGGACGGACAAAAACTTTCATGCTCTTCGTGATGCCCGGCAAAAATGGTATCGCTACCGGATTTTAAATCGCCCTGTTCGGTGCCCTTTGAGAGCTGGTTTTGTTCTTTTTTGCCCTTATCCGCTTGATCTTGAGTCCATGCAAAAAGGAGCTCAATTCCTTAAAGGAGAACATGATTTTGCTTCTTTTTGTGCTTCGCGAAGTGGTGCCAAAACCACCGTTCGCAACTTAAAAACTCTCGATTTTTTCCGTCAAGATGATGAGATCCATATTGATTTTATGGCCGAGGGCTTCCTTTATAAAATGGTCCGGAACATTACAGGGACACTGTTAGAAGTAGGTAGGGGCAAGTTACCCCCGGAATCTGCAGAAAAGATTTTGCAGGGGAGGGACCGGAGGTTTGCTGGGCCAACAGCACCCGGGTACGGCCTAATCCTGCTGAAAATTGATTACTGAATGAAAGGTTTGCAGGCTTGACAGTTTGTCCTTATTGTAATAAAATATCCTTTGGACGACTCATCCTTTCCTAGCCCCGGAAAAGGAGAGTATCCGTGAAGATTGGAGGTAAATCGAATGAAAACCTATATGCCCAAGGCAGAAGACATAGAACGTTCCTGGTATGTAGTCGATGCAACGGGAGTTCCTCTGGGACGCCTGGCTTCAGAAGTGGCGAAAATCCTTAGAGGGAAACACAAACCAACTTTTACTCCCCACCTGGATATGGGAGATTATGTAGTAATAACCAACGCTGAAAAAGTTGTCCTTACCGGGAAAAAATGGGAAGAAAAAGTTTATTATCACCACAGCAATTATCCCGGTGGTTTGAAAGCCACCGTCTACAAAGAAATGGCCAAGAAATTTCCCGAACGGGTTGTAGAACTTGCCGTTCGCAGGATGCTTCCCCAGAATAAATTGGGACGCAAAACCTTTAAAAAGCTGAAAGTTTATCGGGGAGAAAATCATCCCCATGCCGGACAGAAACCCGAGACAATGGAAGTTCAGAAGTATAGAGAGGAGGAATAAACTTTGCAAAGAGATTACTATATTGGAACCGGTCGTAGAAAAGAATCAGTTGCCCGCGTTCGCCTCCTCCCGGGTAAAGGGGAAATTAAGATCAACGGAAAACCTTCCCCCGAATACTTCCATCGAAAAGCCCTGGAAAAGATGATTATTCAACCCCTGGAGATTACTGGAACTGCTGGCAATTTTGACGTAATAGTAAAAGTTCAAGGTGGGGGAATTTCAGGCCAGGCTGGAGCAGTCCGACACGGAATCGCTCGGGCGCTGCTTGATGCTGACGAAGATTACAGGGTTCCCCTGAAAAAAGCAGGGATGCTTACCCGCGATCCCCGCATGGTAGAAAGAAAAAAATACGGTTTGAAAAAAGCAAGGAAGGCTCCTCAATTCTCCAAGCGTTAAAAACAACAATCCTGGTCGTTTATGGCCAGGATTTTTATTTTTTTCACGCAGGGAAAAGGACCGGGAATGTCAAAATTCTTGCATAAAGGAAAATAATTATTTAAAAGGTAAAAAAAATCAGGGAGGGAAATAAAATGCCCTTGGAAATTGCGGCTTTAGCGCCCCACCCGCCCATAATAATTCCCGAAATCGGGGGTGGCGAAAGGAATAAAGTTGCGAAGACTATTGAATCAATGGAAGAATTGGCCAGAATTTTTGTAGGTAAAGAACTAGATGTCCTAGTAACGATAAGTCCCCATGGTCCTGTTTTTTCTGATGTAATCAGCAGTCTCCACGTGAATCCCATCAGGGGTTCTTTTGCTGCCTTTGGCCACCCCCAGGTTAGCCTGACGCTGGAGCTTGAAGAAACACTTAGTGAAAATATTAACCGGGAAATGGAAAGAGAAAAAATACCTTTTCGAAAACTTAGAGAAGAAGACTGCAAACGTTTCAGGATAACCCCTGAACTGGACCACGGCGTCCTTGTCCCCTTATATTTTCTTCAGGAGCAGGGAATTGATTTGCCCCTGGTTCCACTGAACATGGGTCTTTTAACCTATGCAGAATTAATTCAAGCAGGAAATGTTCTGCAGAGAGTTTTCGCTGATTACCCTGCCCGGATCGGAGTTATTGCCAGCGGTGATTTGTCCCATCGCCTCACAAAAAATGCTCCTGCGGGTTATAGTCCTCAGGGGCGGGAATTTGATGAAAAGGTTATGGAAATAATTGAAGGGGGGAACCTTTTAGAGTTAAAAGACCTTGACCCGATTCTTGTAGAAAGAGCAGGTGAATGCGGGCTGCGGCCTCTTTTAATTCTTGCCGGTGTTCTTTCCGGCAAACCAGTAAAAAGCCAGGTGCTCTCCTATGAAGGACCATTTGGAGTTGGCTATGGAGTTGCCTGTTTTACCGAGGGAAGTGCTGCCCCTCCGGGCCTGGCCAGAAAAGCAGTAGAAGCATACCTGGAAAAAAAGGAAGTAATAGAACCTCCTGCTGAGCTTCCGGACCTGTTTAAAGTAATGGCTGGAGCCTTTGTTTCTATTAAAAAGCTTGATGGGTCTTTGCGTGGCTGTATCGGCACCCTGGAGCCTACCCAAAAAAATCTTGCCCAGGAAATAATCAGGAATGCCATCCAGTCTGCCTTCAAAGATCCCCGCTTTCCCCCAGTCAGTAAGATGGAAATGGAAGAACTTGTTTTTTCCGTTGATGTAATTCATCCACCTGAACCAGTAGATAGTATTGCCGACCTGGACCACAAAAAATACGGTGTTATTGTTGAGAAAGGCGGGAAAAAGGGAGTTTTACTCCCGGACCTGGAGGGAATTAATTCTGTAGAGGAACAGGTGGAAATTGCTAAAATGAAGGCTGGGCTGGGAGGAACTCCTGATGTTTTCCTGAAAAGGTTCCAGGTTGAAAGATATATACAGGAGTGAATAATTTTTTCTATCTCAGGCAGGAAGATGAAAAAATTGAGGGAATATAATAATGTTGGGAGGAAAAATCCTTGCAGGAATCAGCTTATTATAAGCGGGAAGATAAAGGGTTCCGCTGTGAATTGTGTCCTCAATCCTGCTTTCTTGATACGGGTGCTGTGGGTCTCTGTGGGGTTAGAAAAAACATGGGAGAAAAGGTTGTTGCCTTAAATTACGGGAAGATCGCAGCCCTTGCCCTGGATCCCATTGAAAAAAAACCCCTGTATCATTTTTTCCCGGGGTCACATATTCTTTCGGTGGGAACCTTCGGTTGCAATTTTAACTGTGGTTTCTGTCAGAACTGGGCACTTGCCCAGGGGCATGCTCCAACCCAGGATACAACATGCTGGGACCTTATCTCCCGGGTCCAGAGGCCGGACAATATTGGTCTGGCCTTTACCTATGCTGAACCCCTGATGTGGTATGAATTTATCCGGGATATGCTTCCCAGGCTCAAAGAAAAAGGGCAGAAAACGGTTCTGGTAACCAACGGTTATATTAATCCTGCTCCCTTAGAAGAAATTCTACCCTATATAGATGCTGTTAACATTGATATCAAAACTTTTTCCAGCGGAACCTATTTCCGCTATTGCCAGGGAAATTTAAACCGGGTTTTGAAAAATACCCTGCTTTTTGCCCGTAACTGCCACGTTGAAATTACCACGCTGATAATTCCAGGTGTAAACGATAGTAATGCTGAAATAGGACGCCTGGTTGAATGGATTTCAGAAGAAATCGGTCCTGAAACCCCATTTCACCTTTCCCGCTATTTTCCCGCATACAAGTTTACCACTCCTCCTACCAGCATTAAAAAATTAGAAGAACTGTATCACCTGGCCGGGGAAAAACTATCCTATGTTTACCTGGGGAATATATCGGACTTTCGTTATCAACACACCTACTGTTCTCAATGTGGGTTTACGGTTATTAAAAGAGGTTTCCAGGTTACAGTTGATCTATATAAAGGAAACACCTGCCCGGAATGCGGGCAGTCCATCAATATAATAAACTGAGGAGGGACTTATATGAAACAAAAAGTTCTAATTATGGGTGCAGCCGGAAGGGATTTTCATAATTTTAACACCTATTTCCGTGACAATGAAGATTACGAGGTGGTTGCTTTTACCGCCACCCAGATCCCTGATATTCACGGAAGAAAATATCCGGGGACACTGGCTGGTCCCCTTTATCCTGACGGGATACCTATTTATGATGAATCTGAACTGGTCAGGCTGATTAAAGAAAAAGATGTTGACCAGGTTGTTTTTGCGTACAGTGATATTTCCCACAAAGAAGTTATGAACAAAGGTTCTGTTGTTATGGCTGCAGGTGCTGATTTTAGACTTATGGGACCCAATACAACCATGCTCAAGGCCAATGTTCCGGTTGTCGCTGTTTGTGCGGTTAGAACCGGTGTTGGAAAAAGCCAGACAACCCGTCGGGTGGCAAAGATCATGCAGGATGAAGGGAAAAAGATAGTTATAATCCGCCATCCCATGCCTTACGGTGATCTTGCCAAGCAAACCTGCCAGCGTTTTGCAACCTACGAGGACCTGGACAAACATGACTGCACAATTGAAGAAAGGGAAGAGTACGAACCCCATATTGACAACGGTTTCGTTGTTTTTGCTGGTGTTGACTACCAGGAAATTCTCAAGCAAGCAGAAAAGGAAGCAGATGTTATCCTCTGGGATGGAGGGAATAACGACCTGCCATTTTATCTTCCTGACCTGCACATTACCCTTGTTGATCCCCACCGCCCTGGAGATGAGCTGGCCTACTATCCCGGCGAGACTAACCTCCGCATGGCTGATGTAGTTGTAATTAACAAGATCGAGACCAGTTATCCCGAAAAGGTTGAAGAAGTCCGGGTAAATGTCCGAAAAGCCAACCCTGAAGCCATTGTTGTGGAAGCGGCTTCCCCGATTTTTGTGGAAAAATCAAAAGAACTTACCGGGAAAAGAGTTCTGGTTGTAGAAGATGGGCCAACTTTAACTCACGGGAACATGGCCTATGGAGCCGGAGCTATTGCAGCCCGGAAATACGGCGCCAGTGAACTGGTTGACCCCCGTCCCTATGCTGTGGGATCACTTGTTGATACATTTGAAAAATATAGTCACCTTTCTGATATCCTGCCAGCGATGGGTTACGGCCGGAAGCAGATGGATGAACTGGAAGAAACTATTTCTCGGGCCGAAGCAGATGCAGTCCTTATTGGAACTCCTATTGATCTTCGCCGCCTGGTAAAAATTGATAAGCCCGCTTACCGAGTTCGTTACGAATTACAGGAAATTGGTGAACCAAATCTCAAGGATATCATTCTGGAACGAGTGCTCAAGTAAAGAAAAAACCCTGCAGCCCTTTGCTGCAGGGTTTTTCTTAACTGAATTTCTTGACAGACCGGTTAATCCGTGCCATTACATCTTCGGTTAGCATTTCTTTTACTGAAATTGCCTTAATATTTTCCTCGATCTGATCCTTGTTAGTGGCCCCGATTACAACTGAATTGACCTTTGAATTTTTTAAACACCAGGCTACTGCAAGTTTTGCCAGCGTACTATCCAGGCTATGGGCAATTTCTTTTAATTCATCGATAATTTTTAGATTTTTTTCCTCCAGATAACCTTCCTGAGAAAGCCACTGGAATTTTCCAATTCGGCTTCCCTTAGGTATGCCCTCCTGGTATTTTCCGGTAAGAACACCTGCATAAAGGGCATAGTAGGTAGTTAGCCCCATCCCGTATTTGGGATATAGAGGTGCGTATTCTTCTTCAACTCGCTTGCGAGAAAAAATATTGTATTTAACCTGCTCAACCAGAGGAGGAACTGCATTTAACTCCCGGGCTGCGTTATGAGCCTTTTCGATCTGGCTTCGCGACCACTCGGAAGTTCCCCAGTATCGGATTTTGCCTTCATGGACAAGGTGATCCATGGCCCGAACGGTTTCATGAATGGAGGTATCAGGATCATAACCATGGCAGTAGAGAATATCTACATAATCAGTCTGCAATCGGCGCAGGCTATTATGAAGGCCGTCAACAATGTGCTTGTGGTTTAACCCTTTTTGACTGGGTTTTGTTCCTCCGTACATAACCTTGGTTCCGATGATAAATTGATCTCGCGGAATATAGCGCATCAGTTCGCCTATTATTAGTTCCGCCTTTCCCAGGCCGTACTGTTCGGAGGTGTCGATGTAGTTGATTCCCCCGTTCAATGCTGCCGCCAAACATTCTTTAATAGTGTGAAGGTTATCATGCTGGCAGAAGAAACTGTACTGAGAAGAGCCCAGGCCCAGGGCGCTGGCCTTTAATCCCGACCTTCCTAAAGAATTATAGTCCATAACAGCCTCCTTTTTGCAGGTTATAATTTATCTTATTAACTAAAAATCCAAAAAATCCTGTTTCCACTTGTAAAACTTATTAAAGGGTTTGCCCATTTTTTAACGTAATTATAAGCAGAGGGTTTGTGAGAAAAAGGCATATGATCCAGAAGGACCTGGCCTTCTTGCATCAATACTATGAGGTGAGGAGTGATTTTTTTTGGCAAAAACCATGAAAGCATTAATGAAGAAAAAATCAGCAGTAGGGGCTTCTCTGGAAGAGGTGCCCCTTCCCAAGATCAAAAACGGGGAAGTCATGGTAAAAGTCAAGGCAGCAGCAATATGTGGAACAGATGGACACATCTATTCCTGGGATCGCTGGGCTGAATCCCGGATTAAACCCCCTCTGATTTTTGGGCATGAGTTTTGTGGGGAAATAGTGGAAGTTGGTTCCGAAGTAAAAGATTTAAAAGTAGGGACAAAGGTTTCTGCCGAAGGCCATTTTATCTGCGGAAAATGTTTTTTCTGCAGGACAGGTCAGGGGCATATCTGCCAGGATGTAGAAATAATTGGGGTGGATACCGATGGCTGTTTTGCGGAGTACGTGCGGGTTCCTGCTGAGAATATCTGGGTTATGGACCCCAGTATTCCCGAAGAAATAGCTGCCATCCAGGATCCGGTAGGAAATGCGGTCCATGCTGCTCTGATTGATGAAATTGTCGGAAACAATGTCCTGATAACAGGATGCGGACCCATTGGCCTGGCTGCAGTTGCTATCTGCCGGTTTGCAGGGGCCAGGAAGATTTTTGCAACTGATGTTAACCAGTACCGCCTGGATCTGGCCAGGAAACTGGGTGCAGATTTTGCCTATAATGCGGTTGAAACAGACCTGGTTAAAGAAGTCTTGAAAGAAACCCATGGATTGGGCGCAGATGTTTTCCTGGAAATGGCGGGGAAAGAAAAAGCCATTAATGATGGTTTCAAGGCCCTGCGTAAGGGGGGCTGGATTTCTCTCCTGGGAATTACGGATGGGAATGTAAGTCTTGATATTAACGATGGGCTGGTTTTCAAGGGGGCCAAACTATACGGGATCAATGGGCGGCTTATGTATGATACCTGGTACAAAATGGAAGCCCTGCTTTTGTCGGGACTTGATTTAAAGCCCCTTGTTACCCACTCTTTTTCTTTTGAAGAATTTGAAAAGGCCTTTGACCTGGTTCTTTCCGGGTCGTGTGGCAAAGTAATATTATATCCGTAAGGAGGATCCAAGATGACACAGGAGAAAATGAATTTTATCGATCGTGAACTACAGGAATTAAAAGATGAAGGTCTATATAAGGATATTAAAACCCTGGAAGGAGCCCAGGGCGCATGGGTGCAGATTAAAGGAGAAAAGGTTCTGAATTTCTGTTCCAATAATTACCTTGGGTTTGCTGCTGATTCAAGGATAAAGGAAGCAACAAAAAAAGCAATTGATAAATACGGGGTTGGGCCGGGTGCAGTTAGAACCATAGCGGGCACAATGACCATTCACAAAGAACTGGAAGAAGAACTCGCCAGATTTAAAGGGGTAGAAGCCACTCTGGTTTTGCAATCCGGCTTTATGGCAAATCTTGCCGCCATTCCAGCCCTTGCTGATAAAGGCGATACAATTATTAGCGATGAGCTCAACCACGCCAGCATTATTGATGGATCCAGGTTGAGCCGGGCCAATAAAAAGGTTTATCCCCACAACGATATGGAGGGTTTGGAGAAAGTTCTCAAAGAAACCCCCGAAGGGAAAAAGCTGATAATTACCGATGGGGTTTTCAGTATGGATGGTGATATTGCTCCTCTCCCGGGAATAGTTGAACTGGCTGAAAAATACGGGGCAATGACCTTCGTGGATGATGCCCATGGGGAAGGGGTAGTTGGCCGGGATGGCCGGGGGATTGTGGATCACTTCAACCTGCATGGGCGGGTTGATGTGGAAGTTGGGACTTTTTCAAAAGCCCTGGGAGTTATGGGAGGAGTAATTGCAGGAAGTAAAAAGCTGGTGGAATACCTGGTTCAGAAAGCCCGTCCCTTTACCTTCAGTTCTGCTCTGACAGTGCCTGATACTGCGGCAACTCTTGAAGCGGTCCGGATTCTTTCCGAGAGCGGTGAACTGGTTGAAAAACTCTGGGATAACGCCCGTTATTTCCAGGAAGGTATCAAGGAGATTGGCCTGGATACAGGAGTAACTGAAACTCCGATTACACCTGTAATGATTGGTGAAGCCCATCAGGCTGCAGAATTCAGCAAAAAACTTCTGGAGGAGAAAATATTTGCCCAGTCAATTGGATTTCCTCTTGTTCCCCGTGGAAAAGCCAGGATCAGGGTCATGATTTCAGCGACTCACAGTAAATCAGATCTTGACTTTGCCCTGGACAAATTCAGGAAAATAGGAAAAGAGCTGAAACTGGTTTAAAAAAAAGCGGGGTCAATTTCGATCCCGCTTTTTTATATATTAAAATATTGCCAGCCGACTGCATACAAAGTCAGAACTGCTTTGACTAAGGAGAGATAAATAACTCCTGGCCAGAGGCTTTCCCGGCTGGTGTAACAATAATAAAGACCCAGGCCCAGAAGAAAATGAAAAAGAAGCCATCCAGGGTGCAGACCTGCCCAGACGATTGCAAAAAAAGCTGAACTGAGGGCAGCTGCACCAAAGGTTCCCAATTTACGGTGGAAATAGCTTGCTATTATTCCGCGGAAATACAGCTCTGTACCCAGTGCTGGAAGGAAAAACAATGTTGTGAAAAGGACCAGGTAGAGCAGGGAAGTTGTAAGCTGTTCCGCGTCAGTAATATAATAAAGGGGAGAAAAATTCAGGGAACTCTCTCGAGCAGCTAGGGGAAAATTAATCAGAAAAACGGCAAGCAAAATGAGAGGGATCCCAAGTTTCAATCCAAGAATAGTTCCACTTTTCAGTTTTTCTAATGTTAATCCAAGGTAAGGTGGAGGGACTTCATAAAGGAAAAATAACCAGAAAAAAACAACTGCTAAAAACACCAGTTGCCCTCCTACTGGGAGCAGGAAGTTTAAAAAACTGTCCCCGGTAACCAGGACCTCCTGGCTCCAGCGAATTGCTTCCCGTAAAAGATAAAAAATAAATTGTAGGATAATTATATCTTTAATATTCCAGAGCGAATGTTTAGCTTTTTTGGCCATTTTTTCACCTCAAAAAGAAGCTTAGACATCGGGGGTGGATTTCCCTTCTGAAAAGGACTTTTTAATAGCCATGTGGAAATAATTATTCAAAGGAGAAGGGTGCTATGTTCTGGACTTCAGCAATCAGAGATATTATTGATGTTTTGATTGTGGCCTATATGTTCTATCGACTTATTTTACTTATCAAAGGGACGAGAGCGGTAGAGCTTCTTAAAGGTCTTGTTTTGCTATTTATTACTGCATTGCTAAGTGACCGGTTGGGTTTTACAACCATTAGCTGGATTCTACGAAATGTAATGACCTTTTTAGTTGTTGCTCTACCAATTGTTTTCCAGCCAGAGCTTAGAAGAGCCCTTGAACACCTCGGAAGAGGCAGGTTTTTCAATCCGGTAGCCGTGGACCGGGAAAAAACGAGCCGAGAAATTTCTTCTGCAGCCTTCCGTTTATCGGAAAAGGGATGGGGAGGAATTATTGTTATCGAGAGAGAAACAGGTCTTAAAGATTTTATTGAAGAGGGTACCATTCTGGATAGCGTTATTTCAACCGAACTGCTTATTGGAATTTTTTCTCCTCAAAATCCTCTCCACGATGGGGCGGTAATTATTAGTGATGGGAGAATTAAGGCTGCGTCCTGTGTTCTTCCCCTGGCTGAAACCAGCAAATTAAAAGGTTCTCTTGGCACCAGACATAGAGCTGGAATTGGAATTACCGAACACTCTGATGCCCTGGCTCTGGTTATTTCTGAAGAAACGGGAACTGTTAGCCTTATCGATTCTGGGAGGATGAGAAGATTCTTCGACCAGGATAGTTTACAGGAAAAGCTGCAGAGAGAAATGAAAAGAGTATTCGATGAAAAGAATATTTTTCGCCAGTGGAGGGTAAACGTATGACTGAGGATAGGAAGCTTAAACTAACCGCCCTATTACTGGCTCTTCTTCTTTGGTTTTATGTCAGTGGTCCGGGCTGGCCTTTTCCCGGGCTGGTTGAAACTGAACCCGGAAGAACAGTTGTCAGTATATCGCTGGAAACAGTAAATATCCCTGAAAACCTTGAGGTCAATGCTCTCCCGGAAAAGGTCAGGGTCGGTTTAATCACTCCCGAATCCCCAGAAGAAGAAATCAGTGAACTATTAAACGCGTACCTTGATTTTGAGCATGTTGTCCCCGGGGTTTACTTGCTACCAGTGGTGCTAGATCATCCCCGGGAGTGGGAAATTGACTTTATTTCCCCTCAGAGTATTCAGGTGGATGTTCGGGAAGGAAATCAGTAATCTGGTTTATATCCCGGGATTTTCTGTCCTTGGTTAATTAATTTCCAGACCTGAGAAAAAGGGTTCGCCAAAGAAAATTCGAAGTTATTGGGGATAAAGGAAAAAGCTTTCTGCCCGGGTTCAGAGGGAGAAACAAAATCTTTTTGGGTTCCCGCTGGTTAATTGATTTTATTTGGCGGGTATTTTTTCCGCCTATTACCCCTATGTAATATTAAATTTTTAGAAAGGGTGATTTGATCTTGCCTTCAATATTTGGAACTGATGGAGTTCGTGGAGTTGCCAACAGGGAATTAACTCCTGAGCTTGCATTAAAATTAGGCCTCGCAGGAGGCAGATACTTATTAGATAAGCAAATAAATCCGGGCAGGGGAAAAGTTTTAATAGGTCGAGATACCCGGCTTTCGGGAGATATGCTGGAATCTGCTCTCGTTGCAGGACTAACTGCTGCGGGTTTGGATGTCCACCTCGGGGGGATTTTGCCTACCCCAGCAGTTGCCTACCTAACACGAACAGAAGATTTCTCTGGCGGGATCATGATTTCCGCTTCCCATAATCCAATTGCAGATAATGGGATCAAATTTTTTAATGCTGATGGGAACAAATTAACCGATAAACAGGAAAACCAAATCGAAACCTATCTGGAAAACGGTGAAAAATATGCCCGGCCTGAAGGCGAAGAGGTGGGTAAAAAAAGAGAAGCATTCCAGTTAAAAGAAAAGTACATGAATTTTTTGTGCAGCAAGGCTAATGGAGATTTTACTGGATATAAAGTTGTTCTGGATACCGCCTACGGGGCTGCATGGGAAATAGCTCCCCGGGTCTGGGAACTGCTTGGCGCAGATGTTATCAGTCTCCACGATTCTCCTGCAGGAGAAAAAATTAACCATCAATGTGGCTCAACTTATCCCCAGGTAATCAGGGAAATCATCCTGGAAGCGGGAGCAGATTTTGGTTTTGCTTTTGATGGAGATGCCGACAGGGTAATTGCCATTGATGAAGAAGGCAACGAACTTGACGGTGATTTTATTATGGCTATTTGTGGTTGTCACCTATTAAAAACCGGGAGACTCGCTAACAGAACCTTAGTGGCAACCAAGTACAGTAACCAGGGCCTAAAAGAAGCTCTACAAAAAGAGGGGGGAGAGTTACTCCTCACTCAGAATGGTGATCGCTACGTTTTTGAGGCTCTAAAAGGGAAAAAATTAAATCTGGGAGGTGAAAAATCAGGTCATATAATTTTCCTTGAAGAAAATACTACAGGAGATGGTCTCCTTACCTCAATTATGCTCGCAAATGTGATATCTTCTGAGCATGATAAGCTTTCACAGCTGGCAAAGGTAATGAAACCCTGGCCCCAGTTGTTAAGAAATGTTGAGGTTAAGGACAAAGGTTGGAAAGACAACCTGAAAATTCAGGAAGTGATTAAGAGGTCAGAAAATACTCTGGGTGACCGGGGCCGAATTTTGGTCCGGGCATCGGGAACTGAACCCGTAATTAGAGTGATGGTGGAAGGAAAAGACGAAAAAATTCTTGGGAAAATTCTGAATGGTGTTGTTGGGGTAATTGAAAAAGAACTCGGTTAATCAAGCGCCTGGTCTTGGCTCAAGCCAAGTTGACGAGGTAGAGGTTTATCGAATTATCGGCGGATGCCTCTAGGCCTGCTACCGGTCTTGAGCCAGTCTTTAAAACTTGCAAGTGATTGTAAGGCAAAGAGGCTGGTAGGTGGCTAAAGCAGTTGAATGGAAGGGGAGAAGTTAATGTGTGGAATAGTTGGATATATAGGGCCTAAAGGGGCCGTTCCAATATTGCTTGAAGGTTTGAAAAAACTGGAGTACCGTGGTTATGATTCTGCTGGAATTGCGGTAATTGAAGATAAAAACCTTGAGCTTCGTAAAGCAGAAGGGAAACTAAAGGTCCTAGATGATAAACTCAGCCTGGAAAAATTTAAGGGAAATATTGGACTTGGGCATACCCGCTGGGCAACTCATGGCAGGCCTTCAGATGAAAATGCACACCCTCACCAGGATTGTGGGGGAAAACTGGCCCTGGTTCATAACGGGATAATCGAAAACTTCCAGGAAATAAAAAGGAATCTTGAAAAAGAAGGACATACCTTTTCTTCGGAAACGGATACGGAAGTTGTGGTGCACCTGGTTGAAAAATTCTTTTCGGGAAATCTTTCCGAAGCAGTGCAGAAGGCGACAGCCCTACTTGAAGGTTCTTATGCAATTGCTGTAATCAACCAGGAGAACCCCGATCAAATTGTAGCTTACCGCCAGGACAGTCCCCTTATTCTGGGAATAGGCGAAGGAGAATATTATCTTGCGTCAGATATTCCGGCCCTTTTACCTTATACCCGCAGAGTAATAATCCTGGAGGACGGTGAAATGGTGGAATTGAACCGGGAAAACTATAGGGTTATTGGCCCTGGTGGAGAACTGCTGAATAAGGAAATTGAAGAAATAGACTGGGACCTGGAAATGGCCGAGAAAAAAGGTTTTCCGCATTACATGTTAAAAGAAATTCATGAGCAACCTGATGTTATGCGGCAATTGCTGGAAAAGCCTCTTAGGGGGAGCGAAATCGAACTTCCGGAAATTGATGCCATTCTCAAGAGCCAGGAGAAAATCGAGAAAATTTTTATTGTGGCCTGTGGAACCGCATATCACTCGGGTTTAATTGGTAAAGCCTTATTGGAAAAGGCAACCGGGATTCCCGTGGAAGTTGATATGGCGTCTGAATTCCGTTATCGTTCTCCTCTGATTGGAGAAAATTCCCTTGTTATTGTGGTCAGCCAGTCGGGAGAAACGGCTGATACGCTGGCAGCTCTCCGCCATGCCCGGGATAAAAGAGCAAAAACCTTAGGAATAGTAAATGTCCAGGGCAGTACAATAGCCAGGGAGGCAGACCAGTTATTATTAATAGAAGCAGGGCTGGAGATTGCTGTTGCTTCTACCAAAGCCTATTTAAATATGCTGACTGCTTTTAACCTCCTTGCCCTTAAAATGGGTGATGGTGATATCGCCGGGAATGAAAATGGCGAATTGCTTCATCTTCTAAGAGAAATACCTGCTCAGGTGGAAAAAACCCTGCTCAGGATGGAGAAGCCAGTTCGCAAAGCGGCAGAGTATATCAAAAACTGGGATAATGCTTTTTTTGTGGGGAGGGGGCTGGATTTCAGCCTTGCCCTGGAAGGGGCTTTGAAATTAAAAGAAATTTCATATATTCACGCCGAGGCCTATGCAGCAGGGGAATTAAAACATGGAACCCTGGCCTTAATCGAGGAAGGAATTCCCGTTGTTGCCCTCCTAACCCAGGAGAGCCTTTTAGAGAAGATGATTAGCAATATCCAGGAAATCAGAGCCCGTGGTGGCTATGTATTTGGTATTACTCAGGACAGATTTGCTTCCCGCGTGGCAGAGGAAGTTGATTTCCTTTTTAAAATACCCAATACTGCTGATATTTTTGCTCCTCTGCTGGGAACTGTTCCCCTGCAACTACTCTCCTATTTCACAGCGGATTTCCGGGATTGCCCGATAGATCAACCCCGGAATCTGGCAAAAAGCGTTACAGTTGAATGAGGTGGTTCAACATTGATTGAAGGTATTGGTGTTGATATAGTTTCGGTAGAGAGGATTAATTTGGTTTATAAAAAACATGGTAACAGATTCCTGCAGAAAATTTTCACTCCAGGAGAAATTGAGTACTGTAAAACAAAGAAAAAACCTGCTGAGCACTTTGCTGCAAGATTTGCGGCTAAAGAAGCCCTGGCGAAAGCATTAAATACTGCCAAAAAACCCGGGTGGCAGCAGGTTGAAATCCTGCCGGGTAATGATGGACCGGAAATAAAAATAAAAGAGAGCTTTTTGGACCCTGATTTGGATATTAAACTATCAATGTCCCACGAACGAAGGTGGGCGGTAGCCATGGTTATAATCTCTAAGGAGGTTGGGAAAAGTGAAACTGGTAACCGGTGAAGTAATGGCAGAAATTGATCGCCGAACAATTGAAGAAGCCGGGATTCCGGGGACAATACTCATGGAAAAAGCAGGCCAGGGGGTTGCTGACAAAGCAATTTCAATGCTCGGGCCAGAGGAAAAAAGGATTATGATTATCTGTGGGACAGGTAATAATGGAGGAGATGGTTTTGTAGCTGCACGAATTCTTGCTCACAGAGGGTATCTTGTTCATGTTTTTCTGGTTGGAAGTATTCCTCAAGAGGGAGAGGCGGCATTAAATTACAATATTCTCAGTAATATTGGGTTGGAGGTAATCGACCTGAAAGATGCTGAGACTCTCTGGCAGGTTACCAGGGAGAGGGAATATGATCTGATAATTGATGCTTTGCTGGGAACAGGGCTTAAAGGAGAAGTTCGGGGACTGGCTGAAGAAGCAATTAGCTTTATAAATAGTCATGAAATCCCGGTTCTAAGCGTAGATATCCCCTCCGGCCTGGATAGCAGCAGCGGAAAAATTCTGGGGCAGGCAGTTGAAGCCAATGTAACTGTAACTTTTGGATTGCCGAAAGTGGGGCTCCAGGTTTACCCGGGTTGTGTTTACAGCGGAGAGGTCGAGATAATCGATATTGGCATTCCCCATTACATTACCGAAGAAGCTGAAACCAGTGCAGTAATGCTTGAAGAAAACTGGGCCTCACAGCATTATCCTTTTCGGTCAATAGAAGCTTATAAGGGTAGTTGTGGGAGAATATTTATTGTTGGTGGATCCCGGGGCATGACAGGAGCCCCTCTGCTTGCTGCCCAGGCGGCTTTCCGCTCCGGAGCTGGAGTGGTTACCCTGGGGGTTCCGGCCAGCCTTAACGATATTATTGAAATTAAGGCCACAGAGGTTATAAGCTGTCCTCTTCCCGAGAGCACTCCCGGCCTTCTTGGTAGTGCAGCCCTTCCTGTAATTATGGATAGAGCCCAAAACAATGATTTCCTTGTCCTGGGGCCGGGATTGGGGCGAGGCAAAGAAATTGAGCGGCTTGTTGAGGGTATGCTTAAAGAAAGCAACCTTCCGATAATTCTGGACGCTGACGGAATAAATTCGCTTCCAGGGCCCCAGATATTAAAAGATCGTCGGGCCCGGACCATACTCACCCCCCATTATGGAGAAATGGCCAGACTTTTAGGGGTTTCCAAAGAAGAGGTACTTACCGCTCCTTTTGAAATAGCCAGGTCGTTTGCCCAACAATGGGAAGTTATTCTGGTCTTAAAAGGTCCTCACAGCCTGGTTGCTCTTCCGGACGGGAATATGTATGTTAATACTTCTGGCAATCCCGGGCTGGCAACGGCAGGTTCGGGGGATGTTTTAACTGGAGTTATTGCCGGTATCATGGGGCAGACCCTTTCTCTGACGGAAGCAGTAGCAATGGGAGTTTATCTGCATGGGAAATCCGGTGATCTGGCTGTAGAACAAAAGGGGATATATGGAATTAATGCTGGAGACCTGGTAGAGTTCCTACCGCAGGCCTGGAAAGTCATACAGGAGGGTTGAAGAAAAAGATGAACTTAATTAACCGACCAGTCTGGGTTGAAATCAACACGAAAAAATATGCTTACAATCTCCAACAGGTAAGGGAAAGAATTGGCGAGGGACCACTGATTATGGCTGTTGTAAAGGCGGATGCTTATGGGCATGGTAGTTTGCCTATGGCAGAACAGGCAGTAAAAGCAGGGGCCGACCGTTTGGGCGTGGCCCTTGTTGAAGAGGGAGTGGAACTGCGTCAGGGAGGAATAGAAGTCCCAATTCAGGCCATGAGCGGGTTTCTTCCCGCTCAAATTGAGGCTGCCCTTGAGCATGATATTATTCTGACCATTGGAAATGAAGTTATAGCAGGAGAGGTAGCGAAAAAGGCTCGTTCTCTGGGAAAAAGGGCAGTTGTTCACGTAAAAGTTGATACCGGAATGGGCAGACTGGGACCTTTGCCCGACAAGGCAATTGGTCTTGCCCGAAAAGTCAGCAAAATGGAGGGAATAAAACTTGAGGGGTTAATGTCCCACATGTCTTCTGCGGATGAACCGGATAAAGCATATTCTCAAGAGCAATTCCGGCGTTTCCAGGAAGTGATTTCTGGTCTTAAGGGTCAGGGATTAGAGGTGCCTCTATGCCATATTGCCAACAGTGCTACAATTATTGATCTCCCGGAAATGGCCCTGGATATGGTTCGACCCGGCATAATGAGTTACGGCTTATGGCCTTCAGGGGATGTCAATAAGAAGGAAATTTCTTTACAGCCAGTCCTGCAGTGGAAGGCAAGACTGGTTCAGGTGAAAGAAATGCCTCCCGGGAGTTTTATAAGTTATGGTCGAACTTATGAAACTGCCAGGGAGCAAAAGCTTGCTTTACTTCCCCTTGGTTACGCCGATGGCTTCAATCGTCTTTTATCAAATAATGGAGAGGTTTTAATTAGAGGACAAAGAGCTCCTGTTCGGGGAAGGGTTTGCATGGACCAGGTTGTGGTGGATGTTTCAGCCATCCCCGGGGCAGAGGTTGGAGACGAGGTTGTGATCATTGGGAAACAGGGTGAACAGGAAATAACAGTTGATGAGATTGCCCAAAAAATTAATACCATTAATTACGAAGTTGTTTGCATGATAAATAAAAGAGTTCCCAGATTTTTGCAATCATAGAGCTGAGAAGGCTATTTAAGCTCATTTTTCAAATTGGGGTTGTAAGGGTGATGAATATCAAGATAATACTATAAAAAAGGAGGAAATTCCGCCGGGCTAAAAATTTTGCCACTATTTAACGGATTACCGGCAGGAGTATTTTCTTCGATGTATAAAAGAATATATATCATTAGCTATATCTTTTTGTCTCCTGTAAAAACAATCGATTTTTAATTGTAGAAATTGTGTTCCTTATTGTTTCACCAAAACAAATCGGACCGGGAGGAGATTGTTATGGATAATTTGAAGCGGGTGATGGTCAGCCTGCCCGAGAGTTTACTGGATGAAGTGGACTGGCTTGTGCAGCAGGAAAGCTGGAACAGGAGCCAGTTTATCCGGGAAGCAATGAAGCTGTATCTGGCTGATCTTCGCCGGCGAGAACTTCGGGAAGAGATGAAACGGGGCTATGAGGAAATGGCAGATTTTAATCTCCAAGTTGCTCACGAGCATAATTGTAAAGATGAGCTGAATATTTTGGAGAAATACGAACAAGGCCTGGTGGATGGCGATGGCAGTCGTGGTTCGTAGAGGCGACGTTTTTTACGCGGACCTGAATCCGGTAATCGGGTCCGAGCAGGGAGGGGTTAGGCCCGTCCTTGTGGTTCAAAATGATATTGGTAATAAGTACAGCCCCACCGTTATTATAGCGGCTATTACTTCCCGGATTAAAAAAGCAAAGCTTCCAACTCATGTAGAAATAAAAACACATGAGAGTAATCTGGAGGTTGATTCAGTTATTCTCCTGGAACAGGTCCGGACAATCGATAAAAAAAGATTGCAACGCCAGGTTGCTCATCTTGATCCTGAGATTATGAGCAAAGTAAATACCGCTCTGGAAATTAGCCTGGGTTTAATCGATTTATGAACCTTGAGTTTTTTGCTTGAGGTTTATATTTTTGTTTGGGGATTAAAAAGAAAAGATAAACCAGCTTGATTTTTTTATTTTCAATTAATGAGGAGGAATAAGATGGTAACAGTTCCTTTAGTAAACGTTGTTCGCGGTCCCCTTGTTGAATCAACCCATCGAGGTGTTCTGGCCCTTGTGGACGTGGAAGGTAATGTTTTAGGCAAGCTGGGCCTTCCCGGTGGGAAATCTTATATCAGATCTTCTGCCAAACCAATTCAGGCTTTACCCCTCCTGGTTCTGGGAGCAGCAGAAAGATTTAACCTTACAGACCGAGAACTTGCTTTAATGTGTGCTTCCCACAATGGGGAGGATATCCATGTGGAAACTGCCCGGGGAATTTTGCAGAAAGCAGGTTTAACTGAGAAAGATCTGGAATGTGGAACCCACCTGCCTTACGATAAGGAATCAGCCCGGGCCTTAATGGCTCGAGGGGATGAAGTTTCTCCCCTATATAACAATTGTTCTGGTAAACATGCTGGAATGCTGCTTCTCTGTCAGCACATGGGCTGGCAAACAAAAGGGTATGTCCAGGCAGAACATCCCCTCCAACAATTAATGCATGAAACTATTGCCGAACTTTCTGAAATGGCTCCTGAGAAAGTAGATAGGGGTATTGATGGTTGTGGAGTGGTTGTTTTCGGTTTGCCGGTAGCAAAGATGGCCTTTCTATTTGCTCGCCTTGCCAATCCCGAAAAACTTCCGCCTTCTTACCAGGAAGCAGCCCAGAGAGTGACACAGGCCATGGAGAAGGAATCCTACATGGTTGCAGGAAGGAACAGGCTATGTACGGATTTAATGCAGGCTACTTCCGGGAAACTAGTAGCAAAAGGAGGAGCAGAGGGAGTTTATTGTATAGGATTGCATGGCCGGGACCAGGGACTTGCAGTTAAAATTGAGGATGGCAATAGCCGTGGTTTGGGAACAATTGTCTACCATACCCTTGATTCCCTGGGGATCTTAAATGATCAGGAAAAAGAAGCACTGGGCAAATACAGATTACCCCTAATTAAAAACCGGCGGGGCGATGAAGTAGGGAGGATTAAAGCCTGTTTTGATTCTAAAGATATCATAAAGGAGTTGCCGGAATGGACCAAGAAATAATAAAAGCGATAAATAACCTTGTCGAAAAATTTGCAGAAGAAACCATCTCCCTTAGAAGAGATCTTCACATGGAACCCGAACTGGGTTTTGCCGAAGAAAAAACTGCAGCCCGGGTTGCGGAAGAATTGGAGAAGATGGGTCTGGAAGTTCAGACTGGAATTGCTAAGACAGGAGTTTTGGGCCTGCTCAGGGGAGAACAGGAGGGGCCCACAATTTTACTCCGGGCAGATATGGATGCTCTTCCTATCCAGGATAAAAAGGAAGTTCCCTATGCTTCCCGGCGGGAAGGAGTCATGCACGCCTGCGGACACGATGCCCATACGGCCATTCTTGTTGGAACGGCCAGGGTTCTAAGTGGTTTGCGTAATCACCTTAAAGGGAACATTAAGTTTCTCTTTCAACCGGCAGAAGAAGGCCCTGGAGGGGCAGCACCCATGATTGAGGAAGGAGTAATGAAAGAGCCCGAAGTCAAAGCAGCCCTGGCCCTGCATGTTGATTCTTCTTACGCCCCGGGAGAAATTGCTCTGGGAACGGGCCCGATTAACGCCAACGCTGATGAGATCAATTTGACCATAATCGGCAAAGGGGGACATGGAGCCCGACCCCACAGCACCGTTGATGCCCTGGCTGTTTCCGGGCAGGTTATTGTGGCCCTGCAGCAAATTATTAGCAGGATGGTAAACCCCTGTGAGGACATGGTGCTTACCTTTGGAAAGATTGAGGGAGGTTATCGCCGCAACGTTATCGCTGACCGGGTTAAAATGGAAGGGACCCTTCGCACAAGAAGTGATGAACTTCGTGCCGAAATGCCAGGTTTAATTGAACAGGTTTTAAATGGGGTAACTTCTGCATTTGGGGCAACCTATTCCCTGGAAATTGATCCAAGCTACCCGGCGTTAATCAATGACCCCGGTATGGCAAAAATACTCGAAGATGCGGTTGGCCAATTGAATCAGGGCTTTCATGTTAATAAAGATTTTACACCTTCTATGGGGGGAGAGGATTTTTCCTACTTTTCCCGGCTGGTCCCGTCAGTAATGTTCAGGCTTGGAACCGGTTCTGATGAGCGGACAAAATGTTCGGCCCACAACTCATTTTTCGATATTGATGAAAGCGCAATTCCAGTTGGAATGAAAATTTTTGCCTCTGCTGTTTGCAATTACCTGGAGGGGGAATTGGATGGAAAAAATAGAAATGAGGGTGAAAAATCAAAAACAGACAGCTTTCCTGGCCAGTAGGATTGCTGAAAAACTTGAGGGCGGTGAAATCATATTTCTGCAGGGACAACTGGGAGCAGGGAAAACTTTCCTGGCCCGGTCAATACTAAAAGCCCTGGGCTACGAGGATGAGGTTGTTAGCCCCACTTTTATCCTGCAGTGTGAGTACCAGGCCCGTTTTCCCGTTCTGCACCTGGATCTGTATCGCCTGGAATATAGCGAAGAAATTGATGGCCTGGGGCTGGAGGAATATCTGGATCGATATGTCTGGCTGGTTGAATGGGCCGATCGGTTTCCCCAGAAACTGCCAGCCCCTGACCTGGTTATTTCCCTTTTTATTGAAGGTGAAGAAGAAAGAAAGATTGTTATGGAAGGCAAATCCTGGATAAGGAGTTTGGAAAAAGATGATTTTGGGGATTGATACTGCAACTTCAACGGGTGTAATGGGAATTTTTCAGGGTAAAAAAGGTATAAGAGGAGAAATATCCTTCCAGGTTGAGCGTGGTCACGGTAGGATATTAAATCCCCTCCTGGATGAACTGTTTTGGCGCCTGGGATTAAAACCCGTGGATCTGACAGGAATTGTTGTTGGTCTTGGACCGGGTTCTTTTACCGGAACCAGGGTGGGAATAACCCTGGCCAGGTCTCTGGCTCTCGCTATGGATATTCCTCTCTGGGGTCTATCCACATTACAGGCCCTTGCTTTTAATTGTCCCCAGGGACAACCTGTTCTCAGCCTTCTTGATGCTCGCAACGAGAGAGTTTACTGGGGTCTTTATTCCTGGGAACAGGAAAAACCTGTTGCTATGATCAGGGACGGGGCAGGAAAGGCCAGTGATCTGGGTGCGGAAATTGAAGCTTATTGTGCCAACGTGGTCGTAGTTGGAGAATACCCCGACCATTACCTGGAAATTTTAAGGCGGGGTTTTTCGGGATCAATTTCGACTCCACCTGTTTTTAATAACCAGCTGCGGGGAGGTGCAGTGGCTTACGCCGGGTACTTGCTCAGCAAAGAAAATCCAGAAGGAGAAAGTTTGGAAAAAATTGTCCCCCGCTACATGAAAAAAGCAGTTTAATTGAGGTGGTTAAACTGGATATTAGACTGATGAAGTTTTCTGATCTTCCCCGAATTATGGAGATTGAAAAAAAATCGTTTCGTTCCCCCTGGTCGGAGAGGCTTTTTCGTCATGAACTGTCCCGCAACCGCCGGGCCAGTTATTTGGTCTTCGAGGACCAGGATTTAATTATAGGTTATGTAGGAATGTGGTTTTTGCCCGGTGAAATCCACATTACCAGTCTGGCAGTCGCTCCAGAGTACCGCCGTAAGGGTATTGCTTCCCGGCTAATTGAAGAGGTTTATAAAGCCGCCCAGGAAAAAAAGGTTTATCGAATTACACTGGAGGTAAGAGCCTCCAATAAAGTAGCACGTCAACTGTACAAAAAAGAAGGCTTTGCGGAAACGGGAATTAAACCCTGTTATTACAGTGATAACCGGGAAGACGCTGTAATAATGACCAGGAAATTGGAAGGAGGCGGAGATAATGGGCACGGATTTAATTTTAGGAATTGAAACCTCCTGTGATGAAACTTCGGCTGCTGTAGTGGATAAAGGAAGATATGTGAAGAGCAATATAATTGCTTCTCAGATTAACCTGCACCGGGAATTTGGTGGTGTAGTTCCTGAACTGGCTTCTCGAAAACACCTGGAATTATTGGATCGGGTGATAAAAAGAGCTCTGGAAAAAGCGGAAGTCAACTTCTCGGATCTGCAGG
Organism: Bacillota bacterium; assembly: GCA_007122335.1. Taxonomy (GTDB): domain Bacteria; phylum Bacillota; class Halanaerobiia; order B1SED10-174; family B1SED10-174; genus T1SED10-26. The sequence continues at coordinate 40,602 of SKTZ01000014.1, forward strand.
GAATAGCAGTAACCTACGGTCCTGGTCTGGTAGGCAGTTTACTGATAGGGATTGTTGCTGCCAAAACCCTCTCCTGGGCCCTGGGTTTGCCTCTGATAGGAGTTAACCATATTCTGGGCCATATCTACTCCAATCTTCTGGAACACCCGGAACTAAAGCCTCCTCTGCTTTGTCTTACGGTATCAGGGGGTCATACCGACCTTTTATATACTGAAGAATGGGGCCAGTATCAAATTCTGGGAAGAACCAGGGATGATGCTGCCGGGGAATCTTTTGATAAGGTTGCACGCTTCCTTGGCCTGGGTTACCCGGGAGGGCCTGCTATTGAAAGAATTGCCGAAACAGGAAATTCCGAAAGATTTCCTCTCCCCAGGCCAGATCTGGGTGAGGACAGGTATGGTTTTTCTTTTAGTGGTTTAAAAACTGCTGTCATCAACCTGGCTCACAACCTTGAACAGAGAGAGGGAAATATTCCTGAAGCAGATATAGCCGCTTCGTTTCAAAAGACGGTTGTTGATATTCTCCTGGAAAGGGTTGAAAGGGCCTTAAAGGATTTTCCTGTGGACAAGGTCCTTCTTGCAGGGGGCGTTGCTGCAAATAAGTATCTGCGCAGGCGCCTGGAAGAAATGCTAAAAGAGAAAAGGGCCAGTCTGTACTACCCATCACTTGAATACTGTACCGATAATGCTGCAATGATTGCAGGGGCTGGTTACTTCCTGCTAAAACAGGGAAAAACCAGCATGCTGGATTTAGACGCCCATCCGCAATTGAAATTATAGCCTGTGAGTTTTTTCGCACTGGCGAATTGTGGAAAATGTGGAAAAACCCTTTCCTCCTCATGCCGGGAAGGGTTTTTCTGTGGACATAAAAAGGTAAAAAATGTAATCGGAAATGGAAATTTTAAGAAAACCTGTGGATAAGTTCGATGGTTTTCGGCCTTCAGGTGATCTAAGTGTGGATAAGTCTGTGGATACTGTGGATATAGGAGGAGGCGGGAAATGATAAAAAAATGGGAACAGTTAATCGTGGAAAGTTATAGCAGAGATAATATCCTCCATCTGACCTCTATATGTACCCAGAAATGTGTCTTTTGCAGCCACCGATTCAACCCTCCTGAAATAGAAGTTTTTTCTCCTGGCCACCTGCCTTTGCCTTTTATTAAGGAGATGATGGATTTTTTAGATCCCGGGAGAACGGTCAGGACGGGAGAATCTGTAAGCAGAGTAATTGAAGGAGAACCCTTCTGTCATCCTGATTTTTTCGAGATTATAGAGTTATTCCGATCCTGCTATCCGGATACTCCCCTGGAAATTGTAACCGGAGGGGATCGGCTGGACGAGGATAAGATAAAACGGCTTGCAGAACTTAAACCCTTGAGTTTAAAATTTTCGCTTAATCTGGTTGACCCAATTTTGAGAGGGAGGTTTCTTTCGGCAAAAAAAGAAAAAATTGAGCCAGTTTTAAACAGCCTGCAGATTGAGGGAATCCCCTATTCAGTAACTGCTGTTGCTATTCCACATTTAACCGGGTGGGAGGCCCTTGATAAAACCATTAACCTTGCTTCAAGGTATGGGCCTGAAGATATTACAGTTTACCGCCCCGCATTTTCCGGGAAAGCTCCAGGGAATTTAATCCCTGCTCCAGCCCAGGATGAGGAACTGGAAAAACACCTTGAAGCTCTATCGGCTCAAATTAAAACCCCACTTTTGCTTGAACCTGCCAGGCTTTACGATTTTATTCCCAGAGTTGTTGGGGTTCGGGAACAAAGTCCTGCTGGGAAAGCTGGACTACAAACTGGAGATGTTATTGTTTCTGTAGACGGAGTAAAACCCTGGTCCCGAGTAGAAGCACATCTTGCCCTGAACAAGGCGGGAGGAAAAAGGCTTTTGATCCAGAGAGCGGGAAAAGAAAAGGAATTATTTTTGCAGAATGGAAGTAATTCCTGCAGTGGAGCAATTTTCTATCGGGATATCGATTTCAGGATTATCGAGGAAATAAAGGAAACTGGAGCAAGAGAAAAAGTTGGTGTTGTAACATCTTATGGAGCTTTTCCCCTTTTACAGGGGGGTTTATCGGGAAGTGAAATCGAATTATTTCCAGTTGCCAATAGAGGATTTGGCGGGAATTTGAATTCTGCAGGCCTTTTGGGGGTTAGAGATATTCTTCAGCAAGCCGGAAAAGCTTTTGTGGAGAAAGAACTGGAGAAAATAATCCTTCCGGGGGTTATGTTTGATAGGCGGGGTCGAGACCTCTGGGGTCTAAATATTACTGAGCTTGAAGAAAGGGTTGGCATTCCCTGTTTGGAATTTTCTGGTTGAGATATTTGATGGGGAAATAAAAATAATAACTATTTGAAGAAAAAAGAAGCTTATCTTTGTTTTTTAGATTTAAACAACGTAGATAGCCAAATTTTGCCTGTGGAAGTGTTTGATTTTAATTGCTTTCTTGATTATTATAATCTGTGTGAACATTAGCACTCGGCTAAGATGAGTGCTAACAATTTTATACTAATTATTTTTAAAGGGGGTATTGTAGTGAACATAAAGCCATTGGGTGATCGCGTGGTCATCAAGCCCATAGAAAAAGAGGAGATGACCAAGAGCGGGATCGTTCTCCCTGATACTGCAAAGGAAAAGCCGCAGGAAGGGGAAGTAATCGCTATTGGTGAAGGTCGCATGCTTGAGAACGGAGAAAAGGTTGACCTTAGCGTAAAAGTAGGAGATAAAGTAATCTATGCAAAATACGCAGGGACCGAATTAAAAAGAGATGACCAGGAATATCTGATTATCAGTGAAAAAGATATTCTGGCCATAGTAAACGACTAAAAAAAATGGGGAGGTAGATAAGAATGGCTAAGGAAATTAAATTTTCCGAAGAGGCACGCCGAGCCTTAGAACGCGGTGTTGATCGCCTGGCAGATACAATTAAAGTAACTCTCGGCCCCAAAGGCCGTAATGTTGTAATAGAAAAAGGGTTTGGTTCTCCAACCATTACTAACGACGGTGTAACCATTGCCCGGGAAATTGAACTGGAAAATCCCTTTGAAGATCTGGGTGCCCAGACTGTTAAGGAAGTCGCCACCAAGACCAATGACGTGGCTGGGGACGGAACTACCACTGCTACTGTCATGGCTCAGTCAATCTTTAAAGAAGGTCTGCGGAACGTTGCTGCTGGTGCAAATCCCATGCTTTTAAAGCGTGGAATTGAAAAAGCTGTTGAAGTTGTTGTGGGCGAAATTGCCAAGCAGAGCATCCCTGTTGAAGGAAGAAATGCTATTGCCCAGGTTGCTGCAATTTCTGCTGCTGACGATGAAATCGGTGAGCTAATTGCTGACGCCATGGAGAAGGTTGGAAAAGACGGAGTTATCTCAGTTGAAGAATCCAAAACCATGGGAACCTCCTGGGAATCCGTTGAAGGTATGCAGTTTGACCGCGGCTATATTTCTCCGTACATGGTTACCGACACTGAAACAATGGTAGCCGACATGGAGGACCCCTACATCCTGATTACTGACAAAAAGATATCCAACGTCCAGGAAGTGCTTCCTCTACTGGAAAAAGTTGTCCAGCAGGGCAAGGGTATTGTAATTATCGCCGAAGACGTTGAAGGTGAAGCTCTGGCTACCCTGGTTGTGAATAAATTGCGTGGAACCTTTAGCTGTGTTGCAGTTAAAGCTCCTGGCTTTGGTGACCGGAGAAAGGCCATGCTTGAAGACATAGCTGTCCTGACCGGCGGAACGGTTATTTCCGAAGAAAAAGGCATGAAACTGGACAGCGCTGATGTTTCCATGCTGGGCCGGGCCCGCAAGGTAAACATCACCAAGGAAGAAACAACCATAATCGAAGGTGCTGGTGATGCCCAGGAAATCAAGAATCGGGTCAACCAGATCCGCCGTCAGATTGAAGAAGCAACTTCAGATTTCGATCAGGAAAAACTCCAGGAACGCCTGGCCAAGATTGCCGGTGGAGTAGCCGTAATTGAAGTTGGAGCTGCAACCGAAACCGAATTGAAAGAGAAAAAACACCGGATTGAAGATGCTCTTTCTGCAACTAGGGCTGCTGTTGAAGAAGGCTTAGTTGCTGGTGGAGGAACAGCTTTCCTCCGGGCTATGAAAGCTCTTGATGATCTCAAGCTTGAAGGTGACATGGCGACTGGTGTGGATATTGTCCGCCGGGCCCTCGAATCTCCTGTAAAGCTGATTGCCAAAAATGCCGGTTTCGAAGGAAGCATTGTAGTTGAAAAGGTCAAGGAAATGTCTGGTAATGAAGGTTTTGACGCCATGAAGGGTAAGTATCTGGACCTGGTCCAGGCCGGAATAGTTGACCCGGCCAAGGTCACCCGTTCTGCCCTCCAGAACGCAGCCAGTGCAGCCGCAATGCTCCTCACTACTGAAGCTCTCGTTGTTGACAAAAAAGAAGATAAGGATGACCATCAGCAGATGCCCCCAGGAGGCGGAATGCCGGGAATGATGTAAAAAACTTACCCTCTTGTTAAAAGAGGGTTAGAAAATAAAAGATAACTATAAGCCCCGCCTTGAGCGGGGTTTATAGTTTTCACCTCAAAAAAATTGCGACTCTCAAAATGGCTAAAATAGAGGAGTTTTTAAAATTTTACAGAAGAAAAGATTTAGCAGGAAATCTGCTTTGATTTCTTAACAAATTGGGGCTTTGCAGGAGGAACTTCCAATAAAAAGTTGAAATTTCTGGGTGCAAAGAAAAATGAGGTGAAAAAATGTGGCAAAAAAATTTCCCAAAAATTAAACTCACAACAACACCTACTCCTCTGGAGAAAATGGAGCGTTTGAGTAAGGACCTGAAAGGTGTGGAGATATATATGAAAAGAGATGACCTTACAGGCCTTGCTTTTGGTGGCAATAAGGCTCGCAAGCTGGAATTTCTTCTGGGAGAAGGGCAGGAAAAAGGATCCAGAACAGTTATTACCCAGGGAGGGGCTCAGTCCAACCATGCCCGGATGACTGCAGCAGCAGCAGCCAAACTGGGCTGGGAAGCAGTCCTGGTTCTGGCAGGCCACCCTCCTCAGAATGAGCAGGGCAATGTCCTGATTGACACTCTTCTGGGAGCCAAAATTATCTGGACTGGGGGAGAAAAGAGAAGTGAGGTAGTTAAAAGAGAAATAGAAAGTTTAAAAAAGGAAGAAAAGAAGGTTTGCAATATTCCCACAGGAGGCTCAACTCCTCTTGGTTCTCTTGGATATTTGCAGGCTGCAGAAGAGATTTATAACCAGGAGAAGGATTTGGGGGTAAATTTTGATTATATTGTTGCTCCAGTTGGCTCCGGAGGAACCCACGCCGGCTTGCTTTTTGGTAAATATATGTATGGGTTAAAGGCGAAAATAATGGGGGTCGCTGCCGATGATCAGGATTTTTCACCGGTTATCGGTGACCTTTTCCGGGGTATTGCAGAACTTACAGGAATAGCTTATCAAAGAGAAGAGGGAGACCTGATTTTGACCCAGGACTATGTTGGCCCTGGGTATGGAGAAGTTGACGAACCGACCCTCAAGGCGGTTAAATATCTGGCCCTGCAAGAAGGAATTATTGTTGGCCCGGTTTATACCGGAAAAGCCCTGGCCGGAGTTCTGGATCTGGCCTTAAAAGGATTTTTTCCACAGGGTAGCAAGGTTCTTTTTATTCACACCGGGGGAAATCCGGAGATTTTCGCTTATAATCAGGAATTGGGAGGACAGAAAAATGCTATCCAATGAAACAGTTGTAGTAATTGACTTTGGGGCCCAGTATAATCAATTGATTGTCCGCCGGATCCGGGAAGCCAATGTTTTTGCCCGGCTTTTACCTCATAATACTCCTGTTGAAGAAATAAGAAAAATTAACCCCAAGGCAATTATTCTTTCCGGTGGTCCCAACAGTGTATATTCGCCGGGAGCCCCCCGGGTTGACCAGCGAATTTTTAATGAGGGAGTTCCGATTTTAGGGATTTGTTATGGAATGCAATTAATGGCCTATCAGTTAGGAGGAAGAGTCCGGAGGTCTGAGAAAAGGGAATATGGGCCAGCTTATTTAGAAATTCTCAAAGATTCTCCTCTCTTTGCTGGTACAAAAAAAGGGCTCGATGTCTGGATGAGCCATGGTGACCAGGTGCTCTCCCTTCCCCAGGGTTTTAAACCCATCGGGCGAACGGAAAATACTTCCCTGGCTGCAGTAGGAGATGCTGAAAGAAATTTTTACGGGGTTCAATTCCACCCCGAGGTAGCCCACACGCCCGAGGGCCAGAAAATAATAACCAATTTTTTATTTGAAATCGCGGGTTGTTCAGGAGACTGGACTGAAGAAAATATAATAGGGGAAAAAATTACAGCCATCAAAGAACGGGTAAAAAACGGAATTGCCATTTGCGGTTTGTCAGGAGGTGTGGATTCTGCTGTTGCCGCACGCCTGGTGCAAAAAGCCATTGGAGATCGATTATACTGCATTTTCATTAATCATGGTTTATTGAGAGCAGATGAGGCCGAAGAAATTGAAGAAACCTTTAACCGGGAGTTCCAGGCCAAACTAATTGTGGTTGATGCCCGGAAAAGGTTTTTGGACAAGCTCGCCGGGGTAAAAGATCCTGAAGAAAAGCGCCGGGTTATTGGCCACGAATTTATTGCTGTTTTTGAAGAAGAAGCAGCAAAATTGCCTGACGCAGATTTCCTGGTTCAGGGGACAGTCTATTCCGATGTTATCGAGAGTGGTTTCGGGGAAGCTTCCCGGATTAAATCTCATCATAACGTGGGGGGCCTTCCGGATCGGATGAACCTCAATCTTGTGGAGCCCCTGCGGGAACTCTTTAAAGATGAAGTCCGTAGAATTGGAGATATGCTTGGTTTGCCTCCATCCCTTGTCTGGCGCCAACCATTCCCCGGTCCCGGTCTGGCGGTAAGGATAATAGGAGAAATTACTGAAGAAAGGCTGGAAACTGTTAGACTTGCTGATCAGATTCTTCGCCAGGAAATAAAAAAGGCCGGACTGGAAAGAGAAGTCTGGCAGGCATTTGCAGTCCTGCCCGGTGAACTGCGCAGTGTGGGGGTAATGGGGGATGAAAGAACCTACGGGTCAGCAGTAGTTTTGCGGGCAGTAACCAGTGAAGATGCCATGACTGCGGACTGGGCCAGGTTACCCTATGAAGTTTTGGACCGGGTTTCGGGACGTATCACCAATGAGGTAGAGAGGGTTAATCGGGTTGTTTATGATATTACCTCAAAACCTCCGGGAACCATTGAGTGGGAGTAGGATAACCCCAAATCCTTCTTTTGTTTAAAGAAGGATTGTTTAAAAGGAAAGAGAATAACTAAAAGAGGAGACCTTAAATATGGCCTGGATTGTTTTACTGGGTGCTTTCCTTCTGGGAAGCATACCGGGGGCAGTGCTGGTTGGCCGCAGTCGGGGGGTTCAGGTAACCAGGGAAGGAAGTACCAACCCCGGAACGGCAAATATCCTCAGGCTCCTGGGCCGGGGACCGGCCTTGATCTGTCTTTTGATAGATTTAGGAAAGGGAATTATTGCAGTTGTTTTAGGTGGCCTGTTAGGTTTTAGCCTCCTTGCTGCTGCAGGAGTGATTGCAGGTCATAACTGGTCAGTGTTTTTGAAAGGTAAAGGAGGCAAGGGAATTGCCACCATGGCGGGAACGTTATTGGTTCTCAGCCCTTTAATTATACCTGTTTTGATAATTACTTTTCTTGCAATCAATTTTTTGACATCATATATTGCTTTAAGCAGTGTTATTACTGGTTTTTTTCTCCCGCTTCTCCTGGGATGGCAGCTGGGAATTAGTGGTGCTTGCCTGGGATTTGCCATCGCAATCATGTTGCTTCTCAAGCACTGGAAGAATTTAAATTTAACTTTTAAAGGTAAAGAAGAAAAGAAAAACTTAATAAAAGCGATAATTCCTAAAGGAGGTGAGTTTGATGAACGGAAGAATTAAAGATGATATGACCGACCAACTTTTTAAGGCGGTACTGACCTTACGGAACATTGAAGAAGCGTATTCTTTCTTTGAGGATGCCTGTACGATTAACGAAATTAAGGCAATGGCTCAGAGGCTAGAGGTTGCCCGGATGTTAAGGGCTGGAGCCACATATGAAGAAGTGGCTGATGCAACGGGAGCAAGCACTGCGACAATCAGCCGGGTGAAACGCTACTTAAATTACGGTTCAGACGGCTATCGTCTGGTCCTGGACCGTTTAAAGGAAGATGATAGGAAGTAAGGAAAGGCTAATAATAAAATAAAAAAGGAAAGGGGGAACCCCCTTTCCTTTTTTGGGTAACATTTGGTGGGAGGAGATCGTTTTTGAAAATTGCAATAATTGATGGGCTGGGAGGGGGCCTGGGAAGCCAGATCGCCCGGAAGATTTCTGCCCGGCTTCCGGATGGGGTCGCTTTATTTTTGCTGGGCACCAATGGAATTGCTACCCAGAAAATGTTAGAAGGGACCTCTGGTCTTGGAGTTAGTGGGGAAAAGGCAATAATTTATAATCTGGGAGATATAGATTTAATTACAGGCCCCATGGGGATAATTATTCCCCATGCCATGCGGGGAGAAATTACTCCCGAACTGGCCACCGCAATTGCCAGGTCACCGGCCAGAAAAATTTTGATTCCCCTGGAACAGCCTCATGTTCACCTTGTTGGCAGGCAGACCTCCAATCTTGCAAGCCTAATTGAAGAAACAGTGGAATTGATTCTGAAATTCTGTGGGGAGGGGGGCCATGATGAGCGGTTATGATGTAATAATTGTTGGGGCCGGACCTGCGGGAATTTTTTGTGCCCTGCAGTTAATGGATACTGATAACAGCATCCTTATTATCGAAAAAGGTAAATCTTTAGAGAAAAGATACTGTCCCGCCAAGGAAAAAGGAGGACGCTGCCTGCAGTGTGAAAATTGTTCTATTGTTTGCGGCTGGGGTGGGGCAGGAGCATACAGTGACGGTAAGCTCACACTTTCAGGGGATGTAGGGGGTAATCTGGCCCAGTACCTGGGAAGTAACAGGCTGGATAGGTTAATCGGGGAAGTTGATTCTATCTACCAGGAATTCGGTGCGCCGAAGCGTATCTTTGGGGCTGCCCCGGAAAAAGTTGAACAGCTCCAGAAAAAAGCCCTGATGGCAGAAATGAAATTTGTAGCAGCTCCTCTCCGCCACCTGGGGACTGGTTATAGTCGAGAGATTCTCCAGAAGATGTATGATCGTCTCCGGGAAAATGGCGTTGACATAATGACAAACACCAGGGTTAATAGTTTTCAGGTTGAAAAAGGCAAAGTTATAGGAGTTGTTACCGGAAAAGGCGAAAAAATCCAGGCCAGGTATGTCATGGTTGCTCCCGGAAGGGAAAACTCCGAATGGTTTGAGTCCGAAGCAAACCGGCTTAAGATGGAACTTTCCGTTAATCCAGTTGATATTGGTATCCGGGTTGAAGTTCCCTCGGTAGTTACAGATGATATTACCAGGGACATATATGAACCCAAACTGCTTTATTTCTCCAAAACTTTTGATGACCGGGTTAGGACTTTTTGTATGTGTCCCAATGGGGAAGTTGTCCAGGAAAATAACCAGGGCTTAATAACTGTGAATGGGCACAGCCACTCGGATTATAAGACCAAGAATACCAATTTTGCCCTGCTTGTAAGCAAAAGTTTTACTGAGCCGTTTAAAGAACCGATTAAATATGGACGCTATATTGCCCGCCTTGCTAACCTGTTAGGCGGCGGGGTGCTTGTCCAGAGACTGGGAGACCTCCTTGCAGGACGGCGATCCACCGAGCAGAGGATTATCCGAGGGCAAGTAGAACCCACGCTTACCGATGCGACTCCTGGTGATTTGAGTTTGGTCCTGCCATACAGGCATTTAAAATCCCTTATTGAAATGCTGGAGGCTCTTGATAAAATGGCTCCGGGAATTTATTCCAGAAACACCCTTTTATATGGTGTGGAAGTAAAATTTTATTCTTCCTGTATTGAAGTCTCGCCGGAACTTGAGACCAGGATTACCAATTTGTTTGCGGGCGGAGATGGAGCAGGAATAACCCGCGGATTAATGCAGGCCTCCGTTTCCGGATGGGTAATAGGCCAGGAAATTAAAAAGAGATTGCAATAAAGAAGGGAAGTTTTCATTGTGGTAAAGCAATATATTAATTCCCTGGGTCAGGCCAGTCCAAATATTAAGAGGATGTTCCTGGCCCTCTGCCTTTCTGCTATGGCCCGGGGTGTCCACATGGTTATATTTAATCTTTACCTGCGGGACCTTGGTTTTACCGAGGCTTTTGTGGGTCAAACAGTTTCTCTAAAAGCCCTGGCTGCAGTCCTGGTCCTTATTCCCGCGGGAATAGTAAGTGATAATAAAGGCCGAAGGCTGGTCATGTCCGGGGGAGTCCTTCTGGTTGGGATGGGTTTAATTGGAGTGGCCATGGTAGAAACCAATTTCCCAATCCTGATTTTCTCTTTTACTTTTGGTTTGGGACAGGCAATTTTTATGGTAACCAACCCTCCCTTTATTTCAGAAAACGCCGGGCCCCGGGAAAGAATGCACCTTTTTAGCCTGAGCTGGTCATTGATGATGTTTTCCTCAATGCTGGGTAATGTGGGTGGAGGCTGGCTTGCAGATTCTTTAGAAGTCATTATTGGAATGACTCCAGTCTGGAGCAAACAGGTTACCCTAATAATTGCTGGAGTCTTATCCATTGTAGCCCTTTTTCCCCTGGCAAAAATCAGGGAGAAAAAGCACGGAGGAAAGCAGAGCTGGACGAGCTTTGGCCGTCGCTTAAAAGAAACACCCGAGAAAAAGACGATCTTTAAATTTGTGCTTGCCTCTCTGCTTTTGGGCCTGGGAGCAGGCCTGATTGTCCCTTACTTTAACCTTTACTTTGCCCATGTTTTTGGGCTTACCACAGGAAGAATTGGAACTATAATGGCTGGTGGGCAGGCAGTTATGGCTACGGCCATGCTAATCGGACCTCCTCTGGCGCAAAAGGTGGGGAGGGTCCCGGCGATCTGCACCCTGCAGGGATTATCCATAGTTTTTCTTCTGATACTGGGCAATACCCATTTACTAATCCTGGCCTTAATTGCCTTTCTTTTCCGCGGGGGATTGATGAATTCGGCCAATCCCATAACGATGAACCTGATGATGGATAATGTTTCGGATAAAATGAAAGGAACTGCGACCAGTCTCCACCAGCTTGTATTTCAGCTTGGCTGGACGATCTGTGGTCCCATAAGCGGTATGCTGATCGCCGGTTTCAGTTATCAGTTTGTTTTCCAGATAGCTGCAGTTTTTTACACTTTCTCAACGATATTCTTTTACTTCATGTTCCGTAGCCTGGAAAAACAGGGATAGGAGAAAGAGATATTGTAGGAAAATATTACTTTACAAACCCCCCAGAAAGGGCTAAACTAAGAGGAGAAAAAGGAGGGGGAGACCGGTTTGAAAAGAAAAATTTTGTTTGTTCTTATACTTTTATTCTTGTTTTCTGGTTTGGCCCAGGCCAATGGAGGAGTAACTTTTGGAGGAAGCAGGCTAGTTGCTCCCGGTGAAACTATCCGGGGGGATATAGTAATTTTTGGAGGAAGGGTTGAAATCCTGGGGACTCTTGAAGGAGACCTGGTCTGTATCGGGGGAAATGGTACTGTCGAAGGAAGAATAACCGGTGATCTGATAAGTGTTGGCAGCAGCCTTAACCTGGAAAGAGGTGCCAGCATTGGGGGAGACCTGGTTCAGGTTGGAGGGTCAATCTGGAGAGATCAGGAAGTTCAGATTGGGGGAATTTTTCGAACTGTAAGTTATATGGAGCCATTTCGGATAGGATTTCCGGGTTGGGTTTTTCGACCGGTAATATCCCTCTGGGGTTCTGTTTTAGGCTTTTTTTACCAGTTACTGTTTACCCTGCTTGTTGCCTTTTTATTTGCGAACAATGTAAAGGGAGTGGCTTCAACAATTAAAGGGGAGTGGGGATTATCTCTCCTGGTGGGCTTCCTTGGGTTTATTCTCCTGTTTCCAGTAGTAATTTTCCTTTTAATAACCATCCTTGGTATTCCCCTGGCTCTGGTGGTTTTACTCGGTTATTACCTCGCGGTTATTCTGGGCCAGGTAGGCATATTTTACATCCTGGGCGATTGGTTAATGGATAGATTTGGGCGGAAGCAGGATAAGGTGATTGGTACTGCTGTAGTAGGACTGCTGGCAATATTTATTATCCGCCTGCTGATCAGAATAATCCCTTTTATTGGCGGACCTATCCACATGGTAATAATGGCTCTGATTTACATGCTTGCTCTCGGAGTTACCCTTAAGAGCCGTTTTGGAACCAATAAACCCTGGATTGCCCGGGGTTAAAAACAAAAAATCCCCGGCCCACCATTGGGCCGGGGATAACTATCAGTGGTCGGAGCGCCGGGATTTGAACCCGGGACCTCTGCCTCCCGAAGACAGCGCGCTTCCAAGCTGCGCTACGCTCCGCATTCTCATATTAGAGTATACCATTTGCGAAAGTATTTGTAAAGGGAAGGAGTTTGCAGGGTTATGCTAAAAACATTTCTTTTTTCCCTGGTTTTGCTGGTTGTTTTTGTTCAGCCTGCCCAAGGTGCCATGTTTTTTAACTGGCAGCAAATAGACACCGAGAATTTCAGGGTTTATTTTCCTGCTGGCCTGGAAGAACAGGCCAATCAGGCTGCAGAAATTGCGGAAGAAGTTCATGTTGAACTTACGGAGTTTTTAAGCTACGAACCTAAGAAAAAGACCGATCTAATTTTATATGCCCAAAGGGATACTGCTGGAGGGTGGGCAGATATTTCCTGGGATCGCCGGATCGGGATTTATCTTGGGCATTTTAACCTTGAGGGTGGCTTCGGTGAATATGAAAGCATGCTCCGGTTAATTATTGCCCATGAATATGCCCATATTCTCCAGCTTTCCCTGCCCCCGGAAAATCTTTTGCCCTGGGGTTGGCTTTCCCAGATATTCCCTCCGATTTTATTGCAGCCTTACTGGTTTATTGAAGGTTTTGCTATGACCGTGGAAACAGACCTTACCGAAGGGGGTAGGGCTGATAGCCCGATTATTGGAGCAATGCTTAGAGCCCAGGCTGATGCTGATGAAATGTACCATTTTGACCAGATCCAGGGGTTGTACAACCTGGAGTCCTGGCCCGGGGCAATGGCCGCCTACAATTATGGAGCCTGGTTTATGGCCTACCTAATTGACGTATATGGCGAAAACCTAATAGTTGATCTGGCACGAAAATATCCGGAAAATCCTTTAAGGGGTATTTCCGGCTGGTTTAATTATCTGACCGGCGATAACCTGCAGGAGGTTTATCTTGAATGGCAGGATAAATTAGATTCAATTGGCAGAGTTGAGCAACCCGAAACCATTACTTCTGCCTGGGGTTACAATCAAAACATTGCTACCTGCCCGCAAACAGACCGGGTATTGTATTTTCATCAGGGGGAGCTTTTTCCTTCCCTGAGGCTTTCTGATGGAGAAAAGGATGAACAGGTCCTTGCTGTTGCCGGGATTAATGGGGGTAGGCCCACATGGTCGCCTGATGGAGAAAAAATAGCCTTTGCCCGGCTGCGGCCGGAAGGCTTAAAGGAAATGTACCACCAGATTTTTATATTCGATTTAGACACCGGGGAACAAAAACAAGTAACCTCCGGTCGGGGCGGGAGGCATCCTGCCTGGTCTTCCCAGGGGGAATTGGCCTATGTAGAAAATTTAATGGGCGGGAACCAAATAGTACTCTACGATGTGGAAACCGGGCAGAAGGAAACCCTGTTTTTTAGCCGGCCCGAAATTGATTACGGATCGCTGGCCTGGGATCCCGCAGGTGAAAAACTTGCTATTGAGGTCTGGATAGAAGGGGGCGCAAGGGGGATTTGGATTTACGATACAAAAAGCGGCTACCTGGAAACTCTTTTTGCCCGGGAGGGAAATTTCCATCGGCCAGTCTGGTCGGCAAGTGGGTCCTTCCTTTATACAGTAGGCAGTATTGGAGGGCCTCCCCAAATATTTGCCTATAATTTGGAATCGGACAGGTTCTGGCAGGTCACATCCAATCCCTATGGAACTTTTGATATTGGCCCGGGAATAGAAAAAGACTTCTTTGTAGTTTTAACTTCCCGGGGTTATCAGATTAAAGAGGAAAAAATTGGGTTAGAGGAATGGCTTCCCAGACAACTAACCCGGTTTGTTCCCCGGGAAGATGAAGAGCTCAGGGAAATGAGGGAGGTGCGGAGGTCAAGTCGCAACTATCCCCTTTTCAGCAGATTAACACCCCGCCTGGTTATTCCCTGGTCAGGAGAAGGAGTTGTGGGGGTGAATATGTTTGGCTGGGATCCCCTGCAACTGGTTTACTATGAAGCCAGCATTGTTTCTGGTCTTCCCATTGCTCCCGCTTACAACATCTATACTGGTATTTATCCCGACCAGGGGAGGTTCGGTTTAATTGAAACCCTGCTGCAGGGTGGGTGGACTTCCCGGGTGGGTCCCGTTGAATACGAGAACCCCCGCCGGTTTGACGGGGGACAATTTCTCCTGCATATCCCGGTGCAGCGGGAATATTTATCAGCCGGAACCCTGAGGCTGGGAGGGGGAGCATATTTCCTTCCTGACATGGTGTATCCAGGTGTTCACCTGGGTTGGACCCAGCAGTTTATCCGGGGCCAGGACAGGCTTAACGTAAATTTTGCCTACGCCCTTGATGGATCTACCTGGTATGTTGAAGGCTGGGATACTCAGTTGATCGGGCAGGGGCTAATGCGGATCAGCCCCTGGCGGGGAAGTAGCATTGGGTTATCCACTCTGGCCGGGGTAGCCCCCGGAGACTACCAGGTCAGCACCTCCATGAGGAGTTTTTCCGCTCCCCTGCAGGGGGAATTGATCTGGCTCAATCGGGTGGAATTTACCCAGCGGATCCTTGATATTAAAAGGGGAAGAGGGGAAATACCGATTTTTCTGGATAGTCTACAGGCCCGCCCCTATTTTGAAGCAGGTTCAGCCTGGGCAGGCGATATCCAGTTGAACAGGTACGGGGGAGGCCTGGAAGGAATTCTTGATGTAGAACTGCTCCAGGGCCGGATCCCTCTTGAATTGGTTGGAGGCGTATCCTACAACACTGAGGAAAACCTGAGGGCCTACTTCCGCTTTAACCTGGGAGGTTTTGTCAGGACGATTGGTGAAAAGTACTTTTCTAGCCCCGTCGAGCAAGATAATTTAAAACCAGATAGAGACCAACAATAATCAGGGCAAAAGGCCACAGTAGATCAAAACGCTGTAAAATAGCAACCGGAAGAATTTCTGTATCAAGTAGATAAATTAAAACTCCCGTTCCGAATAGTATGGCCGCGGGATAAAAAGGCCAGTTCCGCCTTTTCTTTTCCTGAAAGGTGCGGGTATGAAAAATAAAAACCAGAACAAAGGCCAGACTCAAAAGGTGAAAAAAAAGAGTCTGGTCTAAAAATGGGGGTAGCTTTACCTGGCGGGGAAGATAAGTTGTTCCAGCCAGGGAAAGAATGATTAGCCCGGTTACCAGGTAACCCTGGGTTCTGGCTGAAAGCAGATAAAAAAGGAAAAATAAAAAGGAAGATAAAAAAAGGAAGGTTTCGGTACTGTATAGAAAGGGGAATTGTTCCCAGAGGCCCAGGGTTCTGCTGAGCAAAAAAAGACCGGAAAACAAAAGGAAAATTCCAATGTAAGGGAGTCTTAATCCTTTGGCCAAAACAACCATTCCTTTCAAAAACATGTTACTAATAAGTTTACTTCCCTCACCTTGTAAAGTCAAGGCATGGGCAAAGGAGTGTAGGGAAAAATGAGTATACTGAAAAATTTAAACCCGCCACAAAAAAAAGCGGTTATCCATGGTGAAGGACCTTTATTGATTCTCGCTGGAGCTGGTAGCGGAAAAACCAGGGTTTTAACCCACCGTATTTCCTACCTGGTAGGGGAAAGGGGAATTTCTCCAAAAAACATAATGGGTGTTACCTTTACCAATAAAGCGGCGGAAGAAATGAAGAACAGGATCAGAAGATTAATTGGCCTGGGAACTGCTGATCTATGGATGGGAACCTTCCATGCTCTCTCGGTTCGAATCCTCCGCAGGGAGGCGGAAAGAGTCGGTTTTTCCAGCAACTTTGTAATATATGATACCCAGGAATCAAGGACCCTGATAAAAAACATAATGAAAAAAATTGGTTTGGACCCCAAGGAAATTAACCCGGCTGCTATCCAGCAGGAAATATCCCGCTTGAAAAGCGAACTAAAAGAACCCCACCAGATGGGCTCCACTGTTCACGATTTTTTCCGGGAAAATGTATACAAAGCTTACACCGAGTACCAAAAAGAACTCAAAAAAGCCAATGCCATGGACTTTGATGACCTGATTATGATTACAGTAAAACTCCTTTTAGAGGAGCCAGAAATCCGTTCCCGTTACCAGTCCAGGTTTAGATATATCCTCGTTGATGAGTACCAGGATGTTAATCATGCTCAGTACCGCTGGATTAACCTGCTCGCCGGTGACCAGGGCAACCTTACCGTAGTTGGAGATCCGGACCAGGGGATTTATGGTTTCCGGGGGGCTGATATTAACAATATATTGAGCTTTGAAAAAGATTATCCCCGGGCCGAGGTTATTAAACTGGAAGAAAATTATCGTTCCTACCAGAATATTTTAAGCGGTGCACAGGGGGTAATTGCAGCGAATTCCCGCCGCAAGGAAAAAGATCTGTGGACAAGCAAGGGCAAAGGAAACCCCATAAACCTTCGGGAGTTTTACAACGGTGAAGAAGAAGCTGCCTTTATTGCCCAGGAGGTTCAGAATCTGCAGGAGAAGGATATCCTGGCCCGAGATATTGCTGTTTTTTACCGGACCAACGCCCAGTCCCGGATCATAGAAACAGCCCTGACCCAGGCGGGAATCCCCTATAAAATAGTGGGGGGCATGAGGTTTTATGATCGGAAGGAAATTAAGGATCTTCTGGCCTACCTTAAGTTGATATATAACCGGGACGATACCATGAGTTTTTTGCGGGTGATTAACATGCCGCGCCGGGGCATCGGCCAGGCAACTATTGAAAAGGTGGAAAAAGAGGCCCTGCAGAGGGGAACGACTCTTTACAGGGTTTTAAGCCAGGTCGAGGAATTTTCCCTGGGCCCCCGGCAGCGAAAATCCCTGGCTGGTTTTTACAGGATGATTGAAGAATTGAGGAGTGAAGCTGAAAAACTGTTTCCTGGAGATCTATTGCAGGAAATCCTGGAAAGGACAGGTTACTGGGCAGAACTTGCTGAAAGTGACAGCATTGAAGCCCAGGTCCGAATGGAAAATATCCAGGAGCTATTCAATGTATTGGAGGATATCCCCGAGGAAGGCTGGGAAGGTTTAGAAAACTTTCTTGCAGAAGTTTCACTGCTTTCCGACATTGACCTTTACGAGGAAGAACAGGGTGGTGTAACTTTAATGACCCTGCATACCGCCAAGGGTTTGGAATTCCCTGTTGTTTTTATGGTCGGCATGGAAGAGGGTTTTTGTCCACATAATAGGTCCATGGAAAATCCAGAAGAAATAGAAGAAGAACGACGGTTATGCTATGTTGGTATGACCAGAGCCCAGGAAATATTATATATAACCTGGGCTCAGCAAAGGCAAATCTTTGGGACTAATGTTTTCCGGAAACCGTCCCAGTTTTTGCAGTGTATACCAGCGGAGAACTGTGCTGAAGTGGAAGAAGAGGAAAAGATTGATGATTTTCTTTCGGGAGAAAATAAAGGGGAAGAAAAAGAGGCCCCGGATGAGCCCCGGCACAACAATTTTGTTCTGGGACAGAAAGTTCGCCACCCCAAGTGGGGAGTGGGCCGGATTGTCAACAAGACAGGAACGGGAAAGGATTTAAAACTTACTCTGGCTTTCGAGGGTCAGGGATTAAAAGAAATTTTAGTTGAATATGTAAACCTGGAAAAAATTTGACCGGGAGGGCAGCTTTATGCTGCCCTTTTCTTATTTCGAGAGTTTTTGGTGAAAGAAAGGAATCGGAAGTTTATCAGAAGAAATAAGAAGTTGAGGTAAAAATTATTCTCGCATGGTTTTTGTTTTTGTTAAAAGGGTTAAGAATAAGGAGGGAGATTTTTGCAAAAAGATGTTGCAATGAGAATTAAAAAACTCCGGCAGTTAATCGAGGAACACAATTATAAATATTATGTCCTGGCCCAGCCAGAGATTAGTGATGAGGAATACGATGCCCTTTATCGGGAACTTGAACAACTGGAAAAAGAAAATCCAGAATTAATTGTCCCTGAATCTCCTACCCAAAGAGTGGGAGCTGAACCCGCACCTTTTTTAGAAAAGGTGGAACACCGGGTTCCCTTAATGGGGCTGGCCAATGCTTTTAATGAAGAAGAGGTCCGGGAATTCCACCGAAGAGTCACAGACCTGCTGGGACAACAGGACTTTAATTATATTATTGAATACAAAATTGATGGACTAACTGCAGTCCTGACCTATGAAGGGGGTCGGTTGACCCGGGGAGCTACCCGGGGTGACGGTTATATCGGGGAGGATGTCACCCACAATATAAAAACCATAACAACCATTCCCCTTACTTTGCCGGAGAGGGTTGACCTTGAGGTTCAGGGGGAGGTATTTATCCCGAAAGAAGCCTTCGCCCGGTTTAATCAGCTCCGGGAAGAAAGAGGAGAAAAAAACTTTGCTAACCCCCGTAATGCAGCTTCGGGTTCTCTGCGTCAGCTTGACCCCAGGGTTGCCTCTGACCGACCCCTTGATTTTGCTGCCTTTGCTCTGCAGGAAATTGGAGAGCGCAGTTTTTCCTGTCACAGCGAGGGCCTGGAGTTTTTAAAGAAGTTGAAATTCAGGGTAAATAACTTTGCCCGGGCGTATTCAGTTGACGAAATGTTGGCCAAATCCCAGGAGCTTTATGAGAAAAAGGAAGAACTTCCCTTCAATATTGACGGTCTTGTAATCAAGGTGGATCAAATTGATTTGCGGGAAGAACTTGGAGCAACCGCTAAAAGCCCCCGCTGGGCCGTGGCTTACAAGTTCGCAACCCAGCAGGAAGTGACAACCGTTGAAAAAATTGAAGTTACTGTGGGACGGACAGGAACTCTGACTCCAACGGCCCATCTTAAACCGGTTAATGTCGGAGGAGCTGTGGTCAAGAGAGCGGTTCTCCACAATGAAGAGGAAATCAGGCGGAAAGATGTCAGGATAGGGGATCAAGTTGTCGTGCAGAGAGCAGGGGAAGTAATTCCGGAAGTTGTCCGGGTGCTCACAGAATTGCGGACTGGAAAAGAAGAGAAATTTGCAATGCCCCAGGCCTGTCCTGTATGCGGAGGCCGGGTAGCAAGGGATGAAGGCAGCCCGATTTTGCGCTGTACCAATCAGGCTCGCTGTCCTGCCCAGCGAAGAGAAGGAATACTCCACTTTATATCCCGGGGAGCCATGAACATTGATGGACTGGGAGAAAAATTAATAGATAAATTGACCAGCGAGGGGTTGATTGCTGATCCCGGCGATCTTTATTTTCTGAACAAGGAAGATCTTGTTGGCCTGGAAAGGATGGGTTCCAAATCCGCCCAAAATGTGATTGAAGCCATTGAGGAAAGTAAGGACAGGCCATTTGAAAGGGTTTTAAATGCTTTAGGAATAAGGTTTGTTGGAGCGACTACTGCCAGGCTTCTGGCCAGAGAGTTTGCTTCCCTGGAAGAACTAAAACAGTCAACAGCCGAGGAACTTGAGGAAGTTGAAGAAGTGGGACCGAAAATAGCCAGTTCAATTGTGGAATATTTCCGGGAAGAAGGCAATCAAAAGTTAATTGAAAAATTGAAAAAAGCAGGCCTCCAGTTCCAGCAGGAAAAAAAGCCTCATCCCCAGGTTCTGGCAGGAAAAAGGTTCGCTTTTACCGGGAGTTTGGAAACCATGACCCGAAAGGATTCGGAACAGATGGTTATTGAGCGGGGAGGCGAGGTAACTTCCAGTATTTCCGCAAAACTTGATTTCCTGGTTGCCGGGGAACGAGCGGGCTCTAAACTGGATAAAGCCCGGCAAGCAGGAGTGAAAATTATCGGGGAAGAAGAATTCAAGAAATTGATCGAGGGGTGAAAAAGTGGAAAAAGAATTGGCCCGAATAACAGCCCTGGGAGAGGAAGATATCAAACTGGAATTACTCAGGAGTCAACTAGATGATATCAGGCTTTTTCTATCTCAAGGAGAAAAAGGGTTCGGGGAAGTTTTTAATTATAATTTCCTGACTTGGGAAAACCTCAGGGTTGATTGTCCCCAAGCAGAAGTAAGGGAAGCAGGAATAACCTTTAGGGTGGTTGAAATGCGGCAAAGGAGTTGAGTTTTTTGAGCCTGGAAAATAAAAGCGCATCCTATATTTTCCACTTACTAAAAAAGGGAGGAATTTCCGCTCGTGAATTATTAAAAGATTGCAGGGAAAGGTTTAACGAGCGGGATCATAAACTTAATGCCTTCGTGGCAACCTCCTGGAAGCGGGCTGAAAAAAAAGCAAAAAAAATTGATGAAAAAAGGAAGGCGGGAGAGGAATTACCCCCTTTGAGCGGCATCCCCATTGCCATTAAGGATAATATGGCAAGGCGAAGGGATACAATGACCTGTTGTTCCAATTTTTTAGCCGATTTCTACCCGGGGTATTCTGCAACTGTGGTGGAAAAGCTGGAAAAGGCGGGAGCCGTAATAATAGGACGAACCAATATGGACGAAATGGCCATGGGTTCAACCACAGAAAAATCAGCTTATTTCCCTACTCGAAATCCTCATGACCTGCATCGAGTTCCAGGAGGTTCATCAGGTGGTTCTGCTGCCGCAGTAGGTGGTGGAATTGTCCCGCTTGCCCTGGGCAGTGAGACGGGCGGTTCCATTCGCCAGCCAGCCTCTTTCTGCGGAGTTTATGGATTGCGGCCAACCTATGGAAGAGTTTCCCGTTTCGGGTTGGTTGCATATGCTTCTTCTTTAGACCAGATTGGGCCTTTTGCGGCTGACCTTGATGACCTCTGGTTGATTTTTTGCCACCTGGCAGGGAAAGATGAACGGGACCAGACAACTTTTGCGGGCAAGGATCTAAAAAGAATGGGAGAAAATTTTGATCCCCCTGGTTTACGGGTAGCGCTGCCCCGAGAATACTTAGAAAAGGTTGAAGATGAGGAAATCAGCAAAAGATTGGAGCATGTTTGTGTTAGCCTGGAAAAAGCGGGGGTTAAAATTGAGGAAGTGTCTCTAATTGATCCCATCAGGGCTCTTGCAGTTTATTCTGTAATTGCAACTGCTGAAGCCAGCTCTAACCTGGCCCGTTTCGATGGGATTAGATTTGGACCTGAACCGGAAGGAGTCGATAACTGGGAGGATTTTATAAAGAAAAGCCGGGCAGAGGGGTTTGGCGAGGAAGTGAAAAACAGGATTGCTCTGGGGGCCCTGGTTTTAAGTTCTGAGTACCGGAAGGATTATTTTGACAGGGCCTTAATGGTCCGGGAGGAAATCCGCAAGGAACTGGAAGAACTGTGGCAAAGGTTTGATTTGATCCTGTCGCCGGCGACCCCAACTCCTGCCTTCGAACTGGGGAGTGGTATGGAGATCTCTCTGCAGAAATATATGAGCGATATTCTTGCTATCCCCGCGAGTCTGGCGGGGATGCCTGCTATTTCATTACCTGCTGGGCTTAATGAAGACGGGTTGCCCCTGGGTTTGCAACTTATGGGACCCATGTGGTCAGAACCCCTGTTGATAGATTTTGCTGAATTTATTAAGCAAATAACGGGCTTTGGCGCCGAGGTTAAATTCAGGGCTGAAGGAGGTAGCGGATCATGAGCAGGGCTTTAGGGATGGTTGTGGGGCTGGAGATCCACCTGCAGTTAAAAACCAATTCCAAGATGTTTTGTTCCTGTTCAACAGAATTTGCTGCTCCTGCTAATACCAACACCTGCCCGATTTGCTTGGGCTGGCCGGGAACCCTGCCTTCTCTGAATCAGCGGGCTGTTTTTTTTGGCCTGCAGGGGGCTCTGGGGTTAAATTGCGATATTAACCTTGAGAGCTGGTTTGACCGGAAAAATTATTTTTACCCCGATTTACCTAAAGGTTATCAAATCACCCAGTACCAAAAACCTCTGGGCTATAATGGTACTTTCCGGGTGGGGAAAAAGGATTTTGCAATTCAGAAGGTTCACCTGGAAGAGGATGCAGGGAAAATAAATTACATTAATGGAAATATGGAAATCGATTTCAACAGGGCGGGTATTCCCCTGCTGGAGATAGTTACTGAACCCGAAATAAGCAGTCCTGAACAGGCACGGAATTTTCTCCGCGAACTGCGGTTGTTTTTTCTGTACCTGGAGATATCTGACTGCAATATGCAGGAAGGTTCTCTCCGCTGTGATGCCAATATATCCATGAGAAAGGTTGGAGAAGAATTATCTCCGAACCAGGTTGAATTAAAGAATATGAATTCTTTCCAGGCCGTTGCTCGGGCTCTGGAGTATGAAGGAAAAAGACAGAGCAAAATCTTAAACGAGGGAGGATTAATAAAAAGAGAAACCCGAGGCTGGGATGGAGGAAAACAAAAAACATATTTCCTCCGCAGCAAGGAACAGGGTGTTGATTACCGTTATTTCTCAGAACCTGATCTTCCACCAGTTTTGCTAAAGCAAGAATTTGTTAATTCAGTTATGGGAAATTTACCCCGACAACCCGTTGAAAGACAGAAAAAATGGACCGAAGAGTGGGAAATTGGAGAAGAGGAAGCAGCAGTTCTAATTGCCCAAAAACCCCGGGCTGAATATTTTGAAAAAACTGCCTGCTTCGCTCCTCCTCAAGAAGTAGCAAAGTGGATTAAAGAAAATCTTCTGCAATTTGATTTCCCCCTGGAAATACCACCAGAAGACCTGGCGGACATTATTAACCGGGTTGGAGTGGGAGAATTGAGCTCAACCAAGGGTAAGGAAGTTTTACAACTTGCCCTGGAAACCCGGAAAAAACCCGGAGAAATAATTCGAGAAAAAGGTTGGAAGCAGGTAAGCGACGAGGAATTTATTAAGCAAATTGTTGAAAAGGTATTGCAGGAAAATCCTGAGGTTGTCCAGGATTACCTTTCCGGTAAGGAAAAGGCGATCCAGAATTTAATTGGGAAGGCCATGAAGATCAGCGAGGGAAGGGCCAATCCCCGGCTTGTTGGAAACTTTCTGGCCAGCAAGTTAAAGGAGAGGGAGAACAATGGTTGAAGAAATAATACCTGAATTGAAAATTAATGACCTGGGACATGATGGCCGGGGAGTTGGTAAGCTTAATGGCTATACCGTTTTTATACCTGGAACTCTACCCGGGGAGAGAGTCAGGGCCCGGCTTGTAAAAAAGAAAAAGCGTTTTGGAGAAGCCCTACTGGAAGAAGTTCTTGATGCATCACCCCACCGTAGAAAACCTCCCTGCCCTGTTTACTCCGAATGCGGGGGGTGCCAACTGCAGCACATGGATTATTCTTTTCAGGTAGAATTTAAACAGGACCGATTGGTTCAGGCATTATACAGAATAGGTGAGGCTCAGGATTTTCCTGCTCCCCGAATTCATGCTGCAGGAAAGGAATGGAATTACCGAAATAAAGCAACCTACCATCTTCAGGGAAGCCAGGTAGGTTTTTTCAGCCGCCAATCCCGCAGGGTAATTCCTCACGAGGAATGTGCTCTTTTGCCCCAGGAGGTCAACCAAATCAAAAAGAGCCTGGCAGATCTTTTAAAACAGAAGATTATAACCTCGGGAAAAAATTTCACTGTAAGAACGAGTTTTTCCCATCAGCAGAGTCTCTTAATCCTCGACCAATCAGTAAAACCAGGGTCCTCCTGGGAGAAGGTTACAACTATTTTGCGGAAGGAAAACCCGGAACTTTTAGGGATCTATCAGCAGGGCAAGGGAAAAAGAGAGGGAAGAGGAATCTGGGGAAAGAGCATGATTAAAGAAAAAATGGGTGATTATACTTTTGAGCTCGGACCGGCGACTTTTTTTCAGGTGAATTCGGAGCAGAGAGAAGTCCTTTTGGAGAGGGCGAAAAAAATTGTCCTGGACCTAAACTGTAGAAATATTGGCGACTTATACGCTGGTGCTGGTGTTTTCGGGATAAATCTGGCCAAACACGTTGACAGAGTTCTGGCAATCGAAATTTCGAGAGAGGCAGTAGCTGAAGGGAAAAGGAAGGCCCAGCATGCAGGACTTGATAATATTGAATTCCACAGAGGTGAGGTGGAAAGGGTTTTTGCTAAAATGCCCCGGGAATTGGATTGTGTTTTGCTTGATCCTCCCCGGGAAGGCTGCCACCCCAATTTGTGGCAGTTAATTGAAGAGAAAAAAGTAAAAAATATCGTTTATATTTCCTGTAACCCGGCCACCCTGGCCAGGGATATTGCTGAACTCCAACCCCTGGGCTACAGAATAGAGACCCTTGATCTTATTGATATGTTCCCCCAGACTTATCACGTAGAATGTTTGGTACGACTATGTCGGTAAAAATGCTTGTAATAATTGTGTTTTAGATGTTTTGCGGACTTTATACTTTTAGTAAGAATGAACAGAATTTCGAAAATAAATGGTTAATGGACAGCCTGAAAGTGAAAATAGGGTATGACCTCGTCTGCGGAGGTAGGTGTCTTTTTAACAGTAATACTGGACCAACCATAATAAAAAAACCCACAGAACAAGGCTTGAGAGTAAATACCTGTTTGGTGGGAGCTCTTGGCTTCAAATTTACGGGGAGGAAATTTCAGGGCTCGTCCAAGATTTACTTACATATATAGAGCGAATAATATTTACGGAAAAGTGTGTTAATAAAGGGTTTATAGCCATCGGTTAGCAAGGGATAATAAACATAACTTCCAGCATGTCCGCTGTTTTATAATACTTATCAAAATTCCGGGCGGTAATTGGCCGGATATTATCATATTAAGCAACTGATTTGCCTTCTTTGGGTAGCCGGATGATAATGATGATTATTTAATAACATTTTCTGATACGCTATAGAATTCTATTGCATGTGAAAGAGCTGAGCGAACAATCATAAGTCTTTCGTTAACATACCTGATGTAATTGTGATTTTTTGTTGTTATTTTAGAGGGATGGAGGGTAAAATGACTGATCGAAGAGGCAGGTAGGGAAGGGGTTAATCTAAATCAGTAATGGGTATATTTGTTAGGTAAAGAGACAGGAAAAGGGAGTAGAGTCTGGGTAAACAGAAAACCTTTAGAAGTTATGTAACTGACCCTTTATCTATTTGAAGGGACTACAGGGGTTTTCTTGGCTTTTTCAAGCATAGCTCAATTAGATCGCTGACGTTTGCTGTTCCCACACACATCACTTTGTCTGCCCCGCCCCAATAGATTTTTACTGTGCCATCTTTTTCAGGGACTGCCCCACAGGTAAACACCACATTATGCACATATCCGGTTAACTCCCAGGGGTCTTCAGGTTCAAGGATCCATTCATCAGCTACCCCGAGAATCCGCGATGGATCCCTCAGATCATGAAGCATTGCTCCAAGTCTGTAAACAGCTCCGTCCATGGTGCGAAAGACCCCATGATAGATGTGCAGCCAGCCGCTATCGGTTCTGAAAGGGGTAGCTCCGGGGCCAATTTTCATTTCATCCCAATGGTAGGTTTCTGGTTTGACAATCAACTTTGAGTCTCCCCAGTGAATTAAATCGGGAGAATAGGAAATCCAGATGGACCAGGGGTTGATTTCCGTATGGGGACGATCCAGGCGGACATAACGTCCAGCAAACTTTTCTGGGAAAAGAACTACGTTACGCTGGT
Organism: Bacillota bacterium; assembly: GCA_007122335.1. Taxonomy (GTDB): domain Bacteria; phylum Bacillota; class Halanaerobiia; order B1SED10-174; family B1SED10-174; genus T1SED10-26. The sequence goes on from SKTZ01000014.1 coordinate 66,421, forward strand.
CTGCCTGTGTAATAAGAGAGATCCTTTCCACTGTTTCAAAATCCCGAGTTTTGGCTAAAGCAATCCTTACCCCGTGCTTGGAATAGGCACTGTATGTAATGAAGAAATCCTCATCTATTTTGCAGATTCTGGGGTCTTCAATACCATATTTCTCATATTCAGCAAAAATGCTTTCTTGGGCCGGAGTCATAAAAGGCTTGGACTTGACCGCGAACCGGTAACCGTCTGAACTTTCTGCTATTCCCAGAATAGAACGCCCGTTATGAAGATGTGACCGAAAAATCATCAAATAGCGCCCATCTGTCTTGATTACTCCAGCGTTGTGCACCGTAACTACCGGGTATGGCACATCGTTTTTGGTGAGGATGGGATTTTTTTTATATCTCTTAAGAATTGGTTCCCGTTTTTGCACAATTAACAACATCCTTCCGGTTTACTTAAACACTCGGCTCCATTAAGTTTTTTCTATTATCCGCCGGTATACTGACAGATAATTTTCCACCATTTGATCTTGTGAGAATTTTTCTTCTACTACTCTCCTGCACTTATGACGTGATATGGTTTTTATATTCCCTATTGCATCTACTGCAGAAGAAACATCGTTAACAAGAAAGCCGTTTTCGCCATCACTAATTAACTCCGGCATCGAGCCTTTGTTAAAAGCCACCACCGGTGTTCCACAGGCGTTGGCTTCCACAACAGACAAGCCGAAAGGCTCATTAAAATTGATTGAATGGATAAAACCAAGGGCACTCCCTAATAACTTATCTCTCAACTCGGGACCGACGGGACCTACAAACTTGACCTGGTCATCGTCAAGAAAAGGTTCAATTTGTTCTTTGAAATAAGCCTCATCCTGAATAATTCCGGCCATGATCAGCTTCATGCCCGCTTTACGGGCAATCTGAATTGCTTCACCGGCACCTTTATCGTGATGGATGCGCCCTAAGAAAAGCAGATAATCTTCAGGGGTTTCCTTAAACGTAAAGTTCTCAATATCGATACCATGATAAACAGTATCGATGTAGTTCAGTTCTGGTGAGCGATCGGCGTTGCTAATAGACACATAAAAAGTTGTGTCGTTATACTTCTTGTAAACGGGAATAATTTTCAAACTGGAAAAACCGTGGATAGTTGTTAGGACAGGCGTTTTTGTAAGACTTGAGTAGGTAAGTGGCAAAAAGTCGAAATGGTTATGGATTAGATCAAAATTTTCTGCCCTTTCAAATACCTCAGATATATGAAGACTCTCCCATACCTTGATATCAAAAGACCTGTCCTCCTCATAGGGGTGTGGCACTACAGCATGGAGCTTTCCCTTTGTGACTGAATCAGCTGTGGCAAACAATGTAACATCTATCCCTCTCTTAACAAGCCCTTCTGTGATTAATGAAACTACCCGTTCCCACGGCCCATATTTCCGGGGCGGGGTCCTCCAGGCTATAGGAGAAAGCATGGCTATTTTCATTTAATATATTCCTCCTTCCTAGAAAAAAATTATGATTTCTCCCCTAAGGCAGAGGCCGCTTCTTATTTACCGCGGTAACGGGAGGGAATAAGCGTCGAAACACTGGCGGTAGCGACGCCGATTACTGTGTCTGCTCCGCCGTAATAAACCAGAATTTCATCGTCTTCATCCAAGACGTTTTTGTCAAGGAGGGGGACGGCACCGCAGGTGAAGACCACGTTTGGCACCCAGCTCTCTCCGGAAACGCCTATCTCGTAAGATGTATCCGGTTCCAGGATGGGATTGGGAGAGCGGTAGATAAGCTTGGCCGGGTCATCTAAAGAGGTAAGGAAAACACCGAGCCGGTATCGCAACCCGTAGTCCACTCCATGGTAGATATGAAGCCAGCCGAAGCGGGTTTTCAAAGGCTGGGCACCTGCTCCGATCTTGATCGCATCCCACATCATTCCGGAACGTGAACCCATAATAATCTTGTGGCCTTCCCGGGGCCATGGGGTGTCGAAGGTGGGAGAGTAAGTTACCCAAATACTGGGAGCGATACGATGGTACATGGCTAACTTACCGTTAAATCTTTCCGGGAATAAGACGGCATCCTTATTGGAAAAACCGGGAAAAACCAATCCGTGGCGGTGCCAGTGCTGCCAGCGCTGGTGGATTAGATCGTCCTCGGCGATAGATGCCAGGGCGATTTGAGGGGTAACTCCGTCGTAGGCGGTGTAAAGCATGTAGATGCGGCCTTCGATAGCGATAAGGCGGGGGTCTTCGCAGCCCATTTTTTCACTTTCATGGGCGGGAGCGAAAACCGGTTCGGGCAGCCGTTCGTCCACGCGCAGACCGTTTTTGCTTAAAGCCAGGCCAATACGGGAAATGCCGTCCTCACCAACAGCCCGGTAGAAGATGTGAACATCCCCATTGACACGAATGGCGCCGCAGTTTAAAACATATTTAGACTCCCAATTACTATCTGCGATTGGGGTTAGGATAGGATTGAAATCGGAACGAACCAGTTTGCCCGCGGGAGGTAGTTCTTTGTCCATATTCTGTTCAACAATAACAGCCGCCCTGTCGGAATGGGCTCCAAGGAGCATCACGGCCAGGTCTTCATTTTCTTTACCTTGTCCCATCAGTTCAGCGATTTTTGGAAAAATGTTTTCGCGTTTTCCTCCCACTTGCTCATAGCAGCGGTAAAAAAGTTCGGCACTGAACCATCTCCGCTCTACCATGAGGGAAAGGGGGGAAGGTATGCCTTTGCCGCCTTTAAAGCTGTAACTGGCCCAACTCCACAGGGAGCAGGTGACAAAATGGCCATCAGGAAGGGTTATACCTAAGTGGTATACTGAGGCCATTAGTGCAAGGCGTTTGCGGAACCTTACCGTGTCCGGGTCTGCAGAGCCCCAGTCCTGATTGGTAATTTCCAGAAGTTTGTCTCTAAGGGTTTGCTGCTGAAGGTTTTCAAAAATACTGTGGGCAGAAAACATGTGATAACCCGAGTGCCCTTCAATGGAATTTACCACCTTTTGGCCGAAGTCTTTGCCTGAATTGTTTTTAAAGGATTCCCAGATGACGCCGAACTGCTGTGCGTCGATGATGTTTTTTAAAATTATGGTCAGGAAACGAGCCTTGGGGAAACTACCGCCGCTCTCCTTACGGAGATAACTGATGACGACACGGCTGGTGAGATGGTTCAGGGATGAAGATTCCCGCATGCCTGCTAAGGCGGGGAAATCTAGATAACTGACGAATAAAGGGCGGATGGGGGACAGTTCAAAATGTTCCGGTCGCAGGTTTTCGCGCAGCCACTCGTTGTTCCAGGCACTGTACCGAGCGGGCTCGGACCAGGTGGAGAGGGCTAGAACATCCAAAGGATTGTGGTTGGCCAGGAGTTCATCGGTATTGCGGTAACCCCAAAGGGTAATAAGGTTGCGGGGCGGTTGTTTCCGCAGCAGCCGTTCCGCAACTTCTTCTTTCAGAGAGAAGCTGATAGGGGTGGGATAGAGATTAAAAATCCTTTCTGCCACCTGTTGAATGCCTGAGCTGGTGTGTAAGTCACCAGGCAAAAGGATAGTGTCCAAACCTTTTTCTACTTCTTCCATCAGTTCTTTGATGGCCTGGCCTAGCTTTTCAAAGCCGTCCTGGGGAGAAAGGTCTAACTGACGGCGGGCGAAGCCTTCAAACCCTTCTTTGTATTCTTTCAGCAGTTGTTCGTAGATTTCTGATACCCGGGCGGTTTTGCCTGAGGCTGAACGGACTGTGTGGGGCAGTATGATGGGAACGCCGGGGATATGCTCCCAGTACGAGATTTCAGGCAAAAAAGGTTGCAGTGCTTCTTTGTGGTGCAGCCATTTCTCTACGAAGGATGGGCGACGGATCACAAAGGCATCTATTTGTTCATTCAGCTTATTCCTGGCGCTAAATGGACATGTTGAGGCGCGGAGAGAGCTGTCGTCACTTAAGTGAGGAAGGGCGTGTTCGGAGGTTTCACTGAAGAAACCCACCAGCCTCCCTTCGAAAAGGGGAATCAGGCTGCTAATCAAGTCTTCTTTTTCCAGCTCGGGTATAAAGTGGTAAGCGATGAGGGACTCAAAAACCAACTGTGCCCAGAGGGTGGCCGGGAAGGAGAAGTTATCATCAGAAACTTTGGCCGCTTCATTTAACTGGGTGGAAAGTTCCTCTGAAAAAATACGGGACCACACGGTTTCGTAATAACGGGCATAACCACGCTTGAAAGAATCCAGATGTGACCGGGAATCCGGGGTAAGTTCCTGCAGAGAGAAATCATCCCTGGGACCAATGATCAGGGGTGAACCTATGCCCTGGGGATTTTTTTTCCAGGTTTCCTGGCCTTTGCTGATGGCCCTAAAAACGGTGGAAACAGCTTGCCTGAAAAAATCACTAATGCTTACGGGCAAGGATGTTTCTGGTTTTCGGCCCAGGAAGACCTCGGCGATCTCGGCTTTCTGCTCCAGGACGAGCATTAGGAGCCAGTAGTCAAAACCGTAACCATAGATTTCCGGTGGCCAATCCGGCGCATCACTAATCAGGCTGG
>SKTZ01000049.1 GCA_007122335.1 Bacillota bacterium
AGCCACAAATGTGCAGCCTCCAAAGGAAAAGAAGACAAAATGGTGGCAAGAGAAATTAGGGATTAGCTACCTTTGATAGAATTAATAAAAAATAACCAACCTTCTTTGCTGTCAATTAGCAAAATAAATTTCCAAAAATTTTCAAATTAATTGGGAAGTGAATTTGGCGATTTGTTTAAGAGTTTGCAAAATAAAAGGGATAAACTTTTGGAGATTTGCACAATATCACGGAAAAAGGTAATGAAGTTGGGCAGCTATTCAGCCGCCCAACCAATCATTCAGTATCAATATCTTCAATAGCCTTTTTCACCACATCAGGACAAATATTCTCAACTTGAAGTTGTGCTCCATAAAGCATAGAAGTAACTGCAATGTTGTTAATCACCCGCGGCCACCCCCTGGAGCGGGAAGAAATAGCTTCAATGGCTGCTTCAGAAAAAATTGTATGTTTAGCTCCGGCAATTTCCAGGTGATGGTTAATATACCTTTTAACTTCATCCTGGTTTAATGGCTCCATTTTGTAACGCATCAACACCCTTTGATTCAGGGACTGGTTCTGATTTAGTGTCAGAGAAGAAAGCAAATGAGGCATTCCAGCCAGGATCAGCACAAAAGGGTTAACCGAGTCCATTTTGAAGTTAAAAATAATACTCAGATCGGCAAGGAATTTGGGGGAAGCCATATGCATCTCGTCAAGAATAAAAACCGGTGTGATCCGTTTCTCCTTGAAGAGAGTGTAAACGCCTTCCTGGATTTGATGAAAGAGATCAACTTTCCGGAAACGTGGTTCTAACCCCAAACCCTTTACCAGGCCTCGATAGAAATCCATAACAGTACCTGTAGAAAGTGGGAAATAGACAACTTTGAACAGAGCAGCGTTAAGGTTTCCAGCAAAACACCTTAGTGCGGAGGTTTTTCCCGCCCCCGTTTCCCCGGTTAAAACTCCAATTCCTCTTACTTTTTTCAGATAATGCAACCTGGCTAAAGCTTCTGAGAAACTCTGTGTATTAAAAAAATCAGCTTCCTTTAACTCCTTGGAAAAAGGTTCGCGGGCCAGGGAATAAAATTCTTTAAACATTTTCTTCCCCTCCGCTCTTTAACTGATCTGATTGAATTTTCCTGTTCGAATTTTCTTTTTCTCTTTCTTCCAGAGAAGAAAAGGAAATGGGTGAAGTTCTTTTCACCCGGGCATTATCACTGAAATTAACGGGTTTAGCCCGGGCAATGTTCTGGCCGTGGCTGAACACATAAACATTTTTCAAATCCCTGGGGTCGTACCGCAACTCAACTTTCTGGCCGATAAACTGGGGAGAAATTTCATAAAGTTTTTTGTTGATAGAAATAGTGCCGTCAGAGGTAACCTTGCGATTAATGCGGTGAAAAAATATTTCCTCCAGTTTTTGCGGGTCATTAACCGGCCTGATCTTGCTGGTTTGTGAAAGGAATTTGTCCAGGGGAGTCATCTCCAGGGCGGAATGGATCTTTCTGTGGTAATCTTCTTCCAGCCATCGCCAGAAAGCCTGATTGAGTTCTTCGACAGAAGAAAATGGTTGATCTTTGAAGAGAGGGTAAAAGCGTTTTCTTACCGTGCCAAAAAACCTCTCAATCTTGCCCTTGCTGGCTGCATCATAGGGAGGTGTGTAAGTAAGGGTAATTCCCAGGGAAGCACAGATGATATTAAAAATATCTGAACGGAAGACCTTACCATTGTCAACATATACCAGGCGAGGGATACCCCTCCTTAAAAGTGCCTGTTTGAAGGTTTCTTTTAGGGGTTCAATATTCTGCTCTACTGAAAACATGGCAAAAGGTATCAGGCGGGAACAATCATCGATAAAAGCAAAAAGGTAAGTGGGTATTTTCTTTTTGGGTGTCTTCAAATATGGCCCATGAGAAATATCACCCTGCCAGAGAATATTAACTGTATCATAAGCGAATCTTTTCCGTTCGGGGTTTTTAGAAATTCGCTCGCTGGCCAGGTTGTTTCTATGGAGGTAACGATTGAGGGTGGAATATGAAACCTGGTTGGGCAGGAAAATCCCTTTCTTGACCAGGTGTTCATAAAAAAGTTTAACCGGCATATCCATTTGTTCTGTTCTGGCCTGTAAAATCTTTTCTTTTAGTTCTCCCCTGATAGCCCTGGTATCTCCTTTATCATTTCGAACTTTGGGTTTAAGGGCATCAAAACCGCCCCGCTTGTAAAGGCGCAGCCAGTTGGTTATGGTTTTAGCAGTAAATTCTCTGGCTCCGTAATAGGGTGTATCATGAACTCGGTTAGAAACCTCAGCAAGGTATTCCTTTTGATCCAAAATCTGTCCGTTAATTAAAGGCACAATTAAACCATAACGAAATAAAGCAACCTGTTCTCGCATTTTCTCGTCCATTTTTTTACCTCCATCTTTTGTGTTTTGGATGGAGATAACCGGTTATCTCTGCTTAAAGGCAGTTTATTCCATTCAAGTAGTAAAAACAAGGAAAATATTCTGTGGGTTGAAAAATGCTTCCCTTTGGCCGGTGGTTATGGTAGAATTAAATAGCCATAAATGCTGTGCCGAATTTTCCCTGGAACCTACCGGTTATCTCAAGGATAATTTCGACCAGCTTTATGGCTTTTTCTATTGTTTTATCCGGAAACTTTAGGTGAGGATCTTGATCGCGGAAAAACATCTGCAGGCGGTTAATGTTTTTAAGGAAACGGTTTTTATAGAAATAACGGAGTTGGCGGTAAGCAAGGTTCTTCTTCTCAATAAAAATGTCCTGGAGCATAAGCATTATGTAATCCAGAGTGTATTGAAACCTTGGGTGGAGAAAAGAGGGTAAAACAGAGAAAGTCTTTTTGCAGCAGATGCAGTAGTACCTCTGGATGAAAACAATGGAATTGGTTTTTCCTTTAACTGCATTACGTTCATAAAAACCATGGCTTAAAAGAGGTTTTTGAGCAAAACAGCTGGGACAGGAAGAAAATTGGGGAAATTGATTTCCCTTACCAAGCTTGAGGTATTGCTTGAGTGTTATTCCAAAATCGTGGATTAACTGCATTTAATCACCGTCCTAAATAATTTGATAAAATTATATCACATTATTTGGACAGCTATCCTAATCCAAGGAAATTTATTTTGCTCTTAACACCTTTCTGCCCGCCCGAAAAAATTGCTATTCAACACTTTGCTCGATTGGGGAATTACTATTAAGCCGGTGTTGGCATTAACCTCAATTTATATGATACTATTTTTTACAGGAATTTTCCATGCGATGGCTAATTCCCTCCTAAAGGGTAAATTCAA
>SKTZ01000138.1 GCA_007122335.1 Bacillota bacterium
CCAACTATAATTCCGGCCCGGCAGGCAAGACTATAACCGGTATTTTTCTTTTGGTCCATTTACTTTTCCTCCCGCGATTTAAAGGTTAGTTAAGAGTGACAGAAAGGGAATTAAAAGGTTATGATATAACAAAATACAGGGAATTATAACATAGCCGAAAAGAACTGGCAAAGAACGAATAATCCCAAAAGAAAAGGTTAAATCGACCTAACTGGCGAAATAAACAAAAAAGAAAATTACAATTAGAAATTTTTACCATTTGACCTAAATCCCCAAAATTACCTCGGGGAAATAGGGTTTGGAGGGGTTTTGATGGTAGAGCAGTTAATTGTTTTTGGTGTAATTGCCATCGCCCTTGTTCTTTTTGCTACCAGTTTTTGGCGGTATGAAATTGTTGCCCTGTTATCGCTACTAATTCTTGTCCTGACTGGTATAGTATCGGGGACAGAAGCTTTTTATGGATTTGGGCACCCGGCTGTGATTACCGTAGCCGGGGTTCTGGTGATTAGCAGGGGTTTATATAATTCCGGACTGGTTGATATTTTTGCCCGTTCCCTTTCCAGCCTTAAATTGGGAATTTCTGGACAGCTATTGGTCCTGGTGGGATTGGTTGCCCTTTTTTCGGGATTTATGAACAATGTTGGAGCCCTGGCCCTCTTCTTGCCGGTAGCTTTACGGATGGCGCGAAGAAATTCAGCTCCGGTTTCGCTATATTTAATGCCTATTGCCTTTGGCTCCCTTCTCGGGGGGCTAATGACTTTAATAGGAACACCCCCTAATATTATTATTGCTCTATACCGGGCAGAGGTAGGTTTGGACCCCTTTAAAATGTTTGATTTTACCCCAGTTGGTTTCGGGGTGGCAGTCCTCGGGGTTCTTTTCATTAGTGTTATCGGCTGGAGGCTGCTTCCGGTTCGCAAGAACCAGGGCGAGGGAGACGAAATTTTTGCCATTGAAGAATATATAACTGAAGTCCTTGTTCCCTATGGCTCCAAATCAGAGGGAAAAACAATTAAAGAAATTATTGAAGCAAGCAATGCTGAGATTCTTGTGGCAGGCCTGGTTCGGCGGAAACAAAAATACCCCGTGCCTTCCATTTACGAAGTTGTAACCGGGGGAGATATCTTAATTGTTGAGGCTGACCCGGAAAACCTCCAGGACCTTGTGGAATCGGGGGGCCTGGAATTGGCGGCCACTCATAGGGGAGGCCGTGATCTGCTCGGCTCTGAAGAAGTTGCCCTGGTTGAAGCTGTTGTGACAACTGATTCCTCCCTCCTGGGGAAAACGGCCAGGGATATGAACCTCCGCTGGCGTTACGGGATTAACCTCCTGGGAGTAGCCCGACAGGGGACCCGTCTGTGGGAACGATTGGGTAGTATTAAATTTAGAGCTGGGGATGTCCTTTTGTTGCAGGGAAGGCAGGGAACTTTTTCCGAGTCTCTACCTCAATTGGGATGCCTGCCCCTCGCTCCGCGGTTTTTACGGTTGGGCCAGCCCCGCAGGATTTTTCTAGCCCTGATTATTCTCGTTTCTGCAGTCCTGGCTGCTTCTTTTAACCTGGTGCCTATCCAGATTGCTCTTGTCAGCGCAGCACTGGCCATGGTTGTAACGGGAATTATTTCGCTCCGCCAGGCCTATAGGAGTATTGAACTTCCGATTATCATTCTGCTGGGGGCCATGATCCCTGTAGGGGAAGCTCTGGAGGTTACAGGGGGAGCGGAGTTGATAGGCAGGGGATTGCTTTTTATCAGCCAGCAACTACCTCCCGCAGGAGCCATGGTCGTAGTGATGGTTGTAACCGTTTGTCTATCAAATATTATTAATAATGCTGCAGCTGCTGTACTGGTTGCCCCTATCGCATTGAGCATGGCTCTAAATCTGGGAGTTAACCCCGATCCATTTTTGATCGGAGTTGCAATTGCCGCCTCATCTTCATTTTTAACCCCCATTGGACATCAATCGAATATCCTGGTCATGGGCCCAGGAGGTTACCTGTTTGGTGATTACTGGAAACTGGGATTGCCCCTTACCATTATTGTCCTTTTAGCCGCAGTGCCCCTGATAATGTTCTTCTGGTTTGCTGGGTAATTGCAAAGAAAGGAAGATGAAATATGGCAGAAGAAAAGAGCTTTTCGGGCTTGATTTTTGTGGGTTGCATGTCTATTGGAGGCGGCCTTGGGCTTTTATTTGGACGCCCCGAGGTAGGTGGAGCAGTTGGTATGGGGATTGGCTTTTTTGTTGCTTTTCTCGGGGCCGGGTTAATTTTAATGGGGAATAAAATTGTTCGGGCAGGATAGTAAACCCATAATTGCAGTTGTTCTGGGAAAGGGAGGCTTGAAATCAGGTTTGTGGCTGGAAAAACTGGCTGTTTTTTGCAAGATATTTATTATTCAGATAAATGCCCAGGGGATGGCAGTTTTTCGGACTGAATTTCCTGGACAGGAGATAACCGAAATTGATGGTTTTATCGGAGATTATAGGTCTCTGGCCCGCTGTCCGGCTTCTTTTGCCGAAGCTGTAAAAATTGATCCCCAGGGGACAGTAATCACGGATAAATGGGATGATTTTCTTTGCAGGATTTTTATTCGTGCGGAATGGCGGGATTATCTGCGGGGAAAAGAAGAAGGGTTGATGCAGAAATTCCAGAAAAAACATAAGTATCTGCTTATGGCGTTTAATCCAGGGATAAAAAATGACATGGGAAGGTTGGCTGCGGCAGAGGAAATATATTATGATAGGTACGGGGAACTATTAAAAAGAATAACCCGGTTCCCCGCAAAGCGGGGCAACCAGGTTAACTCGATTCAGCACATCTTTGGGTATTTTTCCTCCGAGATAAGGGAAGAAGAAAAAAAGCTTTTTCTAAACCGGTTAAATGATTTTGGAGAGGGCCAGGTAGAAATTTCGGAAATCAGGAGGGGGTTAAAGGAATTATGTAATAAATACCCCCACTCATACATCCAGGCGCAGAGCTTTCTGGAGCCTTTTCCCCCAAAATTACTATTAATAAAACCCGAGCAGTCTTCCCGCAAGTAGAACAACGGAAACGGCCAGAACTATTTTTACCCACCGGTCCCCCCGGCGGATGGCTAAAGTAGATCCAAGCCAGGCTCCCAAACCATTTCCAATAGCCAGGGTCATGCCCAGAGCCCAATCTATTTGGCCGTTTATAATAAAAACAAGCAGGGAAGCGACCATGTAAATGGCAATTATGATTACCTTTAAACTATTGATTTGAACCAGGGATGATCCGGTTAAAATA
>SKTZ01000043.1 GCA_007122335.1 Bacillota bacterium
ATAAAAGAAGATTGTTCGCGGTTAAGCATTAAAAGATCGGCAGTAATTAAACCCAGTTTTTCTTTCCCGTCCTGGAAAACAAAAGAACGGGCATAGAGAGGGGAGGAGATCCCTTTTGCAGTTCCTGCTCTTGCTCCATAACCTCCCATGGTAATTGGAACCTGAGGAGTTATTTCAATTTCTGCACAACCAAAAAGCATGTTTATCACAACCCATTTTTTTCTAAAGCCTTGATAAAGTCCATACCGCTGTCCGAAGGCATTACTTTAGACCGGAGCGTATAACCCTTATCAGCAATTGCCCGATAAATCGGAGCCTGGTCTTCAGTAACTGCAATGGAGCGGGTAATGTGTTTTGGTTTAGTTCCGGGTAGGGTTGCCTGGTTTCCGACAATTACCTCTTTGGGCTCGGCGCCCTTTTCAATTAAATCAAGAGCATCGGAAGGGAATTTTGCAACTACCATAATTTTTTCCTTCTGGGCCTTTTCTGAATCCAGGTATTCAATGGTTTCATCGATCCCCAAAACCGAGGTTTTTACCCCCCGGGCTGCATTGGGCAGGAGCTGTTTCTGAATGGGGTCCTGGGCAACCTTATCATTAACAACGATAATATGGTCTGCTCCCAGGTAACTAACCCAGGCCACAGTAACCTGGCCGTGGATTAAACGATTATCAATTCTCATGTGAATTAAAGGCATCTTTCGTCCCCCTTTATTATTCTTTTTTCATAACTTCCGACATAATCTGCACGCTTTGAGTTGCCAGTTCACGACAATTCTGGGCTAATTCTTTAAGTCCGGTGGAGCCTCGCATGTTTGCGATTTCTAAAAGCATGGGTAAATTTACTCCCGTAACTACTTCGATAGGAGGATTTTCTGAGTCTAGGAGGTAAGCGGAAGCGTTGGAAGGAGTTCCCCCGAAAAGATCAGCCATAATCAGAACCCCATCTGGGGTTTCCAGGTCCTGGGCTGCTTTTTTTAATTTTTCCCTGTAATCTTCAGGCCCCATCTCGGGTTCTAAAGCCAGGGCGGTAATTTTCTCCTGGGGCCCCATAATCATTTCCAGTGCATCCATAAAACCTTCAGCGAGTTGCCCGTGTGATGCAACAATTATTCCAACCATATTACTTCCTCCTAAAGCTAAAATTGGGGCAGGGGCTCGGCCCCTACCCCTTGAGTTTTTTTACAGAATTCCAATAAGGCTTCCGCCAAAGGCGATAACTACCAGGGCCAGCAGGACCTTGATTGGTGACCACTTAAGCGGTCCCCTCAGCATCCAGTAGGCCAGGGCAACAAAAAGGACAGGAATTAGATAGGGAAGCAACTGGTCCAGAACGTCCTGGACTGCAACAACCTGTTCAGTTAGCTCACCTTCGACTTCCACGGTCTCGGTGTATTCCAGGGGAGTGGTTACTCCGGAGAGAATACTGGGCACAAAACCACCGATAACCGTTAAACCGAGTATCGTAGCACTCGTCGTTAGCTTATCCATGGTACCGCCTGCTGCGGTATCCTGGACAATGTCAGCACCACGCTGATAACCCTGCCAGAAGAGGTAAATTTTTACCCCGATACCCCAGAAGAGGCCGAAAAGGATCATCAGCCAGAAACCGCCCATGCTACCTCCCAGGGCCATGGAAGCGGCAAAAACACCAATAATCGGGCGGGTCAGGATGGCAAAAAGGGTATCGCCAATTCCGGCAAGGGGTCCCATGAGTCCTACCTTGAGACTGTCAACTGCTTCACCTTCTGCGCCCTGTTCTTCAAGGGCAGCGGCTGCACCAATAATACCCGCACCCATTGGCGGGTGAGTATTGAAAAAGTTCAAATGCCGCTGCAGGGATAGTTTGAGATCTTCCTTGGTTTCGTTTACTTTTTCCAGGATAGGCATAATTGACCAGGCAAAGCCCAGAGCCTGCATCCGTTCATAGTTCCAGGACCACTGGAAGGTGAACATGTACCGCAACAATACACGCCACAGATCTCTTTTGGTTACATTCTTATCATTGTTATTAGGCACTTGCCTCACCTTCTTTCATGTGGAAATAAAGGGCGGCCAGTGCTGCACCAGCAATAGCAAGGCCGATAACCGGCACTTCCAGGTAGGCAAAAAGGATGAAACCGATAACCAGAAACGGCCAGTACTTCTTCACGGGCAGCATGCTTAAAAGCAATGCAAAACCGAGTGCGGGAAGGACGGATCCTGTTGTGGAAATTGCTTCCTGGAACCATTCCGGAATCCACTCCATAAACCGCTGGACAGGACCGGCGCCTAGCCAGATAGCGAGAAACACGGGGATGGCCCGGGTCAACCCCCAGGGTAACTGCCCTAAAATGTGCATTAAGGTTACGCCCCGGAAGTTTCCGTCCTCAACATATTTGTCTGCCCCGTGGATAAATACTGTGGTTATGGCACGACCAAAAACGTCTAACTGAGTCATTAAGAGGGCCGCAGGAACTGCAATGGTTAACCCCGTAGCCATGGCTGATTCAACATTTCCGTCATAGGCCAGGGCACCGAATGCTGTCCCCAGGATCGCCCCCGTTAAGAAGTCGGGAATTGTAGCACCACCATAAGTATGCATTCCCAGTGAAATAATCATTAGAGTTCCACCAACTGCCAGACCAAGAGGAATGTTCCCGACAATAATTCCAGTTACAGCACCGGCGACAATTGGTTCGTGGAAGCTGATGTTAGGGGCCAGCATGGAAACGATAGCGATATAGGCCCATAAACCCAGGACTAAGGCTGTCCCTATACCATAGGGAGAGACAACTTCTTCCATGTCACTACCTCCTTAAAAAAGAATGATAAATCCACTTTACTTCCCCAGCAAACACAGAATTAAAGGGAAAACCACCTCCTTAGTTATCGTTCAAGGTAAAAGAAAAATTTATAGCGATCGGCCCGGTAAAAGGACCTGACAAACTCAAAAGGTTCGCCCTGTTCGGTGTGGGTTAAGCGTTCCCTCAAAAATACAGGATTTCCGGGAGATATTCCCAAAAGATCTGCTTCTGTTTTTTCTGCCGCTACGGCTTCCAGCGTTTCCCTGGCTCGCCCCAGGGTGAGGTTGAATTTTTTGCGCAGGAGGTTGTAAAGAGAGCCGTGCTCCAGGTCTTTTTTTTCCATTCCCGGGAACAAAGAAAAAGGAAGGAAGGAAATTTCTCTGGCCATGGGTTCCTGGCTGGCCAAGCGCAATCTTTCGATCAGGTAGATCTTTTCACCCGGGTGAAGGTTTA
>SKTZ01000007.1 GCA_007122335.1 Bacillota bacterium
AAACTTGAAAACCCAGCCATGGTTAGTAAAGTTATTATCAATTACCTGGAGTTTTCCAAAACTACCCTCACTGGTTTTATAAATCAAAATGGTCCCTTCTGGGATTTGATTATCTGGACTAGTATCGATTACACTATCACTCAGTTCATCTTCATGCTCTTCAATAAGATAATTATCTAGGATATTATAATCAAAAGAGAAAATTTCAATTACTAAAGTCCCTTCTTCTTGTATTCCTTCCCCATCCTCAAATAACACCTCATATTCAAAAACCTGTTCTGGAGCATAATCTAGTAAAGACCACTCCCATTTATTTCCCTCGACTAAATCTCCAAGAAAATCACACCCGGGAATGAATAAAAAAATAGCAACAACTAAGACAAGAACAAGGCCACTTTTTGGGGGAAGCTTTTTTTCCATAAGATACCTCCATTTCAGAATTTTTTAAATTACAACTCTTAATTAGGACAATACCATAAATTATTAAATTTTTTCTAAAGAACATCTAAAGTTTTTTTAAAGCTGCTGGGTTAAAGCCTTAAAATATTTTCCAGGGTCAGAAAGATTCCAAATTTTTAAAACTTTCGATTTTTTGCGGGAGTTTTTATTCTTTTAAAGAAACTCATTATAAACTCAATAATAGGGGGTCTTTGATGCTTTGTTCCACCCAGAGGATAAAACCCTGGTTACCTTTGTTTTTCCTGTTTTTGATTTTTTTGGTTTTCTCTTCTTATCCCCAGACCGTTAATGCAGAAGTCTGGGGACACTGGGGTGATTTGATTACTCGAGAGAGTGGGGAAATAGACCTGGTGGAAAAGGATAAAAATTCCCTGGAAAAAATTCTCGGGGAAATTCTAGAACTCTTCAAGGAAACTGCGCCCCTCAATCCTCCTCAACAGGTCCAGGTCCGACCAATTGCTTACCTTGAACCAAAACTCCCTCTTCTCGATCAGTCTGGCCCGGCAAGAGGGTATATTGACCTGGGAATGGTTTTTCCCAACCAGGGCCCTCCCGGTCCCAGTGGAAGGATTCAGGTCTGGCTTAATGAGCCAGAAGCATTACTGGGGACACCCCTGGCTTTTGCTGAAGAGGGTTATCCAATCTATTTACTGCCACCGGTAATCGAAGATAAAGCAAGTGGCCCTCTATTTTCACGTTCCGCCCACCCCGTAGGATATGAGGAGGCCTTCCCTTCTTACAGTTTTTTTCCCTTGTGGGGTTGGGAGGTGGAAACATTTCTCCGGGAGGTAATTCAACCTTCTTTTAATCTTGCAGAAAGCAGCGTTTTAACTATTCTAACCAGGGGAAATAAACCCTTCTGGGAACCAGTTTCCCAGGAAGAATGGATAACTTCTTTAATGGATTATGCTCAAAATGAAATCGATTTATTTCTTGCCGGGATGGAAACTGAAAAGAAAGAAGATTTTCATCAGGACCAAATTGATTTGCTGGAAAAAAGATTGCAAAATTTAAGGAAGAAAACCAGCCCGGAAAATATAATCGAAACCCATGAAAATCTAATGCAAGGGATTGAACAGGCGATAGAATTCGCTGAGTTCAACCTGGAAAAAGCCCAGACCGAGGAACAAGAGGAACATTGGAAGGAAATGCTTGAAAAACACCATGAAAACCTGGAAACTCAGAAAGAAAACCTTGACGAACAAATAAAAAATTTCCAGGACATGGCTAACCAGGTCCTAGAATTTGGAGAGCAATTAATTAAGGCGCAAATTTACCAAGGAAAACTAAAAGAAAAATTGATCCCTTTAATTTCGGTTGAAAACTGGGCTGCAATAGAAAAAAAAGGAGAAGAAATTGACAGTCCCTACTTGATATTTTTAGGGAGGACAGGCCAGTCCCGTGACGAACTGGAAAAAGAACTGGCAAGCCTTTCCCCCGCCGAACGCAATGCACCTGCCTATGGCTTTGATATCCCCCCGTTACATCCTTTGGGGTCACATCGGCACGTCGTAGCTATGGATCATGATGCTGAGCGACCATCCGGGCTTGTTCCACCCGAAACGAAAGGTTCCCGGGCCCTGGTCAGACTAAAAACTGATTTTTTTGACACCAAACTGCCTCCTGACAGCATCCAGCTCATAATAGTCCGTTGGTGGGAAAGAACGGATGCTTCCCATTTCAGCACCAGTGGGCGCTATTACCACCAAGGCAGACGGACTATGATGGAAAACCTCTGGAAACACCTTGACTGGAAACAACTTCACCAGATTCTCCATTAAAACCTGCAAAAGAAAAAGATGGCTTATCGTGATTCGAAAGGCCATCTTTTTGCTAGTTCACTTAATTTTCTCCCATTCTTTACGCATTATTATATCTTTTTGATCTTCCAGGTAATCTGTTGCAAGGATCCCCTCCAGATGATCAATCTCGTGCTGGAAAAGTTCGGCAAGATCATCTTCAAACTCAAGAATTTTATCTTTCCCTTTCTCATCCTTAAATTTTACTTTGATTTTTCTGTGCCGGGAAACTCTAACAAAAAAAGCTACATTAAAACTAAAACAACTATCCCAGATCGAGAATTTTTCAGAGCTATTTTCTATAATCCGGGGGTTAACCAGAACCAGTTCTTCCCCCCCCTGGTTGTAGTATATAACTCGTTGAGAATAGCCAATCTGGGGAGCCGCCAGGGCCCTCCCGATATTATGTTTTTCCTGGAGATGGACTAGGGTGTCCCGAAGGTCAGTTATAATTTTTTCCAGTTTTTCTGAAAATTCTTCAACTTCTTCAGCTTCTTCCCTCAAAAAGGGGTTTACCAGCAATAGTACTTCTTTAACAGCCACTGCAACCACCTCTTCCCATGTAAATCTATTGCTTCTTATTAAATTTAAAGTGTCATCCAAAAAGGAGTTTAGTTTTGTTTCAGACTCTTAGTTTAATTCTCCTGGGAAATCAGGTTTCCTTTAAATTTTAATCTTAGCTTCCCAAAAAACAGTCCTGGATTTAAATTCCAACATCCAGGACTGGTTTTTTTATTCATCTAATTTTTTTACGAACAATTAGAAACTCTCAATAGCAAGCAGGTTTTCTTTCAATTCTACCAGGAACCGCGCTCCAGCTGCCCCATCGAGTATTCTGTGGTCTGCGGAAAGGGTCAGTTTCAGGATTGGCGCTGGTTTAATTATTCCCTCACTGACAACGGCAGTTTCCCTTATCTGGCCCACTGCAAGGATCGCTGCCTCCGGGGGGTTGATAATCGCTTTAAAGCTATC
>SKTZ01000152.1 GCA_007122335.1 Bacillota bacterium
ACTATGTTGGCCTTCATACCAACTGGGATCAGAGGAGGGGTATTATCGACATTGAAAGAGGAGAACCTTCTCCCCCAATAAGGGATGGGAGAGGGCTCCTGGTTTTTATTGATACAGACCGCTCCAGTTATAAGTACGGTGATTATATTGCGGTTTCCATGCTGATTTTCAATAAATCCGATCGTTCAGTTGAGCTGGAATTCTCCACGGGTCAAACCCATGACCTGATTTTACGCAGAGGTGGCCGGGTAGTCTGGCAGTGGTCGCATGATAAAGCCTTTACCCAGGCTTTCCAGACAAAAAAGATGGAGCCCTACGAAACCTGGCTGGGAACCTTCCTTATTCCTACCAATCAGATCCGGACTTTTGTTACCGGAAATTACACCCTGCAAGGAAAACTTACTACCTATGATGGGGAAGTAAGCAGCGAAGAAATCACCATTAATATCAGCAGGTAAAAAAATTATTGTTAAATAGATCTCCCTTCCCCGGAAAGGGCGGGGAGATTTTTTCTTTTTTCTAGGCTGTTTCTGCCAGATAGAACGGTTGAGCTTTTCCCCCTTTATGCAGGAAATATAAGGCTTCTTCTTGAAATACTACATAGCCTGATGAGGACCGGGGTGAGGCAATGTTAATAAATAGCGGCAATCAGCATACTCTGCAGAATAAGGTGAAAATTGAGGGCCGAGGTCTCCACTCGGGGGCCCCGGTTTCAATGACTGTAAACCCCGCAAATCCCGACAGCGGTTTTGTTTTTTGCCGAACAGATCTTCCCGGGGAACCTTCTTTAAAAGCAGGGCCAGAACTCGTAGTTGAAACTAATCGGGCCACAACTCTAGGCGAGGGCAGTTGCAGAATTGGCACTGTTGAGCACTTTTTTGCGGCGGCTGCAGTCCTGGGATTGGATAACCTGAAAATAGAGATCAATGGACCGGAAATGCCCATTCTTGACGGTAGTGCCCAACCAATTTATAGCGAATTAAAGGAAGGTGGAATAAAAAAGCAGAGAGCTCCAAGGATCTTTCGAAAAATCGAAGCGGCTTCTTTTGTTCGGGAAGGCCTGGCTTCCCTGATTGCCCTCCCCTGGGATGGCTTTAGAGTTACCTGCGTTTTTATTGCCCCTCCCCCTATCGGGCGGCAGGTTATAGATATTGAAGAAGGCTGGGAGGATTTGCTTCCTGCTCGCACCTTCGGCTGGGCTGAAGAGGCCAGGGTTTTAAAAGAAAAAGGGCTTGCTAAAGGAGCCGGGGAAGATTGTGCACTGCTAATTAAACGGGGTGATAATGCTCCCCCGTACCGGATTCCCGACGAACCGGTTTGCCACAAGGTCCTTGATCTTCTGGGGGATCTGGCTCTTTACCGACCAATTCGTGGTCACATAATTGCTGTTCGAGCCGGGCACAAACTGCATAATCAGCTGGCCAGGAAACTGCAGGCAGAGGAGGTTGGACCTGGTGGAGGAAATATGTCTGCGGATAATTGAGGGAATAGAAGGGTACTGCCGGGTAAATTTTTCCCGGAATGAACCCGTTTTTTCCGTTCACTTTCCTGATTACCCGGTAATGCCCGGTGTTTTGTTGTTGGACCTCCTCATAGGCCTGGGGGCCAGGATCAGGGGAATTCCCCCGGACAAAATTTTTGTTAAAGGATTAAATAAAGTCCGCTTCCGCCAGCAAGTTCGGCCAGGAGACCAGATTGAGCTGGAAGCCAGGGTAACCGAGACCCGCCTGATCAGGGGCCGGGCATTAAAGGATGGCCGGGTAGTTCTGGAAGCGGAATTTTTATTACAGGAGGAAGAGGATGAAGGATAAAATACATCCCACGGCGATAATTGAAAAAGGAGCGGTTCTGGGCAGGGGGGTAGAAGTTGGGCCCTTTTCGGTAATTGGGCCCGAGGTGGAGATAGGCGATAACTGTGTAATTGGCAATAATGTTACTATTACCGGGCGGGTAAAAATGGGCCCGGAAAACCATGTTTTTAGCGGAACGGTTATCGGTACTCCGCCCCAGGATCAGGGAGTGGAACTTGATATTCCCTCTGCAGTGGAAATAGGCAGGGGCAACATAATCCGGGAATATGTGACCATCCACAGGGCTTCTGAGGAAAATGGGTCTACCCGGATCGGTGATAATAATATGCTGATGGCCTTTGTCCATATTGCCCATGACTGTGTTTTGGGTAATCAGATTAATATTGCCAATATGACCGCCCTGGGGGGTTATGTCCAGGTTGAGGATAAAGTTTTTTTATCGGGTTACTGTACTTTTCACCAGTTTGTTCGGGTAGGAGAAATGGCTATGGTAGGGCTGCAGAGTTCAATTACCCAGGACGTGCCACCGTTTTTGCTTGTTGCCGGACAGCCTGCGGTGGTGAGGAGTATCAATGCAGTTGGACTCAGGCGGAATAAGGTTAATTCCGAAACCCGTAAAGCCCTACGCAGGGCTTATAAATACCTGTACCGTTCCGGTTTGAATACGGGGCAGGCCCTGGAGAAGATCAATTCTGAGCTGGGCCAATTTCCCGAGTGCAGAAGGATGACCAGCTTTATTGAAAACAGCAGCAGGGGAATAATTAAAAAAGCAGCGGAGGAAAACGACTGATGAAAAAAATTGGCCTTCTTGCAGGGACAGGAGAAATGCCCAGGCTCTGGATAAACTCCGCCCGGGCCAGGGGTTATAATGTGATTGTCCTGGCTCTTCCCGGAGCAGAGAACCTGGAATCGATTGCAGATGGTTTTCAGCGCCTGGAAAGGATTGACTGGCAGCATTTCCTTGATCTATTGCAGCAGGAAGGCCTAAAGGAAATTTCCGCTGCTGGAAGATTTGATAAAAAACTCATATTTCAGGCTCTGGGCGGGGGAAAAAATTTGTTTCGCCTGTTGGGGGCAGTTCGCAACCGCAGCGAAGAAGAAATAATTAATATACTGGTTGGTGACCTGGAGAAAAAGGGGATCAGGGTCCGGCCCCAGAAGGAGTTCCTCCAGGACTTTATTCCCTCTCCCGGAATTTTAACCGGTAGTGCCCCAGATGATGATTTAAAGGGAGATCTTGCACTGGCCCTGAAGCGGGCCCAGCAGTTAAGCAAACTGGGAATAGGCCAGACCGTAGCCGTAAAGAAGGGCGTGGTTGTTGCAGTAGAAGCCATGGAGGGAACTGACCGGACCATAATGAGGGCCCATGAACTGGCCGGAGAGGGAATTGTGGTAGCCAAGGTTG
>SKTZ01000129.1 GCA_007122335.1 Bacillota bacterium
CGCTATTTGCCAGAATTACAATTCCCTCTCCTTTGTTTGGAAACATCACCATATAAGATTTCCAGCCCTGGTTGGATCCCCCGTGGGAGACAACGAGCTCACCTTCAGGAGTAGTATGGACATGAAAACCCAGGCCGTAAACATCGACTTTAGTAAACATTTCCCGCAGGGTAGCCCTGGAAAGGATAGCCTCCTCTCCCCGGTACCCTTCCATAAGATTGATCAGAAACCTCCCCAGGTCAACAGCACTGGATAATAAACCTGCTGCTGCTTTTTCCGCAAACAAATAGGTGGGAAAGGAGGTGCCAAAAACTGAGTATCCCGTTGCAGTTTTTTCCTGTAGATGGAGAGGCCATTCATAAGAACTGTGTTCCATCCCCAGAGGCTGCAATACCCTTTTCTGCATATATTCTTCAAACCCCAGTCCACTTATTTCCTCGATTATCAATTCTAAAACGCTATAACCGCCTCCGGAATATTTAAAACCTTCTCCCGGTTCGGCAACAATGCGAACAGCTTTACCCCGGCGGGCTTCTCCGGTCATAGAAGCCAAAAGAGATGGGATTTCCCTTGTGGGCCGATAGCCCATGTAGCCCCGGGGAGCAAGCCCGGCAGTATGGCTCAATAATCGACGGATAGTTACTTCTTTCACATCATAGGATGACTGGGGAAATTGCCAGCGGGTCATGTACATCTCCGCAGGAGCATCCAGATCCAGGAGCCCTTCCTCAGCCAGTTGCATTACACCAACCGCTGCTACCGCTTTGGAAATAGAGCCCACCTGGAAAACTGTATCCGGCGTTACCTCCCACCCATCCTTCTTGTTACCAAAACCATATCCAGAAGCCCAGGCTATTTCGCCATCCCTGACCACGACCACGGCCGCCCCGGGAATTCTGTGAGTTTCCCCCAGATCATTCAAGGCCTCCTCCAGGAAAGCAAAAGAATTTCCCTCTTCGGCCCTAAGAGTCCATGGCAAAAAGATAATTATAAGCAAAATTAAAAAAGAAATTTTTTCCCTCATTTTTCTTTCCCCCTTTTTATCCCTGATGATGACTTTTCCACTAAAAGATTGCTTTCAGCAATATGCCCAGAGCAGACCTAAATTTCCTTTGGGATAAAATAATGGGGACAATTCCCCTGCCGGGGCTTCAATAAAAACTGTCTTTCGGCTTAAGAGGGAAAAATAATCAGGAAATGTATTATCCCTAGGACATCAATTATTAATAATTTCAATTTTTTGTAATATTCTTCCTCAAAGACCAAATCCCTTTTATTTTTATTTCTAATTTTTTATAATTATGTTCTCCGAAGGTTTTTATACTTGAATAAGGGTCCTTAATTGTTTTTATTTTCCCGGGAGTTCATTCTAATCCCAATCTTCCCTTACTTAGCGCAAATAATTGTTTGCAAATTTAATAGCCAGGTCCAGTGATCCTCTGGGATCAACCCAGATATCGGGCTCAATACCAATCCCTTCTCTCATTGAAAGGTCCAGTTCCAGAAATAAGGAAACTCCCATCTGGATGGGAATTGCAGAATGAGGAAGGAAAAAGGTCCCTACATTGCCAACAGTGCTCGCTCCACTTGTATTGGAGCCAATTATAATTACATTTTCCACCTGTTTTAGAAATCTCACAAAACTCTCCCCGGCAGAGGCATTATTATCATCAACTAAAACAATTAAGTACCTGTCATTATTGTGGAATCTTGGTTGGGAAATGTTAATATTGGACCAACCACCTTCAACTGGAGAAAACCTTTTTTCTGCCCTGCCACTGTCCTGACCCAACC
This sequence comes from Bacillota bacterium, assembly GCA_007122335.1. GTDB lineage: Bacteria > Bacillota > Halanaerobiia > B1SED10-174 > B1SED10-174 > T1SED10-26. The sequence continues at coordinate 1,795 of SKTZ01000129.1, forward strand.
CCTCATTCCATCTAACCAGAAATTGCTGGGCAGTTTGGGTTCGGAGATCAACCATAATCCGGCCAGCATTGGGAGTTCTTAAACTCCCGGAATAATTCTTTACCCACTCTCGGCCGTACAAATCCGAGCCTCCAATATGCCCCCTGATATCAAGAATTGCCACATTTGCATTTCTCAGTTCCTTTGCTCCATCGGTAAATCTCTTCATTTCTTCCTCTTCCCAGCCCGGAGCTATCCTGTGAACAATTACCGGATAGCCCTCCCTCTCATAGGTATCATAAATAATCCTATCGAATCTCATGGATTGAATGGGGAAAAGGTTAATAAGCTCCTCGGACCTCTGGTTGTCTGAAAAAGAAAGGGTAACAGGGTAAGGCCAGCCATCACCCGGAGTAACCTTTCCCAGTCGGTAAGCCAGCCTCCCTTCTTCATCCAGAGAAAGTTTTAAGTACTCTCCAGGATCTTCTCCATTTATAGCATCCAGGTAAAAATGTTCACCTTCTTCGATAAAATAATAACCTTTTTCATCCCTAAGAAAGTCAAGCTCTCTTGAATAATGAAAGTGGTGTTTGGTAAAAAGAGCTTGATCCCCAAAACGGAAATGACCATCATTGATAAAATAAAGGTTTTCTATAATTATTGAGCTAAATTCCTTTACCGAAATCATTTCCATTCCCCTGATTTCCTCTTTTATTCTCTCCCTGCTTGTTTCAAAGGTTTCATCTCCGCCAAATAAACCGTACCCCGCATAACCATATTTGAGCATTTTAAAAAGAAAGTCTATTTCTTCCAGAGCATCTTCTCGACTAATTTCTGATACAACCTGTCCCTCTAAAAACCGGATTTTTTCCGGGTCAACCTCAGCAAACTCATCGTAAGGATACAGATAGCCTTTAATTTTTTCCCGCGCTTCTTCTTCGCTTAAGGGATCCATAACCCGGTTTGCCTTTATAGCTTCAACCAGTTCAGGTGCTGAATCCAGTTCCAGTGGATTGAATTCCCTGCAGCCACCCAGGAGAAGCAAACCCAAAAGGCAAATAACAAAGATTCCGATCCCTCTATTTCCCCTTCCCGCCTTCCAGCCCAGTTTTTCCCAAATCATATTCTTCCCTCTCTTCCTATATTTATCAAAATGACCCCAGACATTCTCCAAATAGTTCCTCGGGTTCAATATTCTCAATTTTCAGAAATTTTCCTTCTTTGTATCCGTTAAACTTTTTTGGAACTTCTCCAAATAAGTACAGTTGACAAAGCCTAAAATATTCATTTTTTGCTGCAGGAAAAAAGGGATTGACGGCAAACAATTACTCAAATCCACCACGAAAGGAGTAATCATCAAATGCCATCAATCCCTGGCAATATTATATCCCTTCCGCGTCTGA
>SKTZ01000020.1 GCA_007122335.1 Bacillota bacterium
ATATTTACTTCAGCGGAAGGGAAAATAAAGCCCGTTAAAAAAGAGGAAGCTAATATCGGAACTTTCCTGGGCATCCTGGGAGAGGAGGGTTAAAATGGGAAAAATAAATATGGATCCCCAACCCCTTTTATTACCTCTGCCCGCAGTTCTGGCTTCCTGTGCTCATGAGGACAAAAGGAGTATTATCACCCTGGCCTGGGCAGGTATTATCTCCTCGATGCCGCCTCGAATTGGACTCGGAATCAGGCCACAAAGATTTTCTTATAACCTGATTGCGGCTAGTGGAGAATTCGCAGTGAGCCTGCCCGATGAAAATCTGATGAAGGCAGTCCATGTTTGTGGCAGCAAATCAGGCCGGGAAATCGATAAATTTAAAGAACTGGGCCTGACCCCGGTTCGGGGCAAAGAGATAACCTCTCCCATAATAGGGGAGGCCCCGGTGACCCTGGAGTGCAAACTGGATCGAATAGTGGAAATGGAAGGGTCCCACCACCTGTTTATCGGGGAGATTAAAAATGTCCTGGTGGAAGAGAATATATTAAATGAAGAAGGAAGGGTAGACCCCAAAAAAGCTGGAATTATAACCTTTGGTGGGGGTAACTACTGGCGATGGGGTTCTTTTCTCGAATCGAGGCAATCCTGAGTGAGTCCCAAATATCGCTCGGATAAGATTAAAAGAGAACACACTGTAATTAGAGAAATTGGCCCTCTTCTGCAGGAAGTTGCCCAGCTTGCAGAGATTAAAAGTGTGCTGCCCGGTCGCATTAATCAGCGGACGGGCAGTGGACATCAACCCTATCTTCAACTACAATATATAACGGAAACCGGCTTTAAATTATTGGGGAAAACCAGTTCATCGATCCAGGAAGTATTTGTTGTTACCAACAGCCCTGAAAATGTATTACAAAAGTTGAAAAAAGAGAGAATCATTAGAGGATGAAGGCGTTGACTTTACTAACCCCCTGTGGTAAAATACGCATAGATATTCGGGATGTAGCGCAGCCTGGTTAGCGCGCACGTCTGGGGGGCGTGAGGCCGGGAGTTCAAATCTCCCCATCCCGACCAGAAAATAAAGCTCCTGCTTTGAGCAGGGGCTTTTTTGTTTTCCCAAATAAAAAAGCCCTGTCATCTAGACAGGGCATTGAGATTTAATATTTAATGGAGGACAATTTCCTCAACCCAGTAACCAAAGGTATGTTCTTCGCCAGGTATATCAACATCAAAACCGACCATGATCTGGAAATCACCGAAGTCCCCTAACTCGTAAATGCTGATTACTTCTTGTCCATCCTCATCGTGTCCAGTAATATTATAAGTATAAACCGTCGCGGGTAGGCCACCAATATTTCTTTCTGAAACATCCTTCAAAACTACAATTTCAGCCTCTTCAGGGACTTCAGTAATAATTTCATCAAAGTTTTCGACCATATAGAAAGGGAGGAAAAAGAACATGGTTATCATTCCAGCAAACATTAGAGGAACTTCGTCTCCAGTTTGCTGATCTATTACCTTTTTCATTTTCCCCTCGCCATCAATCCAAAAGAGCATTTCATGTTCTTCCTGAGGAGAGGAGCCCCGCATGGAAACCTTTTCAACTGATACTCCATCAAGGGTTTCCTGACCCAAATATTCGTAAATTATTTCGGTAAGTTCACCTTCTTCACCTTTCACGATATAAACAAACTTGGAAAATTTGGCAACAAAATCGCTGACATCGGTTATTTCATGCCAGTTTTCCAGAATTGAATCAATATCTGGTTCGTCTGCAAAAATAACTGGGCTCCAAAAAGGAAGAACCAGCAAAGTAAGGATGGCGATAAAGCGAGTGGTTGTTTTCTTAAACATTTTTTTACCTCCTTTCAGAATTTAATAAATTAACTTTTAAAACTATTTTGTTTATAGAATTCCCCCTGCTTGGGTTTTCTCCTTCAATTTCATAAAGAAATAATCAGGTTTTTTGCCAGAAAAATAGATATTGTAACTTGAGGAATAAAAAAAGCCCCATCCAGAGATGGGGCAGGTAAAAGAGTTTAATGCAGGGAAACATTTTTTAGGTTATATTCTAAAAACTCAATTTCCGGATCCTTATATTCGGGTATATGAACGTGTATTAACATTTGAAAGTCGCCAAAGTCTGCTGCTTTATAGGTCGCGGTTCCGGTAGTAAATTCTTCATCCAGGTATTCTACTTCATAGGTAAAAACTGTTGCTTCCAGGCCATTAATAGTTTTCTCACTGGTATCAATAAGCTCTACAACTACTCCTTCATAATCTTCTGTTAGAGCTTCCTTGATATCCAGCTCGCCAATAGTGGTAAAGGGGATAAGGATTGCACCCGTCATCATATTTGCAAACATTGGGGGCACATCTTCTCCTGAAGCTTTGTCCTGAACTCTAAGGACATTATTTTCTTGATCTATCCACATAAGAAAACTGAATTCCTGGTCTTCGGAAACAGATTTTAATTGTATTCTGCTGACTTCTTCACCATCGATTTCTTCGGTTTCTTCGAACAGGTAGGAAACTGTGGTTTCATGAACAGCAGTAGAAAACCCATACTCCATCTCAGCAAAAAAATCCAGGAATTCGCCAATTTCTACCGGGTTAAACCATTCCTTTTCTTCAAGAACAGAAGTATCAGCATTTATAGTTGGGGTGGAAAGGGTGAAAAAACAAAGGGAAAAGATAAACAGAGTTTTAAGGAAATTTTTCAAGGACATTTTGCTGCACCTCCTTTCCATGAAAAAAGTAAGTTAAAATTTCTTCCCAATAAATCCCTTTCCAGAAAAATGGGAAAAAACCTTCCTTTGGTTCGAGAAAAACAGGGATTTTCAGACCACAAATTAGAAAAGAAAAATAAAAGGCAGGAGGTTAATAAAAAATAGAAGAACTAATATGACGGTGGGTAAGGTTTTGAAGAAAACTTTCCAGCTTAACAATCCTGGAAAAAGGAGGCTTTACAATGCGGATTAAGGATCACCCCATCCTTTCTTTTGAGGAAAGGAAAATGGTGGATTTTACCTTTGAAGGTAAAATTCTCTCGGGGAAGGAAGGAGAACCAATAGCAGCCGCACTCCATGATGCTGGAATAAGGGTTTTACGCAAAAGTCCGCG
>SKTZ01000095.1 GCA_007122335.1 Bacillota bacterium
CTAAAAGAAAAAAGAGAATTAATTTAATTTGCGAAAATGATTTTGAACTAATACTAAATATTTAGCAACTTTTTATAAGCCAGTAGGGTTTCCTATTGGCTTATTTTGTCTCTAGAGGGTTTTTCCGGCAAATAGTAGAAATGTTCTAACATTAATTGAATTTCTTTGCAGAAGGGAACTATTTTTTAGAACTCACCAAAAATTTTTTAAGGCAAGGAGGTGGGGAAAAATGAAATACGATGTAATAGTAATCGGAGCTGGTTTATCAGGGTTAACTGCGGGAAGTTTGCTTGCCAAAAGAGGACTTAAGGTTGCCTTGATTGACAAAAACTATAACCCGGGTGGTTCCTGTGGGATTTTTAAAAGAGACGATATTATTTTTGACCAGGGCACTGGGATGCTATTTGGCTTTGGTGACAATGGTTTTAACCCCCATAGGTTCCTTTTTAATTGTTTAGAAGAACCTATTGATATGATTAAACATGATTTTTTGTACTGTGTAAATTACAGGGGAAATAGGATAAAATTCTGGCCCGATATTACAAAGTTTGCTGAGGAGTTGGGCGAAATCTTCCCCAATGAGGAAGAGAATATTAAAAAATTTTATAACGATTTGCTAAAAATTTACCAGGAGGTAATTGTTGAAAACCCGGTTTTTTCCACCCCGGATGAGGTTGTCTTTTTAAATTCTTTTATATCTTTAATAAAACACCCTCTATCCCAACTTCGTTTTCTTAGTTTTTTGAACAAGAGCACGGAAAGTCTTCTTCGCAAATACTTTTCTGAGCCGGATATTTTTTGGTTTTTTGATAAGTTAACTTCCACCTATTGCTATACAACTGTTAAGGAAACCCCGGCAATTCTTGGAGCTATAATGTTTGTTGACAACCATTTAGGAGGGAGTTATTACCCTGCTGGCTCAACGGTTTTTCTTCCCGGAAAACTGGAAAAAGTAATCGAAGAAAACGGTGGAGAGATGCTCATGAAAAGGGAGGTTACAAAAATTATTTTTGGAGCAAAAGGGCCAATAGCGGTCAAACTGGATAACGGAGAAATAGTTTACGCTGATGATTTCATTTACTCCGGGACTGTCTGGAATCTATATGGAAAATTGATTGATGAAAATGTTGTTTCCCCAGAAAAAGTCAAATGGGCCGAAAGACAAATCCCTACCTACCCCAGCATAGTTCTTTATGCTGTTGTCGACAAAAATTATATTCCTTCGGATACTTTACCGGTGGAAATGCTTGTTGGTAACCCTGAAGAAATTGATGAGAGTGAAGTAACGGTTTATATTTTTAGCATTGATGATCGGACCGTTTGTGAAGCTGATAGTCATGTCGTAATGGCAATTGGGCCTTCTTTTAAAAACTGGAAAATGGAGAATAAAGAGGAATATAAAAAACAAAAGGAAGAAGAAAAAATGCGTTTACTTGACCTCCTGGAAAGAAGGTTTCCTGGTTTTAAAAAAGGTTTGAAATATTCGGAGGTGGCGACGCCAAAAACCATAGAAAGATTTACCATGAAAAATTCCGGAGCGGTAGCTGGACCAAAGCAAATGCTCGGACAGCACATGTTAAAAAGATTGCATACCAAGAGCAGCTGGAGTTCTCTTTTCTTCTGTGGAGAATCAACTGTCATGGGCACCGGCACCCCTGCAGTTACAGTTTCTGGGATCGCGGCGGCAAATGCAGTTTTGAAAAAAAGAAGGCAAAAAGGTTTTAACTATCAAAAAGGAATGAAAAATTTTGTTAATATTGTAAATAAACCCTACGAGAAAAAAGATTTATTCTCTAACTACACGGGGGAAAAGAAAAGAATAATGCAAAAAGCCTGGGAATGTCTTTTATGCGAGCGCCCAAATTGTTCCAAACCAATGGATCTTGACCTGAGAGGGATTATGAGAAGGGTTGTAGTTGGTAATTTTTATGGGGCGAAAAAGTTGGCCAGGATAGGCCTGGGAGGGGAGAATAAAAAGGAATTGCTTAAGAAAGCCCAGGGGAAATGTGTCAAAAATATTAAGGGGCAGGAACCAGTAGAAATTGAAGAAGTTATTGCTTACCTGTTACAATAAAAAGATTTAAAAATAAAAAAAGAATTGATATCAACGGATTAAAAATTGGGAGCACCCTTTCCCGGTACTTGGGAAAAAATAATTCTTGAAAGTTTTGTTTTTTTCGGAGAGCATTGCTTAACTAAATAAAAAATGAAAAGCAATTCCAAACCCTGGTTAAAGCCTTGTAGCCAGGTTTATTTATTCCACTTAGAACTTCAGAAAATCCCGGAAAAAGTTTAAAATAATGAGTAATTTGCCGAAATATATATTATAAAAGGGGAGTAATTTTTGGTCCGGAAGGTTTTAGGGATTAATATTATCAGAAGAGAAAAGGTATTTTTTCAAATTCTTTTTTCTTTATTAATTTTTAATCTCAATGCTTTTAACAGGTTGTATGGTTTTTGAGATTGAAAAAACTACACTCCGGGGGGTTCTTAGTCGGGAAAAAGCTTTCTCTTCTGAAAAAACAGCTTTCTTTTTTATTTGGGAAGAAGGGAAGAAGTTACCTAAGTCCGGGGCCTTTTTAACATGGCAGGCAGGGAAAAGAGAATTAGAATATTATATTATATTGCATTTGATTATGAAAAGGACATTTCAAGCAAAACAGGGAATACAAACTCGTGGCGGGGATTTTGGGCCCAAATGGGAAAGAAGAATATTTTGGGATATACGGAGTAGAAAATCCGCAAAGATTGGAGCAGGAGAAAAAATTAGTTAAATTAAATACCGGTGACAAAAAACAGGGATTGGATATTAGTATCTTCCCGGTGGAAGTTTTTGAACAACACCTTTGGGGCCTGGATTTTGGTTCCCCGGATTAATAGAATGAAAGTGCAAAGGAATAAAAACCCCGTAGTAAAGGGGTGTTTCTTATTTTCGGGAATTTGCGGACCGCCAAAAAGGTCTTTTAGCAAGTTTGGATGAATCTTATTATAAGAAAAAAGGATTAAAAACCTATAGAAGGGAAAATCCTCATCCAATCAACCTTTTCCCTTCCGCCAAGTTGTGTTAAAATAAATTAGAGAGATAAAGGATTAGGAAAATTCAAAATAGGAAAACTAAAAAAAGGAGGGGGTAGCCAACCAATAAAGTTTCCATTTCGGATCCTGAGAACAGGCTCTTTAAAAAAATGGGAGGTGTTTATGTGAAAAAAAGTGGTTTTAATTTTCTCGTGCTGGTCCTTGTAGGTGTTTTTCTGGTAGCGGGATTTAATTCCCCGGTTTTTGGTTCTGGTCATCAGCATGGAGGTAAGATAACCGTTGCTCTGCCTGCCGACATTAAAACACTAGACGCTCGGATGATCACTGATGTATATTCCGAGCTGGTTTCTACTCAGATCGGAGATACACTGGTGGAGTTAAATGAGAGGCTCGAACCTACTCCGGCTCTTGCCGAAAGCTGGGAAAACCCTGATCCCATGACTTATATCTTTAATTTGCGTCAGGGAGTTAAGTTTCACGATGGGACTGAATTTACAGCGGAAGATGTAAAATATACCTTTGAAACAATTCTGGATGAAGAATTTGGTTCTCCCAACAGGACTTATTTCCTACCCGTTGATGATATTGAAATAATTGATACCTATACCATTCAGCTCACCCTTTCCGAGCCCATGGCCCCATTTATCACCCAGGTTATTCCCATGATGCAAATTGTTCCCAAGCATGTCGCGGAAGAACTTGGAGAAGACTATGCCTTTAACCCTGTAGGTACCGGACCCTTTGAATTTGTCAGGTGGGTTCCGGGAGATAGGGTTGAATTAAGGGCCTTTGAAGATCACTGGAGAGGTCGTCCCTATATGGATGAACTGGTAATAAGAGTAATTGAAGAAGCCTCTGTTCAAATGATGGAACTCGAGGTTGGTGGAATTGATTTTGCCTACACAGTACCTCCGGATGATGTGGAGTGGATTCGGGAGGATCCCAACCTTGTTCTTGGAGAATATTTAGCTCTGGCTTATGTCTTTATTGTCCCCAACCTTGATCACGAAATCCTTTCCAACAAGTTGGTTCGGCAGGCAATGGCCTATGCCATTGACCGGGAGGAAATTGCTGAGACCATTTATGCTGGATTAGCTTATCCAGCTTTGGGCCCAATTCCTCCAAGTTTAGCCTGGGCTTTTAATGAAGATTTAGATCCCTACCCCTATGACCCTGACAAAGCCCGTGAACTCCTGGCAGAAGCAGGTTATCCGGATGGATTCGATATTAAACTCCATCGTGCTCCAGGCGAAGTTGGGGTTCTGACCATGACTGCGGTACAGGAGCAATTTGCCGATGTTGGCATCAATATGGAAATCGAAGTAATTGAATTTGGTATGCTCCTGGATAGACTCTTTAGCTTTGAATATGACATGATCAATATAGGCTGGACGGGTATAGTCGATCCTGATTATGCAACCTACTCTCTGTTTAGATCTGATGGAGGGTATAACTTTAACAATTATAACAACCCCGAGATTGACTTCCTGCTGGATTATGGGCGTTTTACTGTTGATATTGATACTCGTAAAGAAATTTATGATAGGGTTCAGCGGATTCTCGCAGACGAACTGCCCCATATTTTCCTGGTTAATGAAGTTACAACATTTGCCTATAATCAAGATCTTGGTGGGTTTATCTCTGCTCCCCGTCGTTATGGAGGCCCCTTAAACGACCTCTGGAGAGTATACTGGAAATAATGGTTGTTAGTAGGCCGCGGAGCTCAGGCTCCGCGGCCACAATTAAGCAGGAGGGAAGTCCATGCTAACTTTCATTATCAGAAGATTTTTCACAATGATTCCCATTTTAATTGGGGTTACTCTAATTACCTTTTCCATTATGCACCTTTCCGAGGGAGACCCCGCCCGGATTATGCTGGGTTTAATGGCCTCCGAGGAAGCAATTGCCCATATCAGGCAGGTTCATGGGCTCGATCTTCCCCTGCATATCCAGTATTTTCGGTGGTTGGGGCGGATTATCACCGGTGATTTTGGCCGTTCTATACAATCCCGAAGGCCAGTTATTGAAATGATTAGGGACAGGCTGCCTGCAACCCTTGAATTAACTATTACGGCAATGGTTCTTGCCCTTTTGGTTGGGATAACGGCAGGGATTATTTCTGCTGTGAGGCAATATTCCTGGCTGGATTATTCCTCCATGACCTTTGCACTCTTTGGGGTTTCAATGCCGCCCTTCTGGCTTGGTTTGATGATGATGCTAATATTTGGAGTTCGGTTGGGGTGGCTGCCTATTTCGGGTAGGGGAGATTTGAACCAATTAATTATGCCGGCTATTGTTTTGAGTACGGCCCAGATGGCAATAATAGCCAGGCTCGTCCGTTCCAGTATGCTTGAAGTAATCAGGCAGGACTATATTCTTACTGCCCGATCCAAGGGCCTGGCGGAAAGAATTGTTATCTATAAGCACGCCTTAAAAAACGCCATGATACCCGTGGTAACAATGGTTGCTCTCCAGTTACCCTTCTTATTTGGGGGGGCAGTTATTACGGAAACTATTTTTTCCTGGCCCGGCATGGGCCGAATGCTCGTAGGATCTCTTTTCGAACGGGATTTTCCCGTTATCCAGGGGACAGTTTTAATAATTGCGATAATTGTTATGTTCGCTAACCTTTTAGCGGATATTGTTTATGCAATTGTTGACCCCAGAATTCGTTTTGATTAAAAACGGGAATCCCGAAGATAGGAGGTTAAGAAAACATGCCAAAATTTTTAAAAGATCTGGGGAGAAATAAACTGGCGATTATTGGAATAATTATTGTTATTACCATAATTTTAACCGCAATTTTTGCCCCCTACCTGGCTCCGAATAGTTACAGAGAACAAGACCTGCGAGCGAGATTATCCCCGCCGAGTAGCGATTACCCCCTGGGGACTGATGCCCTGGGAAGGTGTGTTTTGAGCAGGATAATTTATGGTTCCCGGATTGCCCTTGCTTACGGGATTGTTATCGTTTCAATCTCGGCAGCCGCAGGGATCACTCTGGGATTGCTGGCGGGGTTTTTCGGGGGGTATGTAGATTCAATTATTATGCGGCTTGTTGATATTACTCTTTCTTTCCCGGTTTTGGTCCTGGCCCTAGCCATTGTTAGTGCTCTGGGGCCCGGTTTATATAATGTAATGTTTGTCCTGGGGATTGTGGGGTGGAGCACCTATGCCCGCCTGGTCCGGGGGCAGGTTTTATCGGTTCGGGAAACTGATTATGTGATGGCTGCAAGAGCCCTGGGGGCGAGCAATTTTAGGATGATTGTTTTCCACGTTCTACCCAATGTAATCGGACCGGTAATTGTTGTTGCAACTCTGCACTTTCCTTCAGCTCTAATTGCTGCTTCGGCTTTGAGTTTCCTGGGAATGGGAGCTCAACCCCCATTACCCTGCTGGGGGGCAATACTTGCCGATGGCAGAGCTTATTTAAGGAGAGCTCATTGGATAGCTACTTTTCCAGGGGTAGCCATTATGCTCACCGTTCTGGGTTTTAATTTTATTGGTGATGGCTTGCGAGATGTGCTTGATCCCAGGTTAAGAAAAAGATAAAAGAATAAGCCGGAGAAACGGTCTTAAATTCTGATCTTAAACCGTTCTCCGGGCTTTTATTTTTCGTTGTTATATTCTATTTTTATAAGTTTTTTTGAAAAGAAAAGGACATTCAGTAGGAAAGGAATTCCGTTTCTTGTTTTAAGTTATTTGAATTATAAGAGGTGTTGGCAATAGCTCTGATGAAATTCAAAGGGAAGAAAAATTTTTTGAAATCAAGATAAACCAAACAAATTAAACCGGATAAGGGGGAAAAAAATGGAAGCGGTATTTGGAGCAGTAGTGGTCTGGGTTATTGCAGTAATATTCTTATTATTTCCCGAAGAAGTTTTGAAAGTTCAAAAAGAATTATATAGGGCCATGGATGCTGAATTTAACTATTCGGCTCAAACGGTAAAGCTGATTAGAGGGATCGGAATAGTGCTGGTCCTGGTGGGAGTAATTGTCTGGTTTTTTGGTTAGTTAATTATAATAGTTATTTTGGGAGAGGGCGGAGAGTTTTGTGTACAGAAAAATAATTGAATTAATGGAATGTCCAAAATGCAAAAATAAATTCAAGATTGAAGAAAAAGAAACTTTTAAAGAAGAGATTATTTCAGGGTACATTGGTTGTGACTGTGGGGGAAAGTGGGAAATAACAGAAGGAGTTTTGGATTTTGGGTCGGAAGAACAAAAAGGTGTTAACAACTGGTCGGAGATAACCCGGGAAATCACTTTTGCAGAATTGGATCGGTTAATAATGAAAAAAACTCCCCAAAATCAGCTTCAGCTCCAGGAAAAAGCCAAAGTTTTTATTGCCGATTTTATCAAGGAAGCAAAACCGGATTTTATTATTGATATCGCAACTGGGAGGGGAATGCTCCTGGACAAGATTTCTTCTGATTTGCCCCCCAAAACATACCTTGTCTGCACTGATCTGAGCAAGACCGTCCTTAAAGCTGATCGGGAAAAGATAAAGAAAAAACACCCTGAAGCTAAAATTAGTTATATTGCCTGCGATGTGACCGGTTTGCCCTTTAAAGATAATTCTTTTGATCTGGTGTTATCATTTTTTGGTGTAGCAAACATGAGAGCGTCTATCTTACCCGGTTTAAAAGAAACCCAAAGAGTGTTAAAAGGAGAAGGGACTTTTTTAAACGTTTCCATTGTGGTAAAAGAGGAATCCCAAAGCTATAAAGTCCTTCAGGAAAATTTTGGCGAGAAAGGTAAACACTTTATCGATTTTGTTCTTTGCACTGGCCTGCTTGATTTCCATAAGAAATCCGGTTTCCCAAGGGTTGACTTAAAAATGATAGGTGAGAGTACTGCCGGGAAAAACGAACTTGACTTAATACCCGTCGAAGGTGATTGGTTTGGGGTTTGCCTGGTTCAGGCGAATAAAGAATAAGCTGAAATCGGAGAATATTTCCCAATAAAGAAAAGTAAGGGGAATTTCTGAAGGAAATTGTTGGATTTAAGTGAAATAGAAAGTTGTGGCAGTTTTTGAAAAATTTTTTTTCTACTCCCAAGTAAAGGGTTGATGACAAAAAATGCATCCAAAAAAGATTTTCCGAAAAATGTTCCCCGGCAATGTAAACACAGAAGAAAGTAAAACTGAATCTAATGAAAATTTTTCTTACGCAAAAATCTGGTGGATAGGGTTTGGCTTCCTGGGAGTTCAGGTAGCATTTACAACCTACAACGCCTTTCTTCCCTTGATGTACCGTCACTTTATTGATTCCCGGGGATTGATTGGTCTTTTGATGGGAACTGATAATTTAATAGGCCTTCTTTTAATTCCCGTAATCGGAGCCTGGTCTGACCGGATTAATTCCCCACTAGGCCGGAGGCTGCCGTTTGTTCTTGTAGCTCTGCCGCTTGCAGCCTTAACTTTTTTTGCCATCCCCTTTGCTGCTGCTATGCTTTGGACCTTGATTATTACTGAAATAGCTTTTACAGCAGCCATGCACTCCTACCGGGGACCTATAATTTCTCTCATGCCTGATCACACGCCTCCGGAAAAACGATCAACTGCCAATGGAATAATCAATTTGATGGGCGGCATTGGAACACTAATTGCTTTTGGCGGACTTTCCCTGATTTACGATATCGATCCCCGGCTGACTTTTGGTATTGGAGCAGCAATTCTTTTTTTCACTCTTTTTGTTGTCTGGAAGAAGGCAGATCCACACCCTCCCTATATTGATAATTCCCCGGTTTCCTCCCGCAATCCCATCAAGGAAGCGTACGGGGGGATCCTGGTTCTTTTAAAACCGGAAAAACGGGGGGAATTTTTGACCCTGGCTGCAATGCTTACATACTTTATAGGTTTCGCCGGACTGGACGCCATGTTCCCCATTTACGGGGTGGAAACTCTTGGTTTAACTGAGGGACGAGCAGCCTTTATCCTGACTACTTTTGCCGGTTCCTTTTTAATCTTTGCTCTGCTGGCAGGCTATATAGGAACAAAGATTGGAAAAATTCCTGCAATGCTGCTGGGCCTTGCAGTTATCCCGGTGCTCTTCCTGTCGGCAATCCCCGTTCGTGATCCCATGATTATAGGAAGTATTTTCATTGTCGCCGGTTTCGGCTGGGCCCTTGTAAATGTCCAGGCCATGCCCCTGATTGCAGACCTGGGAGGGCGGGACAGAGTAGGTTTTTACATCGGCTTATATTACGTTTTTACCATGACGGGGCAGATGATTGGCCCCAGTGTCCTGGGTTTTTCCATGGACCTGATCGGAAACCAGGGCATGTTCATTGCGGGGGCAGTAGTTTATGGACTGGGCTTTTTGCTTTTGAGATCGGGCCGGAAACACCTTGTCGCAGACCCCGAAAAAATTGCTCGACAATCCAGGCTGGCTAATGGAAACTCGTGAGAAAGCAGTAATTTATAATAAATAGAAATCTTTGCAAGCTTCCCCGGCGGGTTTTCCCAGGGGAGGCTTTGTTTTGTTAAAATACTTTATTACTTCAGGGAAGGAAATAATAAAATTTAGGAGAACTTAACAAATACAAAATTTTTTTAGAATAAAAATCAGAAAATTGGGAAAAGTTGGCTCCCGATTTCAACCCAGCATGGAAAAAGCAAGGAAAAAATTAATCAGGCTGGTGGGTATTTTGAAAAAACTTAATGTTTACTGGCTGGGAACTTTGGATTATCCCCTGGCCCAAGAAATACAGCTGAAAATTGTAGAAAAAAGAAGCCGGGATGAAATAAGAGATACCCTTCTTTTCCTGGAACATCAACCTGTTATTACCCGGGGAAGGGGTGGAAAAGAAAACAATCTCCTTGTTGAAAAAGAAAAACTAGTTGAAATTGGAATACCCGTTTTTCCAGTTGAAAGAGGAGGAGATGTTACCTATCACGGTCCGGGGCAACTGGTGGGGTACCCAATTTTAAAACTACAAGAAGAAGATAAAGACCTGCACCTTCTTATCCGCAGGTATGAAGAAATGATTATCCAGGTATTAAAAGATTTTGGAATTAAAGGGGAACGAAGGCCTCCTCACTCCGGTGTTTGGGTGGCAGAAAAGAAAATTGCCGCCATAGGGGTGGCAGTAAGAAAATGGATTACTTTTCACGGTTTTGCTTTTAATGTTTCACCTGACCTTAACCACTTTAAATTTATTGTCCCCTGTGGAATTAAAGGAGGAGAGGTTACTTCTTTAAAAGAAATTTTGGGCCCGGATTGTCCGAATATGGCTGAGGTCAGGGAGAAAACACTTGATTATTTTTGTTCGATCTGGGGAATGAGGATGGTTGAATATGAGGAAAGCTTACCCGAAATGGTTAAAAAAGAGAATTCCCGGTGGGCCTGAATTACAACAGGTTGAACTCCTTTTGGAGGATTACCGGCTCAATACTGTTTGCCAGAGCGCCTTTTGTCCCAACCTTGGGGAGTGTTTTGCCAAGAAAACGGCTACTTTTTTACTCTTGGGAAATATCTGTACCCGAAACTGTTTGTTTTGTGCAGTTATTAATGGTTCTGCAACAGAACCTGACCCGGAAGAACCCGGACGGGTTGCAGCGGCTGTGGTTTCTTTAAACTTGAATTATGTTGTTTTAACCTCCGTAACTCGGGATGATCTTCAGGATGGTGGAGCAAATCATTATTCGGCTACAATAAGGGAAATTAAAAAGAGAAAACCGGGCATTATTGTTGAAGTTTTAACTCCAGATTTTGCTGGTCAATTATTTCCCCTTGAGGTTATCGCTCAGACGAAAATTAAAGTTTTCAACCATAATTTAGAAACTGTGCCCCGCCTTTATGAGAAAGTCAGGCCAAAAGCAGTTTATGGCAGATCGCTTCGGGTTCTTGCCAGGATGAAAGAATTGAGGCCGGATATTTTAACAAAATCCGGAATTATGGTTGGTTTGGGGGAAGACCCGGAAGAGATAAGGCAGGTAATGGAAGATTTAAGGGAGGTTAATTGTGATATTTTGACCATAGGACAGTACCTTGCTCCCTCGGAAGAACATTTGCCTGTCACTGAATTTATTCACCCCAGTTTTTACAAAGATTACGAGGTTCTGGGAGAGAAATTGGGTTTTAAGGCAGTTGGCGCTGGACCTTTTGTTCGTAGTTCTTACCGGGCGGAAGATTTAATTATTTCCGCTGAAAAAATGGGAGGCGGGGAAAATGGAAAAAGTTGAATTGAAAAATATATGGAAAGAATTTATAGAAAGCCCTGATCCTGCTGGAAAGACCTGGCCCGGCTTGAACAAAAAAACACTCAATTCCTGGCTCGAATGTAGGGATTGGAACCTGGATCCAATTAAGGATGGGTTTTGTAATTTAATTCTTCCTCCGGAAGAATTAAATGAACGTTACAGGAAATGGCAAAACAAATACGATATTATTGCTGGCTTTATGGAAAATCTTTTTGAGTTTACCCGGGGGAC
>SKTZ01000058.1 GCA_007122335.1 Bacillota bacterium
AATTATACAAAGGTATTTTAAAACTTCTTGAGGGAAATTTAACTGAAGCTGAAGAAGACCTGGACCAGGTTGAAAAAGAACTGGAAAAAGATACGCTTTTTTCCAGTAGTGGTGAAAATGCAGGTTCTTTCCCCCCCGAAAAAAAGGCGGAAATAATTGGTCTAAAGGGAATGATCCAGGCTTACCTGGCAAAATTTCTTGGTGATGTAAACGGTATATTAGAGTACTCAAAAGTAGCAATGGACAACCTGGCCCGGGGAAAATCTTTGTTCAGGCCAGGAGTTGCTATTGTTTCTGGAGATGCCCACTCCATTATTGGGGATTATGATAAAGCTGCAGAATATTACCAGGAGGCAATTATTGAAGGAAAAGCGGCAGAAAATCTGTTTTTTGTCCAGGTAGCTTATTTAAAGCTTGCAGTTATTAACTGGTTTGTTGGCAACCTGAGAAAAACAGAAACTATATGTAAAGAACATTTGGAATTTGCCAGTTCAACTGGAATGGGCAACACACCCAGGGCAGGAGTGATGTGGGCCCTTTGGGGAGACGTCTTCAGAGAAAAAAACCAATTGGATCTGGCCTTTGCTTACACCCAAAAGGGTTGTGATTTAAGTCGACGGGAAAGCTTAGTGTTATTATTATCAAAACTCTATTTTGCCCAGGTTTGTTTATCAATGGATAAAAATGATGAGGCCCATAGGGTTTTATTAGAGATAGAAAGTCTGCTCAAAAACGCATCAAACTTATTTGGGTATGAGCAGATAGTTAAAAGTTTGATGGCCAGGGTCCTTTTGAAACGGGACCCGGTATCCGCACTTGAGTATCTTAAATCCCAGAAACTTATATCTGATGAAAAAATTAACCCTCTTAACATCTCCTCTTACCTGGTAATGGCCCGAACATTATATAACCTGGGAAAAATGAAGGAGGCCCGCCAAACCCTGGAAAGGATCTACCCTGTAGCCAAAGAGAAGGGCATGATTTCGGGAATCACAGAAGCTCAGATTTTGAAAGCCAAAGACCTTTGTAACGCCGGTGAAATTGATGCTGGCATGCAAGCATTTGGGGAGGCCTTAGGAATTGGCCAGCAGGAAGGCTATGCAAGGATTTTTCTTGAAGAAGGATCGGAATTAATTCCTGTATTAAGCGAAGCGAAAAAAAGAGGAATTTCCCCTGGGTATACCCAGAATTTACTGGCAGCATTAACCGGGAAGGAAGAAACCAAAAAAGAAAGGGACTCTTCACCCCTGGTAGAGCCCCTGAGTGAGAGAGAGATGGAAATCCTGACCTTAATCAGCCAGGGAAAATCAAACCAGGAAATTGCATCCTCTCTTTTTGTGTCGTTAAATACAGTTAAATGGCATGCAACCAATATTTATGGTAAGCTTTCGGCCCAGAACCGCACGGAAGCTGTAGCAAAGGCCAAGGAATTAAATATTATTGAGTAAACCAGACCAAAACCCGATTTTAATCCCGGGATAAGTTTCTTCACTTCTAAACCTAAAAAAGAGGCGCCAATCAAATGGCACCTCTTTTTTTCTTCTTTATCCTTGTCCTCTTTACATATTCTTTTTAAAATGAAACCTTTCGTTTCAATAATCCATAGTTTTTTTTGATTTTCTTGAGAAGGTTGACCGGGGTTTGTCTTAACCGGTTTCAAAACGCTTGGCCATTGGATTTACAGAAAGGTCTTTTCCTTTTAATTTGACCTGTGAAGCCAGGATTACAACCATAAACACTGCTCCAATTATTCCCAGTACCCCCAGCATATTGGTAAGATTGCCTCCGGCATCGAAGAATAGTATGCTGTTCAGACCTTCTACGCTAAACCGGAAGGGGATCCAGGTATAAATCCCAACCCGGTAGAATGAAGATAGGAACTCAGGGGGGAGTGAAACCACGGGGAGTCCAAATAACCAGATCAGGATCAGGATTGGCCAGCCTTTAAACCCTAACCAGTTCAGAACTGAGCTCTGGATTAAAAAGAACACATAAGAAGTAATAATCAGGAACATGATTAAATAACCATAATTGCCCAGCTCCATTCCCATCAACCCGCCCAACACCACCAGAGTTGAAAAAGACTGAATGATAGCAAGCAAAGCACCTGACAGTAATTGTGTTCTAACAAACCGGGTAGGGATTTGGTTTTTATTGTGCAAAAGAAGCCAGATCATTAAGCTTCCGATCAAACTACCAAGCCATAGTAATACCGTAAACATCAGGGGTAACTGTCCCCGACCTTGCTCACCTACAGGGCTGTATTTTTCAATTTGCTGAACCAGTGGTTCGCTTAATACCATAAACTGACCCGGTTGAAGCTGAAGATCCATTTCCTGCATATTACCCAGGGTATCACTTCTGACCTGCATGTTCATGTGACCGATAATTCCTGCAGTAATTCCCTGGACCGTGTTAGCACCTATTTCGTTCATTCCTTCGTTCAAAACAACTCTCACCACTGCTTGACGGGGTTCTTCGCCGTTTAAGGAAAAAACAGATTCTGTCAGGTCTGCTGGCAGGACCAATCCTCCATAAATTTCCTTGTTTTCCAACGCTTCATTCATTTCAACGATTGAACCGAAATGTACCCACTTGATACTTTCGTTATCCTGCCCAATAATTGCTTTTTCGAACATTAATCCCAGGTTTTCTCCTGCCACACCTTCATCCGCATTTAAAAACCCGATAGGTATTTCCTTTAATTCACTTGTTGCAGATGGCCCGAAGCTACCGTAGGCAAGCAGGAGATGAATAACAATTACAATCAACATAACCCCAAAGGCTTTCTTTTTTACAACCTTTTTTTCCATTAAAATCATCCCTTCTAATTAATGAGTTTTTTGTGGTTCGAGTCCCAGGGAAAGTTCTACCCTGTCGTCCAAACCTCTCCTCCCCTCTGGGAGGTTAATTGAATTATTAGCTTGATTTTATTAGTCCTCCCGGATACGGGCTTAATTATGGCTTTCTTCCAGGTTCCCATTTCCGGGTATTTTCGGTTTCCGAATATCCTTTGTCCTTTCCCTCCATTGACCTTGCCACTTTTTACC
>SKTZ01000104.1 GCA_007122335.1 Bacillota bacterium
AAAAATTAATAAAAAAAATAAAAAATAGAAAGGAGAGGTTAAAATGTTTGATTACGGAATGGCTTACACCGCAACAATTATTACCCGGCAGAAAGAGGAACAGCAGCGCAAAAACTACAGAAAGTAACAAAAATTAAGTAAGGAAGGGGTGAAAAAATGGAAACTTTACTGGGCCAGGCAAGGTTTAAGGAATTGATCAAGGAAAGTAACAAAAAAAGAAATTAAATACAGGGAGGTGAAAAAATGAATAAAATAAAGTTCTACTTTATCCCGAAGGGAGGTTCGAGGAAAGGCTCCGGAGGTTTTGGAAAGTTTGAACGGCGCTGGTAAACCTCAGATGATATGAAAATAAAAATCAAATACTTAAATTGAAGGCTCCTGATTTCTTAAAAGAAAAATGGAGCCTTAATTATTTTCGTCAGAAAGGTTTGGATGTCCTGAAAATTATATTTTTGCAGGTATCACCGCCCCACTGGAGAAATTTAGAAAGATAAAAATTGGTGACAGAGGAGTGAGTAAATTGAGTATCCTCCTATTTTTTTTGTTAAGTTTATTCCTGTTAATCCTCTACAGAACCCACACTTTCCAGAAGAAAAGCGGGGATTTTTTAGAACCCAAGAAAGAAAAAATAGACCCGGAGCGAGCGATAGAGAACCTTTCTGCAGCTATTGGCTTTAGAACCATTTCGGGGAAAAATCCTGAGGAATTTGAAAGGTTTATTTCCTTTCTTGAAAAAACCTATCCCCGGGTCCACGGGGAATTAAAACGGGAAATAATAAATGAACATAGCCTTCTTTATCACTGGGCAGGCAAAAACCAATCCGAAAAAGCAGCTTTATTGATGGCCCATTCTGACGTTGTTCCAGTTGAAGAGGACACGGAAAAAGAATGGACCCACCCTCCTTTTTCCGGCAAAAGGGCAGATGGTTTCATCTGGGGAAGGGGAGCAATGGACAATAAAAATAATATTATTGCTCAACTCGAAGCAGTAGAAGAATTGCTTGCTTCCTCATTTAAACCCGGTCGGGATATCTTTTTAGCTTATGGGCATGATGAAGAAATAAGAGGACCAGACGGGGCTCTTGCTATTGCCGACCTTTTAAAGGAAAGGGGAATTGACCTTTACCTGGTTTTGGACGAGGGTGGAGGGGTTATGGAAGGAGTAATAAAAGATCTATCAACTCCGGCTGGCCTCGTGGGTACCGCAGAAAAGGGTTTTGTTAATTTAAAACTGACCGCACGCAGTGGAGGTGGGCATTCAGCAACTCCTCCTACAATTACGGGATTGGGGAGATTAGCCCGTGCAGTTGTAAGGTTGGAAGCAAAAAAGATGCGGCCCCGAATTTCCAAACCTGTCAGGGAGATGCTTAACCATATCGGCCCTGAAATGTCCCCTGGAAAACGCCTGGTAATAGCCAACCTCTGGCTTTTTCACCCCCTTTTTATCAGGAAATTTTCCGCTTTCCCTGAGGGAAATGCCCTTCTCAGGACGACTGTTGCCCCGACCATGGCTGAGGGCAGTAAGGCCTCCAATGTTTTGCCGGATAGTCCCAGCGTGACCATTAATTTCCGGCTGCTTCCTGGAGATTCAGTTAATGACCTCCTGGATCACGTTAAAAAGACCGTAGCCGATAATGAAATTGAAATCGAAGTTTTGAGCGCCTTTGAACCATCTCTTGTTTCCGACGGCAGGGGAGAAGAGTTCCAGTTTTTGAGGGACAGGATTTTGGAAACTTTTCCCCAGGCAACAGTGGCCCCTTACCTGGTTTTCGGAGGAACCGATTCCCGGCATTTTGAACCGGTTTGCTCCCAGATTTTCCGTTTTTCCCCGATGAAAATTAAAGGTACAGAATTAAAAAGAGTCCATGCAGTCGACGAGAGGATATCGGAAGAAAATATTGAGCGGATGGTTTCCTTTTACAAGAGTTTTCTGGAAAAAATATAATTTTGGTAGTTTAAAGGGAGGAGCAAATAATTGGATCCCCATAGCAGTATTTACCTGGCAATAGTTGAGAAGGCATATCGGAAAGAAGCCTCGCCCATAGATGCAGTGCCCATGAGCAAATACATGCGGAATCAGTTCAACTTTTTGGGAATCAAAGCTCCCCGGCGCAGTGAGATCAGCCGGGATTTTTTGCAGAAAGCAACCCGCCCTCTTTATGATAAATTAGCAGAAGTAATTATAGAATTATGGAGTTTAGAGGAAAGAGAGTTCCAGTATTTTGCCATAGTTTTACTGGAGAAATATAAAAAGGACTTTTCTCACGACACTCTTCCTCTTATTGAGCACATGCTCGTGGAAAAATCCTGGTGGGATACTGTTGACCCTGTGGCCAGTAAACTTGCTGGACACCTTTTTAAAATTAACCCTGAATTGAGGGAACCCGTTGTAGAAAAGTGGATTTCTGCCGGCAATTTCTGGCTGGAAAGATCGGCGATCCTTTTCTGGCTTAAGTATAAAAAGGATACAGATTGGGATTTTCTTAAGACAACTATTAGAAGGTTAAGAAATTCCGAAGAATTTTTTGTTCAAAAAGCCATGGGGTGGGTTTTAAGGGAATATTCCAAGGTAGAGCCTTCAAGGGTCAGGGAATTTATTACCGAAAATGAACTGCCCTGCTTAACAGTCAGGGAAGGTTTAAAGTTTTTAAAAAAACAGTAAAAAAAACCTCTCTGGAGGCAAATTTAATTCCTGATTAATTGAAAGGAGTGGGGTTTTGGATAAAAAAGATTATACTGAAAAAAACCGCCAGGCCTGGAATGAAGCAAGCTTAAAACACAGGGAATTTCGAAACAAAAAGGGAGACCCTATTTTACAGGATGGGTTTATAGACTTCGACGAGATCATAATTCGTTATTTAAAAGAATTTGGCAGAATTGAAGGGGCCAGGGTGGTTAACCTTTGTTGTAATGATGGGAGGGAAACAATTTCTTTAAAACGGATGGG
>SKTZ01000075.1 GCA_007122335.1 Bacillota bacterium
AAAAGAGGGCCAGGGCCCCAACATTATTCATAAACCCTGAAAAAAGAGCAACCAACCCAACCAGAACCAATAGCTGTCCAGAAATTCCCAATTTCAGGCTGGAGAGGGAACGAGCGAAAATATCCACCAACCCGGAATTATATAAACCCCTGCTGATTACCAGAACCCCGGCTACAGTAATTACAGCCGGGTGACCAAATCCATAAAAAGCTTCTTTTCCCGAGATAATCCCCGTCAGGACTAGGATCAATAGCGATAATAAAGCAACAATCTCATAACGCCAGAAACTGGTGGCAAAAAGAACCAGGGCAATGGCGATTACCCCAAAAACAATTAACTGCTCTACCATCGAAACCCCTCCAAACCCTATTTCCCCGAGGTGATTTGGGAGATTTAGGTCAAATGGTAAAAATTTCTAATTGTAATTTTCTTTTTTGTTTATTTCGCCAGTTAAGTCGATTTAACCTTTTCTTTTGGGATTATTCTCTCTTTGCCCGTTTTTTTAGCCTATGTTATAATTCCCCGTATTTTGTTATACTATACGCTTTTATTTCTTATTCCCTTCTGTCAATCTTAACTAAACTTAAACCTCGGGAGGAAAAATAAATGCATAAAAAGAAAAAGACCGGTTATAGTCTATCCTGCCGGGCCGGAATTATAGTTGGAGTTTTTGTTTTTCTAATTATTTTTCTTTTTGGCTGGGAAAGGTATATCCTGGAAAAGGAACAGCTCTTAAAACTCCACCGCCTGGAATTAGAACAAACCCTGGAAATTAATAATATTAACTTAAAAGAATTAGCAGAAGGATTATGGGAAATTGAAGCTACCCCGGCCCTTGCATCTCAGGATAAGTTAAAAGCTGCAGGCGATTTTATCCAACCTGTAATTAATCAACTCCACCGTGGAATGGATAATAATATTATTATCTCCTTTTATTCCCATCAATTAAAAACCATTGTTGCAGTATCACCCCAGGAAAAATATAAGTCAATTATAGGGAACAGTTTCTACCTTTGCCAGAATAACCCCCGGCCTGAGGAGGGGTTAAGAATTGATGGCTTACCCCTCAGTTTAATTCGGGTTACAGATCCCCAGGGAAATATTCAGGGACATCTCCTGGCTTTTATTCCTCCCACTATTTATAAGAATGAATTATATGCTCGTCTGCAAAAACCCTTAATTCTTACCCTGATTGCAGTTATTCTCTCTCTGATTTTTTCTGTTTTTCTCTCTGGAAAGGTGAAAAAATCGATTTTTTCCCTGCAAAAAAACCTGGATTACCTCCGGGATAACCCTGATAGAAATGAAATCCAATGTCGCTCGCTACCCCTTGAATTTATGCCACTCTTAAACCTGTACTCCCGGATGATTAAACGCCACTACAATTTAACCCAGGAACTTTCAATGTCTGCTCGGACTGCCGTTTTGGGTAACATGATCGGAGTTATTGCTCACGATGTCAAAAATCCCCTTTCTATAATAAAAAACTCTGCGAACATGGGTTTTCATTCTAAAGATAAAGTAAAAAAAGATAAAAATTTAGAGCGGATAATTAAAGCAAGCGAGGAAATCGGCCTCCTATTAGAAAAATCCCTTTCCCTGGTGAAACTCCCCGGCGAAGAAAAAGAAATTATCTGCTTAAAATCCCTAATCTCTGCAATCAAGGATATAGTTAACTTCCTCCAGGTTAAAAAAAATATTAGCTTTGTCTTCGATATCCCCGATAATCTCCCCCCATTTAAGGGGAATTCTCTCGCCATCCGTCAGGCTTTAATGAATATAATCCAAAATAGCGTTGACGCAACGCCTTCTGGGGGAAAAATTATCATCAGCGCAGAATCTTTAGGAAAAAAGGGGATCTTATTAAAAGTTTCTGATACCGGGGAAGGGATCCCACCGGAAATCAAAAAACAAATTTTCGAACGTTTTTTTACCACCAAACGAACGAAAGGAACAGGTTTGGGGCTGGCTCTGGCCCGCCAGATTGTTGAAAACCACTCGGGAAAAATATGGGCCGTTTCCCAGAGGGGTAAAGGAACAACAATCAATATCTTTCTACCCTTAAATACCTCTTCCTAGGAAAGTTTTCTTTTTCCCTTAAAGGAAAATTAAAACTCCCGGGGAAGTAATTAAAAAACTCTCCCCGGGAGGTAAAATATGACCATCTTAATTTATTTTTTAATCTTTGCTTCTTTTCTTGATACTCATGCTCAAATGCCCATCCTAAGTCCCTGGGCCGCTTCTCTGGGAGCAACTCCTTTTTTAATCGGCTTGATCATCGGTTCTTATTCCCTGTTTAATATCCTGGGGAACCTCTGGGCCGGAATAGTTATTGACTCTCGGGGCTTTCACAAACCCCTGGCCTTTAGCCTTGCGGGAATCACACTGATTGTTTTTTCCTACTCTTTTCTTTCCAACCCCCTGGAAATTCTTATGCTGCGTTCGATTCACGGGCTCCTCGGAGGATTTCTGATTCCTTCTACCTTAGGAGCTTTAAATACACTGGGGAGTTCTTCCAGGCGCTTTTCCTTTTACGGAATCTGTATTGGCCTTGCAGCTTTAACCGGGCCTATATTAACAGGATTTCTGGCAGGTTTTTTTAGCTTTCAGGTAGCTTACACCGGTCTTGCCCTGGCCCTTTTACCGGCAGCAGTAATTTCAATTAGCTTAAAATTCCCCGAACTCACTCGAAAACAAACTGGAAATTTAACCCCCTTGGAAAAAATCAAGCTCCTTATTGCTCGTCCCGTTCTCCGATCTTCCTTCTTTTTCGCTTTTGCCCTGATGGGCGCAACCGGAACAATGATGCTTTTCCTTCCCCTCCGACTAGAGGTGCTGGGTATTTCCTCCGCTATGACCGGACTTTTTTTCGCCCTCTTTGCCTTGAGTACAATTATTACCCTTTCACTCTGGCCTTTTATTTTTCCCAGGGTCGGGGAAGAAAAAGTCCTTATTACTTCCGGTCTTTTTATTTCCCTATTTTTCATTTCCTTTCTTCCTTTTGTTTCTCCATTTATCCTTGGGTTGTGCATACTGGGATATGGAGTTGGCTTTGGGCTTGTATTCCCCAGCCTGATCAAGTTAATAAATTCCGCGCCCGATCCTCATTTTGGTTCCGCTACCGGAGTTTTCTTTGCTTTTTACTCTGCAGGTGTAGTAGGAGTGCCTCCCCTTGCAGCATTTATCTGGGATATAACCGGGATTTTTCCGACCATCACTGCTGTATTCCTGGGAATAATCTCAACAACATTGGGGCTTTTCAGCATAAAAAAAAGACCGGTTTCCGATCTTTAAACCGCCGACGGCGGTTTTCATACTCATCAGGGGCTGCAACCAGCAAAAACGCCGAGAAGCAATAAAGCACCAATTATAAGAAGAACCACCCTTGTTTTCACATGTTCACCTCCTTCAAAAAAGAATTGTATGTTATTATTTTAACACTTTCCCTTTAACATTGCAGCAGGAATAAAGAAAAATTAGTCTAATTTATCCAATAAAGAGAAAAAAAGGGGGATAAATCATGCTAAGAGCTCGAGACATTATGACTGAGGATGTCATTACGATTACCCCGGACACCACGGTTGAAGAAGCAGCAAGAATTTTAAGCGAAAACCAGATAAGTGGTATACCGGTAGTAAAGGATAATAAGCTGGTGGGAATTGTTTCCGAGCGGGATATTATTATGAAAGATAAAAAACTGTCTTTCCCCGATTATATCAATATTCTGGGAGGGATAATTTACCTGGGTAATATTAAAAAATTCGAAGAAGAATTCAAGAAATATCTTTCTGTTACAGTAGAAGGATTGATGACTGCAGAACCAAAAACCGTAAAGCCAGATGCCACAATCGAAGAAATCGCAACTCTGATGGTGGAAAAAGAAATTAACCGTCTTCCAGTAGTTGAAGAAGGACGCCTTGTCGGGATCATTACCCGTGCCGACCTGGTGCGGAAAATGGCTAAATAGCTGCTCGCAAAGAGCAGCTTTTTTATTTTTCCAGGTCTCGAGTTGCCACAATATCCACACCCGTTTTCAGAATATCTTTAAGAATAAGCTGGCCTTCTTTAATGGGAGGTTCAAGTTTTACCCTGGCCAGGGAAAACATCGCTTCCTCCAGTTTTTCCCTGGGCAAAGGCTCAGTACTTCTCACCGGGAGTTGCCCTACCCGGTTACTTTTTATACGCACAGTTGCAGTTAAAATCCGAGAAGGAGAGGTAAATTCTTCTCTGGCATAATCCCTACCCTGCTCACAACGATAACCCTTGATTTTTTTCAATTCACCGTTTTCAATTGTGGCCATAATTTCGCAACCAACAGGACAAATTACGCAGATTAATTTTTTCTCAGCCATTTTTTCCTTCTCCCCTTACTGTAACCTGGATATCCTTACCCGGGATTAATTCCCTTAAATCATCCGGTTCAATTGTAATTTTTATAATCTCTCCAGGTTTAATAAAAGGTAAAGGAAAAGCAAGTTTTTCTTTTCCTTCCTGATTAATTGTAATTTTTACCTTCTGCCGGGGTAATTCCGCCCGCATAAACAAAAGCAGTGGTTCTCCTCTTTGTTTATCCAGGTTTATTTCCTGGGGAACAACATACCCCAGGCCTTTTCCAGCATCTATTTTTTCTTTTTGTTCAGTTTCTTTTCCCCGCTCAAAGAGGGCAGCGGAAATTCCAGCGATTTCACTCTCCACAGTAACATCATCTGCCAGGTCATGAACCTGGACTACATTTCCACAGGCGAAAATTCCGGGGATGTTTGTCATCCTTCCCTGGTTTACAATTGGCCCCCCTGTTCTGGGATCAATTTCCACACCCGCTTTGCGGGATAGCTCATTTTCCGGAATTAAACCCACTGATAATAAAAGGGTGTCGCAGGGAACGAATTCTTCGGTTCCAGGAAGAGTTTTCCCCTTTTTATCTACCTTAACAGCGGTAACCCCTTCCAGTCGATGGTCCCCGTGAACCCGGGCAATGGTTTGCTGCAGATAGAGGGGAATTGAAAAGTCATTCAGACACTGGACAACATTCCTGCTCAATCCGTTAGTATAGGGAAGAAGCTCATAAACTCCCTGTACCTGGCAGCCTTCCAGCTTCATCCTCCTGGCCATTATCAAACCAATGTCCCCTGAACCCAGGACAACCACCTGCCTGCCGGGAAGAAAACCTTCAATATTGGTATAACGCTGGGCCGTGCCGGCAGTAAGAATTCCGGCAGGTCTCGTTCCGTATATCTGGATTGCATCCCTTGTTCTCTCCCGGCAACCCATGGCCAGGACAACACTTTTGGCCCTGAACCTCTGCAGCCCATATTTTTTGCTTGAAGTAATTACCTCCCGGGAGGGTTTAACTTCTAAGACCATGGTATCAGTCTGGACCTCAACTCCAGCCCGGGCAGCTTTACGGATAAATCGGCCGGCATATTCTGGGCCGGTTAATTCTTCAGAAAAATACTGGAGACCAAAACCATTATGAATACACTGGTTTAAAATTCCTCCCGCTTCAAAATCTCTTTCCAGAACAAGGACCCTGCGGGCACCCATTTCCCGGGCTTTTATTCCCGCTCCTAACCCTGCAGGGCCTGCGCCAATAATCAGGACATCTAGATCATAAGTCTGCAATATCTTCACCTGCTTCCAGCAACAATTCCTTGGAACGAAATTTTAAAATCCGGGATTCTCCTCCCCGCAGGGTAGCCTTCAGGGGGGAAATACCAGCGAACTCCCTGAGCAGCTCTATTAAACGGGGCCCGCAAAAACCGCTCTGACATCTCCCTGATGCAGCCCGGGTTCTCCTTTTAATCCCATCGATGGTAACTGCTCCTAAGGGGGAGAGGATAGCATCCCTTATTTCGCCCCGGGTAATTCCCTCGCACCGGCAGATAATCTGCCCGTAATCCCTATCTTTTTCAACAAGGTTATCTCTTTTTTCATAATCCATTTCTCCGGTTTTTATCCCCGAAGGCCTTTCAGGTTGAAAATCTGATTTTGCAGATAATTTTAGGCCTATCTCCTGCAGGAGCTCTCCCACAACTTCTCCAATTTTTGGGGTTGCCGTGAGTCCTGGGGATTGTATTCCCACGGCCAAAACCAGACCTTTTGTTTTTTCCGCTGGTTTAATCACGAAATCACTATCTGCAACCGCCCTGAGTCCGCTAAACATCCTGATTATTCCCCTGTTGTCAATCCCGGGAACAAGTTTTTTTGCTCCTTTTAAAACTTCCTCAATTCCTTCCTCAGTTGTTTCCAGAGCATTTTTCCCTTCCACCTGTTCTGCATTGGGACCTATCATTAAATTACCGTGAATGGTGGGAGTTACAATTATTCCCTTGGAAATTTCAGTGGGCCGGGGGAAAAGGGTGTGTTTTATTTTAACCGGATACTCCCGGTCATATACCAGGTACTGACCACGCCTGGCCTTAATTTTTATTCCTTCGTTATTTTCTTCTGCATTTAGCTGGTCAGCAAATATACCAGCAGCATTGACCACGAAGGATGCTTTAATTGTTCCTTTATCTGTCTCCAAACCTGCAACTCTACCATTTTCAATTAATAGTTTGCGCGCCCTGTTTTCAAGGGAAAAGACAACTCCATTTTCCCGGGCGTTTTGCCCCAGGGCCAGGGTAAATTCAAAGGGGCAGATAATCCCGCCGGTCGGGGCAAAAATTGCTCCGTAGGTATCGGGATTTATAGCCGGTTCCTGCTGCAAAAGTTCATCCCGGTCCACCCACCTGACTCCCTTTACTCCGTTTTCTCTCGCTTCCTGTAGTGAATGCAAAAGAACCTGGCGATCATCACGGTTGTGGGCAACCACCAGGCTTCCATTGCGGCTAAAAGGAATATTCAATTGCGAGGTCAATTTATCAAAAAGGGGATTTGCTTCCAGGTTCAATCTTCCCTTGATGGAATCTCTTTTTACATTAACACCGGAATGGATCAAGCCGGTGTTTGCTTTGCTGGTTCCGCATCCCAGTTCATTCTCTTTTTCAACCAGGATAACCTTGATTTTGTAGCGGGAGAGTTCGCGGGCTATGGCACAGCCAACAACTCCTCCTCCTACAATTACTACATCGAATTTCTGCATGGTCCATCTCCTTTTTTCTATCTATTCCGCCCAGCTCCGGGATCTTTGAATAGCCTTTTTCCATCCAGAGTATAGTTTTTCTTTTTTTTCCGGATTCATCTGAGGCTTGAATAGTTCTTCTCTTCTCCAGATTCGAGCAATCTCGTCAATATCCTTCCAATAATTAACGGCCAGCCCGGCAAGGTACGCTGCTCCAAGGGCAGTGGTTTCAGTTATTACGGGCCTTTCAACAGGCACATCCAGAATATCCGCCTGGAATTGCATGAGAAAATCGTTGGCAACTGCCCCACCATCTACCCGCAAATTTTGGATCTTGATACCCGAATCCTGTTCCATAGCCTCAACCACATCTCTACACTGATAGGCTATGGCCTCAAGACCTGCTCGAACCAAGTGTTTTTTTGTAGTTCCCCGGGTCAGGCCGACAATAACACCCCGGGCGTACATATCCCAGTGGGGAGCACCAAGGCCAGAAAAAGCCGGGACAAAATATACTCCCCCTGTGTCAGAAACGCTTTTTGCCATCCACTCAGTGTCCCTCGCTTCATCAACAAGGCGCAGTCCATCCCGGAGCCACTGTACTACCGCCCCGGTAATAAAAATGCTGCCTTCTAAAGCATAATAAATTTTATCCTGCAAACCCCAGCCAATTGTTGTTAAAAGACCATGCTTCGAAGAAATGGCTTTTTCTCCGGTGTTCATGAGGAGAAAAGAACCCGTCCCGTATGTATTTTTGGCCATGCCCTTGAAAAAACAAACCTGCCCAAAGGTTGCTGCCTGTTGATCTCCCGCGATTCCACCTATGGGAATTTCTGAACCCAAAAGCGTTTTATCGGCTTTCCCGTAAACCTGGCTCGAAGGGCAAACCTCGGGTAAAATTTCCTTGGGAATTCCCAGGATTGAAAGCAATTCTTCATCCCATTTAAGTTCATGGATGTTAAAAATTAAGGTCCGGGAGGCATTGCTGTAATCGGTGATATGGACCTTTCCCCCGGTAAGCTTGTATACGAGCCAGGAATCGATGGTCCCAAAAGCAAGTTCTCCTTTTTCTGCCTTTTCCCGGGCTCCGTCCACATTATCCAAAAGCCATTTTATCTTGGTCCCCGAGAAATAAGCGTCAATCACGAGGCCAGTTTTTTCCCGAAACTTTTTTTCCAGGTCTTTTTCTTTTAATTCAGTGCAAATATCTGCTGTTCGGCGGCACTGCCAGACAATTGCGTTACTAATAGGTTTTCCTGTTTTTTTATCCCACAGAACGGTTGTCTCCCGCTGATTTGTAATACCAAGAGAAGCGATCTGACGGGGCTCAATGCCTGCTTTGAAAATAACCGTCCGCATTACTTCGAGAGACACTCTCCAGATTTCTTCCGGGTCATGTTCAACCCAACCTGGCTGAGGATAAATCTGGCTGAATTCCTGCTGTTCTGAAGCGAGGGGCTTTCCTTTTTGATCAAATAAAATGGCCCTGGAGCTCGTAGTTCCCTGATCTATTGCTAGGATATATTCTCCCATTTCTGCAACCCCCTGCTTAATATTTTTTAATCCAAACGTTCCAAAAGCCAGTTTAAAAGATCATCAAGCACTCTTTCCCGATCTTCTTCAAGTTCATTATATACTTCGTGATAAAGTCCGGGGTATAGATTGAGTTTCTTGTCCTTTGACCCGATCTTGTTAAAAAGCACCTGTTCTCCCTGGAAGGCCTGATCTTCAGAACCACACTGTAACAAAATTGGTAGGTATAAATCCTTGGCATCTTCAACCCCTTTTTCAAACCAGGTAAATAATTCCCCCGCCAGGCGGAAAGAAAGCTTTCTTTCAACCAGGGGATCTTTCTCATATTTTTCAACTACTTCCTGATCCCGGCTGATAAAAGACGGCGGCAGGGGGAATTTGAACTTTCCCCGGGGTAGAGCGGAACTCAATCCCTTGACCAGGATATTCATCGGCCCGCTATTTTTGGGTTCACAACCTGTTCCAGATAAAACGGCCCCCTGATAATGATCCTGTTCGGTCTGGAGATAATTAAGAGCAACAATACTCCCCATTGAATGGCCCAGCAAAAATATGGGTTTTTTCTGGGAGCGGGGTAGGACAACGCTGGCATAAAATTGCCGAGTATCTTCAATATAGTCCTGGAAAGAATCAATGTGCCCGCGGATCCCCCCACTTTTCCCATGCCCTCTGTGATCGTGAGCAAAGATAGCAAAACCCTGCGGCACAAGTTTTTCTACAAGATTTTCGTAGCGATCACTATGCTCCCCAAAACCATGCAGAATCTGTAAAACTCCTTTAATTGGATTCCCCGGAAGCCAGGCCCGAAAAAAAAGATTAACACTGCCAGTTCCCTGAAAGTTTCCATGTACCTTTCTCATTTGATTCCCCCTCTAAAAATCAAATGTCTTGATAATTCTAAACCATTTTCTCTTTAAGCCACTCTAAAACTTTTGTCTCTCTCTCCACCCAGGAGTTAGGATCGCCAGATTCTGAATTCAATATTTTTCTATTAGTATCAAGCGCTTCTTCTAATTCCACCCATACTGGTGTAAAACCAAGTTTTTTCTCATATTCATCAAGTTGCATTTGCTCCAGGTCACCTGAAACACTACATATGAAATAATATGAATTCATTTGAAAAATATCGTAGCCTTTATCCCGGGCTTTTTTATATTCAATTACCTTGCCCAGTATTTTTTTAATTAAAGCAACCTTTAAACCACACTCCTCTCTGATCTCTCTTTTTAAAGCATCCTCATGGGTTTCCCCTTTTTGCACTCCACCCCCCGGAAGCTTATAATCCCCTCTATGTTTTGAATATACCATCAGTAATTTTTCGTTTTTGCCCAAAATCACCCCTCTTACTGCATCTCTTTTTAGGATCCTTCCTTTTATTAGCAAATCTTTCTCCCGGAATATTTCCAATATTATTTCCATGCTGCCCCCCGTTTTTTGGAAAACATTTCTCCATATGATTCTCCAATTTTTTTTTATTATCCTTCTTTTTCCTTATTTCAAAAATTTAATCCCCCCCGAAAATAGTTTTTGCCCCGGTGTGAAAACACCGGGGCAAATCAGGAGCCTGTTTTAACTGTAATCTTCTTCAATTATTTCCAGAATTTCTTCGGTAACATCTTCCTGTGCTTCTCCAGCCAGGAGCATACCTTCTACCACTATATAGTCATATCCTAATTCTTCAGCTATTTCTTCTACATCGTCTCTAATTTCCTGCATGGCCTGTTGCTGATACTCCATCGCCTTTTGCTCTAATTCCATGTCCATCTGTTCCCGGGCTACCATTGCCTCATCTTCATCCATTTCTGCTAATTCCTCTTGCATTTCCTGGACCTCTTCCATAAACTGTTCCTGAGCTTTATGGAAGGCAGGGTGGACTTCCGCTATTTCATCAAGATTGACTGAAACAATCACAACATCTTCTGCTGCAGAAATAGCTCCAAAACTTAATATTCCTGCTAAAAGAAACACCACCGACAGTACCGGAACAAGTTTGTTAAATCTCATAGTACCTCCCTATTTTCTCTTTAAGTTTTATTAAGAGCCGTCAAAAGGATCATCTGCGTCAAGATCAGGATCCTCGAAAGGATCATCGTTCATTTCAGGATCTTCTAGAGGTTCTTCCATTTCAAAATCTTCCTCGGGAGGTGCTCCACAGCCAGCCATAGCAATTGCTCCCAGGGCAAGGAGAACCACAAGAAGAAGGATTAGCTTTTTGCTTCTCACCGTAATACCTCCTTTAAGTCTTTTTCTTTATTGTTGGAATCAGTGTAAAGGAAAAATGTGATATCCAAGTGATAAAAGATTAAACATATTGAAAGGTTTCTCCGTAATTTTTTTTATAGGTTTGACAGGAGGTAATTTTTTTGAGAAAGCAATAACAAATTATTTTTAATAATTAGCTTTAGAATTTGTGTCATTTTTTTCTGTTTA
>SKTZ01000083.1 GCA_007122335.1 Bacillota bacterium
AAAAAAGGCAATGTTAAGGCTCCATCCTGCTTTCTATAGGACCATGGAATTTCCCGAGGGAACCGATCTAGAGGAAGCAATAGAGCAATTGAAAGAAGTGTGTATGGAGAAGAAGATCAGGGGGTTCATTGAATTCTGGCCGGTTAAGACTGTTGGAGTAAGACCAGATGGGAGTATCTATGAGGCGTTTAATAAACCAAGGGCAAGATTTTCAGAGAAATTTCTAATTCCCGATAAGAAATTGGAGAAGTCGGCGATTGTAGGAATTGCAAATGCAAATTAATTTTCGCAACTGGGATGGTGTATTGTAATTAGAGCTAAAAAAGGAATTATTTTCTTAAGGAGCAAAAAAATTTCTTGAAGGGAAATTTTTGGAAGCCGAGAAAATTATTAAGGTGTGGAAAAATTTTAAGGGAAAACTAATTCCCCTATAAATTTTTCGTTTTTATTTTGAGGATGTTTTTTAAATTAAGATGTAAAGGAGAGTGAGGAAAATCAAAAAAAGTGTTTTTGTTCTAATTAGTCTATTTTTAGGATTAATTTTGTTAATGGGTTGTGGGGCGTTAGAAGATTTTGACGGAAAAATTCCTGCACATGGAATTAAAGTTTCTCTTGAGATTCCCGAGGAACTACTAAAGGGAATAGATTTATTAACAATTGAGGAACATATTTTTGTGGAAAAAGCTGTAGTTACCCTAATTAAGGATGGAGTAACTATCGATGAAAAAACAATCGAGGATTTTTCTGAGAACAAGGAAGTTGTTTTTGGGGAAATTGAATCTGGGAAAGCATATAAGGTCAAAGGAGAAATAGTTGGAAAAATTTCTTTTATGTCTGAAGAAGATGAATATAGGGTGATATACGAGGGAGAAAAAACAAGCCCAGAAATTGAAGAGGAAAGCTTGGTAGAAATTGATGTTCCATTATACCCACTGCCTGCAAATAAATTAGAAGTAGAAATTACTGGGGATTATGAGGTGGAAGAAGTTATCTTAAAATACCCCGGCTTTGAAGATATGGAGCTGGCTAAAACTTATGACGAAGGTGTAATTTTTGAGAATGGGGAAGAGGGCCTGGAATTAGTTCCGGGCAGATGGCAATTAATAATTCACCTAGAAGGAGAAACATCTTTAGGAGAAGAGGTATTACTGCTTCCAACCCAGGAAAAAGAAGTTAATTTAAAAATCGAGAAAAAGGGCGGAGAAATAATAGCAAGAATGATTGTTCCTTCATCTCCCCAAGCTCCTGAAGGGTTAAGAGTTGAAGCAGAGATGCTTTTT
The DNA here is from genome assembly GCA_007122335.1 of Bacillota bacterium. Classification (GTDB taxonomy): domain Bacteria; phylum Bacillota; class Halanaerobiia; order B1SED10-174; family B1SED10-174; genus T1SED10-26. Next base: position 1,281 of record SKTZ01000083.1, read on the forward strand.
TGGGACGAAATTGATAATGCCATTGTATATGCTGTTTATCAAACAGAAAGCGATGATCCAAATAGTTTAGGTTTTCCATTAGCCATGGTATCAGAAAATAATTATCCCGAAATTGAGGAAGATAAATATTATTGGGTCCGGGCTTATGCTGATGGTCTTTCTGGGAAAGTTAGTCAACCGTTTTATGTTGAGAAGGAAGAAGAAAAAATGCTGGCAGAGGATTACTTTATCACCACTCCTGGGCGAGGAATAAAATACCAAATAAACGATGGTTACAGGGAAATCCAAAGGGAAGCCTGGGTGGTTTTTCAAGATGTTTATCCCTCTTCTGGTAGAGAAACTGCGACCTTCGTGACTTGTATCCCTTTAGATTCAGCTTATGGTCAAAACAGTATGCGAACCTCTGCATTAGGAGGGGTATGGAATTCAAGGGACGAAAAAAAATTACACGAGTTCAACTACGGTTCCCCTGTTAGCAATACTTGGAACGTTTTTAGAACAATCAGTATTCCCGAGGAATTCCAATGCGGCGATCAATGGGAAATATCTTCGAGGAACCAGGAATTTTCCTTAGAATATTTAGGGGAGTATGAAATGAACGGGAAAGATTTTTATGATTGTATAAAATTTAACATTAAAGATAACACACCTCAGGAAGAAGGGTCCCCTTATACAGGTCCTGGAGAAGGGTACTATGTATTGGCCAAAGGAATAGGATTAATAGAAATTGGATTTACCAATGAAGATAATGAAGAATTTCATTTTAAATATCTTAAACATCAGGATTTCCCAAAGCATGAACTAAGTGGAACAATTTATAAGGATGGAGAACCTTTTGAGGGAGCTGCTGTTCAACTGGCAATTGATGTTTTTGGGGGGCGCTCAGTAATTGATAGCGATGGGTCTTTTAGTATTGAAGCTTACGGGGAAGAAGTAATTTTAAAGATTGGTTATATATCCGAGGAGGACGAGGATAGGTTGGATTTTGAAGGAGATTTTCCAAGAGAAACAAAAGTTGAAGGGGTTTACTCAGATATTTCTGATTTGGAAATAGAGGTAAATGAGTTGCCTGAACGCTGGTCGGATTGAAATTCTTTGAATACAAGGATTCTTAAAATTATAATTGGTAAAAGTGGAATAAAAATAAGGCATAAGCTTTTAAAGGAGGGGGAAACCCCTCTTTTTCTCTTTTTGTTTTTATTAACATGAAAAAACTACTAGGTTTGTTTGGAAAAGAGAATTGGATGTAATCAAGTTTTAAGAAGGCTTTTTCCCGGAAAAATTTGATTTGGGTATTAAGTTTTTAATGGGGTATTGTGCACTAAAGAGATATTAGGTAAATGAAAACTGGAAATCCTCCGGCAGTTGAGTCGGGGGTTTTTAATTCAGGTTGAAACTAAAGAGATATCCTATTTTTTTGTGTCTATTAGTAATTATCCGAATTTTCTCTTGGGGGCGATGCTAGCATCAGGGATATGAGCTGAATATTAAAGGGGATTTAAAAAATGCATATTATCTATAACGGACGTAATTTTGCAACCTCCGAGCAGAGGTATAAAGGGCAAGAGAAACAAATTTTTGAAAGGTGAAAAAGAAGTCTATGGGAAAGC
>SKTZ01000092.1 GCA_007122335.1 Bacillota bacterium
AGAATAGAATAGAATAGAATAGCAAAGCAAAGCAAGGAAAAGCCGGTTCTTAAAAAAGAGCCGGCTTTTTGTGTTGAAAAACCTCTGGAAGGTACCCTTATTCCCTGGTAATAAATAATCAAAATTTCTCTGGCTATTCTTTTTTAGGGCCGATTTAATTCGAGAAGGTCGATTTCTTCTAACAGCCGGAAATAGTCAAATGCAAAATCCAGGGACTCAATCCCGGTTTCCCAGTAGGTATTTTCAACTACTTCTTCAAAAGTTCTTTTTCCGTCAACCCAGTAAAGGAGGTGGGTGGCATAACCTTTGGCGGACTGATTTTTCCCCCCAAAATCTTTGCAGATTTTTTCAAATTTTTCTTTTAAATTTGCTTTTTCCAGTTCACGTTGAAAAAACCGCTGATCTGGAGGCCCGGGAACAAGGCGTTTGGGTAGTAGTTTTTCTCTGGAGAAATTTCTGGACTTTTCTTTTTCAGCAAGGGGAGCGAAAGAAAGGGCAATCTGCCGCAGGCTTTCTATGTATTTTGTTGTATCGAATGTTTCCTTGAATCTATTTAAATCCTGGAGATGTTCGAGTTTTTTTTCGAGCAGCCAGTCCAATTTTTTATCTGTCAGTTGGCCTCCTGATAGCCGGGAGCTGATCTCCGCGGCAAAGGAGGCAAACATTTGCTTAGCGAGGAATTCGAGACCAGCAGGATCCAAAGCTGCAAGAAAGGAGGCATAAGTTGCTGCGATGCACCCTACATTATGGAGCATAAGAGGGTCAATTGTCCCGGGCTGATCAGCGTCAGTGTGGTAGTGGCGGTCCGGCCACTGAATCAGCATCGGGCAGGGAATATCAACGGTAGGGTCGGAGAGGATGTAATGATCGCTCCCGCCGGAAAAGGGAAGGGTTCGCCAGGTGAAACCCGGAAAACTGGCAGTCTGGTAGGGATTCTGGGCTTTATGGAAATAGGGGTTTTTCAGTATGGACTGCAGGAGGTCTGCTCCCCAGGAAGCTGAAGCGAGGGGAGGGTTTTCCACAATAAGAGACCCTCCGCCTACTTCCTGTTTTTGCCCTACCATATCCAGGTTTAGGGCTGCAAGAATTCGGGGTGAATTATTAACCCGAGAGGCAAGGTAAGCATAAGTTCCAGTCATCTCAGGAACCCAGAGCAACCTGATACTGTATTTCAGAGGGGGTATTTCCCCCGAACCCAACAATTTTTTCAGGGCGGTAGCAATTTCCAAAAGAACTGCTGACCCAGAAGCGTTATCTCCTGCGGAAGGTCTGGGATGGCAGAGATGGGCGATAAGAAGAATTTCTTCTTCTTTTTCCCCGGGAAAGAGGAGGCTCAGATTTTCAAAGTTCCCGCTGTAAAAACTGGTTTTGGCAAAACCCCGGGCGGAAACTTTTTCTCCTTTTTCCAGTTTGGCCCGGATTTTTTTGCCCTGGGCAGGGGTCAGGACGAATCCAGGGGGATTTTCATTTTCGTTTAGACCCCAGAAAGAAGTATACTGTCGGTTATGGGGCAAGCCCCCCTCTTCCCGTACCGGAGGCAAAGCGGGCATTCCATCGTAGATAATGCCCAACCCCTTTTCTTTAATGACTTTGCTGCGGACGGTTTCAGGTGCTGCTCTGGTCAACAACCATTTACCCTTGATCGGAGGAAGCTCATCCTTTTTATCCCCTCTAACAATGGGGCCTTCTGCTCCCTGAGGGGGAGTTGAGCCAAGCCTTTGGATGACAGATAATTCACTGTGTTCATAGTCCGCCAGGATTTCAGTCTCTTTTTCCTGGATCAACTCGAGCCTGGCTTTAGAGGCTTTCCACTCCAGCAAGGCCTGACTGGCCAAGAAACGGGATTTGCCGTCGGCAGGGTAGGAAATAATATCGGCCTGGAGACCATTTTGGGCCAGTATCTCCTGGCAGGTTATGGCGGCGTCCCTAAATCCAGGGCTGGCCTGGATCCTGTGGTGCTGGACGATCAGGTTTAGGTAACGGAAGGTTCTTTCTCCAGAAATTTCCCGGGAGAATAGTTTTAAAAATTTTTTGTCCATGCTTTTCTCCTTTCAATCCTGGGTAGCTTTTTCCAGGATGGTTAATTCACAGTTGTAGGCATCCATGCGGGCTTTTACCCCCAGGGGCAGGGTGGCAATATTTCGACCGTGGCCCAGAGGTAACCCGTAAAAAGCTGGAATATCAAGAGAACCAATAATATCGGCCAGAACCTCTTCTAAAATAAAGGAACCAGTGTTAAAAGAAGGGGAATGTTCGCGGGGTTTACACTTGCTGCATTCTCCCACAACTATTCCAGCTGCTTCCTCCAACTTACCGGCGCGATAAAGTTGATGAAGCATCCCATCAATTTTATAGGGTTCCTCTCCGACCTCCTCGAAAAAGAGAATTTTTCCTCTGGTATCTATTTCGTGGGGGGTCCCCAATCCCTGGGCAATAAGCGCAAGGCAGCCTCCCACCAGGGGTCCTTCGGCATGGCCGGGATTGATGGTATAGGTAAATGGTTCTTCCTCGGGAGCGGGAGGGATTGTCCCTATTGGCTTGGAATTCATCACTGCTTTGCGCAAACCTTCGATTATGTAGGGGTTTTGTCTTTCGGGGGCCATCTGGGAAAAAACCGGGCCGTGAAAGGTGACCAGACCAACTTCTTTTTGAATGGCCAAGTGGAGAGCAGTTATATCGCTGAACCCAATAAAAACCTTGGGGTTTTTCCGGATGATATCCCAGTCCAGAAATTCCAGGATGCGGGCTGATCCATAACCGCCTTTAATGGCCATGATTCCATTGATATTTCCCCGGGAAAAAAATTCGTTAAGATCTTCCGCCCTGTCCCTGTCGCTTCCGGCGAGATAGCCGTTTTTCTTCCAGAGGTTGGGGGCGGGAACCGCTTTTATACCAAGGTTTACTAACGCAGCAGCAGCGCGATAATAGTTTTGCCTGGAGCGGTGGGGGCTTGAAGGGGCACATATTCCCATGGTATCGCCGGGGTTTAGTTTTTTGGGCTTAATCAGTGTATTCATTTTATCCACCTCTACTTTGTCGAATTAAATGGAACTTCGATAAGCAGCCGGCCTTCTCCTTTGGAAAGCCAGTTTTTTGTGGTATTATGAGGTAAATAATTCAAAAAAATGGGGGCGGTTAAAATGGAAAAGATGCGGAGGGAGAAGGATAGCCTGGGAGAAATGGAAGTTCCTGCAGAGGTTTACTGGGGTATTCAAACCCAGCGGGCAGTTGAAAATTTTGCCTTCAGCTCAAATACTCTTCCCGTTGGGCTGATCAAAGCATTGGGCCTGGTAAAACTTGCTGCCGTCAGGTCCAACCTTGAGCTGGGATTGTTGGAAGAAAAGCAGGCCAGGGCAATTATTACTGCCGCAGAGGAGGTAATTGAAGGCAGGTTTAATGACCAGTTTCCAGTAGATATTTTCCAGACCGGCTCGGGAACCTCGTCCAACATGAATATAAATGAGGTTATAGCCAATCGGGCCAATGAAATTTTAGGTGCTGAACTTGGTAAATATTCCCCCGTTCATCCCAACGACCATGTTAACCTGGGGCAATCCAGCAATGATGTTTTCCCTACTGCAATTCACCTGGCGGTTTTAGAAGCCCTGGAGGAAAGGTTTTTCCCTGCTCTTGAAAATCTGAGAACTATGTTAAAAGAAAAAGCAGGGGATCTGGAAAAAATCGTCAAACTGGGGCGGACGCACTACCAGGATGCGGTTCCGGTGACCCTGGGCCAGGAATTCTCTGGTTTCACCGGAATGATTGAGAAAAGCCTGCGGCGCCTGGAAAATGCCGGCGAAGCTTTACTGGAAGTTCCCCTGGGTGGAACTGCAGTTGGAACGGGTTTAAACAGCCATTACCGTTTTGCAGGTCTGGCGGTTGGATATCTCCAGGAATTAACCGGTCTACCACTTCGGGAAGCAAATAACCACTTTGAAGCTCAAGGAGCCCGGGAGGATCTTCTGGAAATGAGTTCTGCCCTGAAGAATCTGGCGGTAAGCTTGAGAAAAATTGTAGATGATATCCGTGTGATGGCCGCTGGACCCAATGGAGGCCCGGGAGAAATTAACCTGCCCCAGCTGCAACCCGGTTCTTCGATTATGCCGGGCAAGGTTAACCCTGTCCTGGCCGAAGCTCTGGCCCAGATTTCTGCACGGGTAATAGGTAATGACCTGGGAGTAACGGTGGGAGGGTTTGGGGGCCAGCTGGAGTTAAACCTTATGATGCCGTTAATGGCACATAATATTCTAGAATCCAGCGAACTTTTGGAAAAAGGTTGCGAAAGGTTCGCGGAAAAATGCGTTAAAGGGATTACAGCAAATCCCGATCGCTGCCGGGAACTTGTGGAGTTAAGCCCGGGGCTTGCAACTGCTCTCGTTCCCATTATTGGCTATGAACAGGCTGCGGCCATAGCCCAGGAAGCAGCAAAAAGGAAAATCAAGGTCATAGATCTCCTTATAGAAAAAAAACACTTTTCCAACCAGCAGCTAAAATCCCTTCTGGATCCCATTAATTTAGCCTTCCCCCACCAGGGAAAAAAGCAGGAAAATCGGGGTTGACGCTGAAATTTTTTAAATATAGGCCAACTGTTTCAGTGCTTTATTAAGGAGGTAAAATCAATGTCAAAAAAAATGTTTTTGCTTATTCTTTTATCGGTTTCTCTACTTTTTTCCGCATGTGGGGGAGAGGAAGAAGCAAAAGGCCCGGTTACTGTTGCATCTAAAATTGACACCGAGGGGGCTCTTTTGGGGCAGATGATAATCCTGGCCCTAGAGAATGAGGGGTTTGAAGTGAACGACCGGACGGAATTTGGACCGACCAATGTAATAAGGCAGGCCATAATCAATGATGAAATAGATCTGTATCCGGAATATACCGGCAATGGTGGTTTCTTTTTTAGCGATACTGATCCCGAAATCTGGAAGGATGCCCAGAAGGGTTATGAAACTGTTAGGGACCTGGACCGGGAGGCCAATGGACTGGTTTGGCTTGAGCCTGCAACAGCCAACAATACCTGGGCTATAGCTGTCCGGGGTGATGTGGCAGAAGAAAATAACCTGGTTTCATTGGAAGATATGGGCCGCTATGTAAACGAAGGTGGGAGGGTTAAACTTGCTGCCTCGGAAGAATTTGTTACCCGAGTGGATGCACTACCCGCCTTTGAAGAGGCTTACGGATTTAATCTGACACAGGACCAGCTCTTGATTTTTGCAGGAGGCAATACCGCCCAGACAATCCAGGCCGCTGGAGAAGGAACAGATGGGGTTAATTTTGCCATGGCTTATGGGACTGATGGGCCAGTTTCAGCTCTCGGCTTAATTGTTTTAGAAGACAGCAAGGGAGTCCAGCCAGTTTACGAACCCGCTCCCCTGGTCCGGGAGGCAATCCTTGAAGAATATCCTGAAATTGAAGAAATCCTCCAGCCGGTTTTTGCCTCCCTCAATCTGGAAACCCTGCAGAGGATGAACGCCGCTATTGCCCTTGAAGGCCGTGACGCAAGGGCAGTAGCAAGAGAACATTTGGAAGCAGAAGGGTTAATAGATTGATTTAAACGGAGGTGGTGGGTTTGATCCGGATTTATATTGACCGGGTAGCAATGCTCGGTGTAATTACTGGCTTGCTTTCCTTTTCTTTGCCCTTTCTCCGGATTAAACCCAGCCGCCTTGCGGGAGGAACTCCTGCCGGCTGGGAAGAAAGCCTTCCGGGAGCAGCTTTGTTTCTCCTGGTAGTTGTGTGGATAATGATTGGCCTTTTAAGCCTGGTCAGCCGGGGGGATTCCCGGGCTGCTTTTGGAGCAGGTATAGGAGCCAATTTAATCATATTATTACTGTTTTTCTGGGCTGGTTTTCAATCGGGTATTTTGCTTCCTGAAGAGTATACTTTTGGCCGGGTTTCCCTGGGTGCGGGTTTTTGGGTAATGGTTTTGGGGGCCTACCTGGTCATTCTTGCTGCCCGCAAGGTTTGGAGCGGGAATAACTGGCAAACCTGGCTTTTATCCTGGTCTGCCCTCGCAGGAGTTTTTATCCTGATAACCGGTGGAGGTTTGAGTGGAATTTCTGTAATGGAAGAGTTGAGTATCAGGCAGAACCGCTTCCGTCAGGAATTTTTCAATCATCTTTTTATATCTTTTTCAGCTGTTGGGATAGCAACTGCAGTGGGAATGCCCCTGGGGATCTTTATTTACCGGAGAAAGACCTGGGAAAGGCCTGTTTTCTTTTTGACCAATACGATGCAAACCGTTCCTGCCCTTGCACTTTTCGGTTTGCTTATTGGTCCCCTGGCCTTCTTTTCGCAGAGATTTCCTTTTCTCAGAGAACTGGGAATTGGCGGTATTGGCTGGTTCCCGGCCATGGTTGCCTTAATTCTTTATGCTCTTTTGCCAATTCTCCGGAACACCTACACTTCTTTCCAGGTGCTTGATGAAAAAACAGTTGAGGCCGGCAGAGGAATGGGAATGAATTCCCGCCAGCTGTTATTCCAGATCCAACTTCCGCTGGCCATGCCCTTGATTTTAACCGGGATTCGAACTTCACTTGTTCAAACAATCGGCAATACCACCCTTGCGGCGTTAATCGGAGCGGGGGGATTTGGAGTTTTCGTTTTCCAGGGCCTGGGGCAGGCTGCCCACGACCTTATTCTCCTTGGGGTTTTCCCGGTTATTGCCCTGGCATTAATAGCTGATAAATTAATGCAGCAGTTAACCATTCGCCTCACTCCCCGGGGAATTATCAAAGAAGAGAGGGGGAATGAGGATGGCTGGCAGTAAGGTTCGCTGGGTTTATCTGTTGGGACTTGTTTTATTTTTCATCTTCATCCTTGTCAATCCTGCCCCTCTGGAATGGTTTTTAAAAGTGCTTTTTCCCCGTGAAACCGTGCACATTTACCAGCGGATTCCGGGAACTGTTCTGGTCCGCCAGCACCTGGCAATGGTTTTAATTTCAACCCTGATCGCCTTTGGGGTTGGTTTTCCCCTGGGAGTTTTTGTAACCCGCAGGGCTGGTAGAGATTTTCTGCCCGCAGTTAATGACCTGATTTCCCTTGCCCAGACCTTTCCTCCTATTGCAGTCCTTGCACTGGCGGTTCCCATGCTGGGTTTTGGTTTTCGCCCGACAATTCTTGCCCTTTTCCTTTACAGCATCCTGCCCATAGTTCGGAACACAGTTGCTGGTCTGGAATCAGTTCCAGAAGAGGTTTTTGACGCTGCCCGGGGAATGGGAATGAATGCCCGGCAGAGATTTTCCCAGGTGGAATTACCCCTGGCCAGCAGGATTATCCTGGCGGGCCTCCGGATTGCGGTCATAATAAATATTGGGACTGCAACAGCAGGGAGTGTAATTGGTGCTGGAGGATTGGGTGTCCCTATCGTAGCCGGCCTGGTCTGGAATAATCCTGCCCTGGTAATGGGAGGAGCAATTCAGGCGGCCCTGCTTGCCCTTATCTTTGACCAGTTTATTGGGTTAATTGATAACACTTTCCTGGCCAAATTTGAAAGATAGGAGGGGATTTTTTGAACTACTTTATTATCACCGGGACTTCAAGAGGGATTGGTGCGGCACTTTCTGAGCGGCTGCTCAGAGAAGGAAATTATCTATTCAGCATATCTCGAGGAGATAATCAGAACCTCAAAGAAATCGCAGCTTCCCGGGGAGCAAAATTAACCCATTTTAGCTTTGACCTGGGCCAAATCTCTGCCATAAAAGGGCTTATGGAAAAAATATTTGCTGAAATTGACCTGAATTCTGCAGAAGGAGTTTTTCTGGTCAACAACGCCGGAACAATAGAACCCGTGGGTCCGCTCCCCCAGAATGATCCCGGTTCGATCCAGGATGGCTTTAATGTCAACCTCCTTGCCCCGGTTTTATTAACCAGATTTTTTATTGAAATGGTTCAGACCTGGCGGGGAACAAAAAGGGTAATTAATATTACTTCAGGGGCGGCCCAGAGGCCGGTTTTTGGCTGGTCAACATACTGTTCTTCGAAAGCGGGTATTGATATGTTTACCCGCTGTGTTACAACCGAACAGGAGGGAGAGGAATTCCCCGTACAGATTTGTGCCCTGGCCCCGGGTGTTGTTGATACCCAGATGCAGGCTCAGATCAGGGAAAGAGGGGAAGATGAATTCAGGGATGTCCAGAAATTTATCAACTACAAAAAGGAAAACAAATTGCTGCCGCCAGAGGAAGTGGCCCGGGTGATTTCGTGGTTATTATTAAGCGATGATTTTCCGGCGGGAATTATAACCCGGATCGATGAATTTATTTAGAAGGAACTGGAGGTTGAAAAATGACTGAAAATATTGGGTGCAAATTTATGATGGAAACCCAGATTAGGAGGCTCAGCCTGTCCGATCAAATGAAAGGCATGGAGCAGCCACCTCAAACCAAAGGAATGGGGAGAACAGAACAAACTGTATTCCTTCCAGACCCGGAAAACCTTGAGATTAAAGATAAAAGCCTATTTGCAACTATCAGGGATCGGAGGAGCATAAGGAAATATAACGATGAACCCCTGACTCTTCCCGAATTAACCTTTTTGCTCTGGACAACTCAGGGTGTTATCAGGGAAATGGGTAATGCGACCCTTAGAACAGTCCCTTCTGCAGGAGCAAGGCATGCTCTAGAAACATACCTGCTTGTCAACCGGGTTGATCCCCTGGCGCCGGGTCTTTATCGTTACCACCCCCCTGAACATATCCTGATTCAGGAAAAAAAGGATGACCAGTTAGCCGAACCAATGACCCAAGCCTGCCTGGGCCAGAAAATGATTTCAACCAGCGCAGTTACTTTTATCTGGACAGGTATTCCCTACCGGATGAACTGGCGTTACGGGGAAAGGGGTTATCGGTACCTGCACCTTGATGCAGGTCATGTTTGCCAGAACCTTTACCTTGCTGCCCAAGCCCTAGGGTGTGGGGTCTGTGCCATTGGTGCTTACGATGACGAGGAGGTACACCGTTTGCTTGGTGTTGATGGGGTGGAAGAGCTTGTTATTTACATGGCTACAGTAGGGAAAAAGGAAGGATGAGGAGAAGCTCATGGTAAAATTTCTCGGGGTTATATTTTTGTTGGTGGTTTTAACTTTTCCTGCCCTTGCAGGAGAAGGGATCCTTTATTTAAATAGTGGGGAGCTGAAACAGGGAGAGCTTTTGGTGTTAAAAGTTGAGACCACAGAACATGCCCCTACCGGAACTTTCCGGGGAGTTAATCTTCATTTTATCCCCTGGGAAATGGGCTGGGTGGCTTTTTTCGGGATTTCGTACTGGACCCAGCCGGGAGATTACCAATTGAAAATTCATCTGGGTGAAAAGGAAATTACCAGGACTATTGTGGTTCTGGATGGAGATTTTTCGGAAAGCCATCTTACGGTTTCAGAGGAGCAGGAAAAATTGATCCGTCCCAGCGAAGAAGATAAAGAGATAATTGAACGGCGGGGCAGAGACCAAAAGGCAGTCCAGAATGCTTATTCCAATCCAATAACAATGCCCCTCTGGGAGGAAGATTTTATACTTCCTACCACCGGGTGGAGGACGACGGGTTTTGGGCATACCCGTTATGTAAATAATGAACTTAATAATCGCCATTCGGGTATAGATATTGCCAATGAAGCAGGGACCCCGATAAAAAGTGTTAACCAGGGTAAGGTTAAACTGGCCGAAGATCTTCTGGTAACAGGAAAAACAATAATTATTGATCACGGGGGCAGGATTTTTTCCAGCTATAGCCACCTGAGCAAAATAGAAGTTGTAGTCGGCGATATGGTGGAAAGGGGACAGAAAATTGGGGAAATGGGCAGTACGGGTTTTTCCACAGGACCCCACCTGCATTGGGTTATCAGAACCCCGGAAGCTTTTTTAGACCCGGATCAATTTGTGGGGAATGATATTTTTTCTCTTTTAGATATCCCCGAATAGGGATCCCGGAAAATAATATGCAGGAAAAAGTAAGCTTACGAGGAATTAGTGAATAATGTAGCAATAAACTCTTTCCTGCCTGGAATTTTTGGCGGGGAAGGGTAAATTTTTGTGAAAAGGGGAGGGAAGGCAAAAACCCAACCTGACTTTACAGGGAATGCCGCAATTCAATGGATCTGGGATGGATAATATTGTTCTTACTAATCGGTCTGGCAATGGGCTACTGGAAAATAATTCCCCCCAACTGGCGACCTTTAATTGCAGTTAGTATTAATCTCGCACTGGCCCTTTTACTCGGAGCTATGGGAGCTCAAATAGGCGGTGACCGGGAACTCTGGGGGCAACTGGATAAAATTGGGTTGCAGGCCCTGGCTCTAGCAGGGGGAAGTATAGCTGGAAGCCTGCTTTTTTTACAATTCATTTCTCCCCGGCGAAAATGGATGCAGGCAGGCCCTCCCGGTTTTAAGATTGGGGATGGTCGGGGGCGTGGTTTTTTGATGATTTTTGTTTTGGCTTCACTTGCCGGGGGCTTTGGCCTGGGGATAATTATCCCGCCCACCTGGATTGCCTACTTGGACCAGTTAATAGTTTATGCCCTTGCACTGTTGCTCTGGGGGATCGGTCTTGACCTGGGATTTAATCCCCAAATTTTTAAAAGCCTGGGCAGACTGGGCTGGAGAATTATCCTGCTTCCTTTTTTGATTGCAGCTGGCAGTATTTTTGGTGCGGTAATTGCCGGGTATATCCTGGGTATCGCGGGAAATCAGGCTGCGGCTGTGGGAGCGGGTTTTGGGTGGTACAGTCTTTCGGGAGTATTATTAACAGGATTACATAGTGTTGAACTGGGGACCCTTGCCTTTTTATCCAATGTTTTTCGAGAAGTTTTGGCAATTCTTTCCCTGCCTCTTGTAGCAAAATATCTTGGTTCGCTGACTGCAATTGCACCGGGAGGGGCAACTACAATGGATGTGACCCTGCCCCTGATTAAAAAGGTCGCGGGAGAAGAAGTTGTCCTGCCTGCTTTTTTTAGTGGGGCAATGCTTTCAGCAATGGTTCCTGTACTGGTCCCCCTTTTTATTTCGCTTGATACTATTTTTGCAGGTTTTTAACCGGTCCTTGCCGAATTTCTCTGGTAAGGACGGAGGGAGGTCGGAAAGATGCAAAACAGGTTTGGGGTTGTAGTTTTTGTTCTAATAATGAGCATATCAGTGACGCTTCCGGCAGCAGGTTCCTTCGGGTATAATTTTGATTCTGGAGAAGAAATTCGCTACCAGAATATTTTCAAAATTTCCAGCACAATGGAAACGAATAATTTAATTGTAGGTTCTGAGTTGGAACTTTTCGGTGAATTAACCCAGGTTATCCGGGAGGTAGGGGAGGACAATTTCAGCTTTGCTGTTATTTTTGATTCCCTGGAAACTCGAGATTTTAAGCAGACAATGACTACCAAAAATAGTTCCGACAGGAGCTACCCCATCAACCAGAAAGATGAATTTCAGGGAGTGCTTGACTCTATTTTGGGTAGGGAATTGCTTAGTTTTTTAATTGACGGAAAAGGGAATCTCCTGGAGAAAGAGGTCCAGGAAGAGCTGAGAAATTTCCGGCATGTAAACCTTTCTTCCCTGGGCCAGCAGATTTTCATCTCTTTTCCCCAGGAAGAGCTTGAGATTGGGACTACCTGGGAAAGCAAACAGGAATTTACCCTGCCTCAGGGAGGAAATATCAGGTCGATTAATACGAATGTAAAATATACAGTTTTGGATAGAGTTGAAGAAGAGGGCATCGATTGTTATAAAATTGAAGCTCGGATTGATTACTGGGGGGCAACTCCACTGGGAGAGGAAGCCAATAATAAAGTTGAAGTAAAACATTCAGGACTTGGTTATTTGTATTATTCTCCTGAACTGGGACGGTTGGTTCGAAGTGTAACCAGCCAGAATTACAAGGTGCAGGTATACATGGATCAGGGTGAAAAAAACCCGATAATAGAGAGTGTCCTGGAGATTAGAATGGACAACTCCATAAAATTAATTCAAGAAGAATAAAAAATGGGGCTGGAAGGCCCCTTTTTTATTTGCTCTATAGTTAAAAAGCGAAGGGGCTTGAAAGCCCCTTAATCAATGTTAATCAACTCATGTTTTCTGCTGCCCAGGCCAATTTTTTCCGCGTGTTGTAGTTGGTCTTCGGGGTCGACGTCGGGATGAACTCCCCTGAACTTATCCTGCCCGGGTTCGTGATTTTCTTTCAAGGCACTATCCTCAAATCCCCTTGCTTTATTAACCAGGTCCAGTGAAGCCTGGTCAATGGCTACAGGGTCGTCGGAATAAAGAAAGCCCTGGTCGGGTACTATTGGCCGATCGCTCCAGCCACAACAGTCGCATTCGGGGGTGATATCCATCAGGAAATTAAAATAACCCATCTTTTTCTCTTTCCCTTTAATTCCTCCCAGAGCATATTCAACCATTTTTTCCTGGACGGCCCGGGTATTGGTAGTTCCACCCGAAACTTTAACGGCTTCATAATTACAGGTAACCTTACATTCTCCACACCCTATACAGAGGTCAGGATCGATCCTGCTTTCCTGGGGAGTTATGATAATTGCGTCAGCTGGACACCACTCCACGCACTCCCCGCATTTAATGCAGGCTTCTTCATCTATGTTAGGGATTGCGCCCTGGTGCATTTTATATTTCCCGCTGCGGCTTCCCAGCCCCATGCCCAGATTCTTTATGGCTCCCCCGAAACTTGTCAGCACGTGACCTTTGAAGTGGGACATTGTTACCAGACCATCGGCACTGTAAATATCCCCTGCAATTCTAACAGAACTGAGGTGTTCTCCTTTAATACCCACTTCAATGTAGTTTTTTCCTGTAAGCCCATCAGCGATAATCAGGGGTGCTCCGGTTGTGGCATAACCAAAACCATGGGCAAGGGCGGTTTCCAGGTGGTCAACAGAATTTGCTCTGGTTCCAACGTAAAGGGTGTTGGTATCAGTGAGGAAGGGTTTGCACCCCTTTTCTTTTAGGCGAGCAATAATTTCCCGGGTATAAATGGGGTTAATAAATCCGGTATTTCCCTGCTCTCCGAAGTGAATTTTTATTGCAATTAATTCCTTTTCTTTAAACTTATCCCATAATCCGCCTGCCTTGGCGAGATTAGCCAATTTACTGACATGATTTTCTTTCCTTTTCGTTGCTTTTAAACTGGAAAAATAAACTTTGGCAGCCAAAACTGGTCCCTCCTGTGTTATAATTTAATAACTCCTTCGTTATAATTCAATCATAATCCTTCCTGTTCTTGACAGGAGGTGGAGATTTTGATAGAATTATGAAAATTTTAATAAGGGGGTGGGGTTTGATTATGGAAGAAAAATTTTCCGAAATGGGACTTACTTTTGATGATGTCCTGCTTGTCCCGGGGTATTCAGAAATAGTTCCCCGGGAGGTAAGTGTGAGGACAAGGCTTACGGCAAACATTGAACTAAGGATTCCCCTGCTCTCTTCGCCCATGGATACCGTAACGGAATCCCGTATGGCCATTGCCCTGGCCCGGGAAGGTGGAATGGGAATTATTCACAAAAACCTTTCTCCCCAGAGACAGGCGGAAGAAGTTGACCGGGTCAAACGTTCTGAGAGTGGAGTAATAGTTGACCCTTTCTATCTGTACCCGGACAATTTGATTTCAGAAGCAGAAGAACTGATGGCCAAGTACCGGATTTCCGGAGTTCCCATTGTAAATAAAGAAAAAAAACTGGTGGGGATTTTAACCAACCGGGATTTGCGTTTTATCGAGGATTACAGCCAGCCGGTTCACTCTGTTATGACCAGGGAAAACTTGATTACTGCTCCTGTAGGCACAACGCTTGAACAGGCCAAAACCCTGCTCCGGGAAAACAAGATTGAAAAGTTACCCCTTGTTGACGAAGATATGACCTTAAAGGGCCTCATCACAATTAAGGATATTGAAAAAGCCCGCCGTTACCCTGAGGCTGCCAAAGACAGCAGGTCCAGGTTAATGGTCGGCGCAGCGGTAGGGACTTCCGGGGATACAATTGAAAGGGTAGAGGCTCTTGTCAGGGCTGGAGTAGATGTTATTGTTGTTGATACTGCCCATGGTCATTCCAGAGGCGTACTCTCGACTGTGGAAAAAATAAAAAGTGATTTTCCGGACGTGGATTTGATAGCGGGCAACGTGGCAACTGCCGAGGGAACTGAAGCCCTGATTAAAGCCGGTGCTGATGCCGTGAAGGTTGGTATCGGGCCGGGTTCAATCTGCACGACCAGGGTAATTGCGGGAATTGGTGTTCCCCAGATCTCCGCAGTGAATGAGTGCTATAAAATGGCTCGCTCCCATGACATCCCCATTATTGCTGATGGGGGAATTAAACACTCCGGTGATATTACGAAAGCCCTGGCTGCCGGCGCTGAAACTGTTATGCTGGGCAGTCTCCTGGCTGGAACTGAAGAAAGCCCGGGAGAACTGGAAATATATAAAGGACGCAGTTACAAAGTATACCGGGGTATGGGCTCGATAGGAGCAATGCGGCAGGGCAGCAGTGACCGCTACTTCCAGGAAGCAAACAATAAACTGGTTCCTGAAGGAATCGAGGGGAGAGTACCCCACAAAGGACCTCTTTCTGAAACCGTTTACCAGCTGGTAGGAGGACTCCGGGCCGGCATGGGTTATTGTGGTACAGCAACGATTAAAGAACTCCAAGAAAAATCAAGGTTTATGCGCATAACCAACGCCGGCCTGAGGGAAAGCCATCCCCATGATGTTACTATTACCAAGGAATCCCCAAACTATATGGTTGATTAAAAGGACAGGGCTTTCCTGTCCTTTTTCTTTAGGAATTTTTAATAAGGAATTTCCAATTTCTCTGCCTTAAATACAGGTAATGGAGTTGGAAAAGGAGAAATAATTTAAGTAGCGAATAATGCAAAGGGGAGCTGGACAATGAAGAAAGGCTTTTTCATAACCTTTGAAGGCCCTGAAGGATCAGGAAAAACAACTCAGGCTCGGAAACTTGAAGAATCCCTGCGGGATAAAGGTTATTTCGTTCGGCTGGTCCGGGAACCCGGAGGAACTGCGGTGGGAGAAGAAATCAGACAGGTCCTGCTGCGAAAAGGAAGAGAGATTGTCCCTTTGACTGAACTCCTTCTTTACCAGGCTGCCCGGGCTCAAAACACTGATGAAAATATACTCCCCTTCCTGGACCAGGGAGGGATAATCATAAGTGATCGGTACGCCGACTCTTCTGTTGCCTACCAGGGTTATGGCCGGGGCCTGCCCCGGGATGAAATTGAAAGAATTAACCGGATGGTTTGTTCGGGCCTTCGCCCCGACCTGACAGTTCTATTGGACCTCGATCCAGAAGTTGGTTTGGAGAGGGGAAATAAGGAGGAATTTGACCGCCTGGAACAGGAAAATCTGGATTTTCACCGGCGGGTTAGAAATGGATACCTGGAAATGAGCCGGGAATATGACCACTACTGGACTCTACCCGCCACAGAAAACCCGGAGATCTTACAGGACAGAATTCTTAAAAAGGTTTTAACCCTGCTGGAGAGCAGGGCGCAGATGGGAAAGGGGGAGAACAATTGAAACTGGTAATTGCTGTGGTAGATGATAAGGATGCGGGTAATTTGATGAATGACCTGGTGGAAAATGAATTACAGGTTACAAAACTGGCCAGTACCGGGGGTTTTTTGCGGGAAGGGAATACTACTCTGATGATTGGAACCAAGTCCGAGCAGGTGGATAAGGCAATGGAAATTATCCGCAACAACTGCAAGTCAAGAAAGAAAACCGTTACTCCCGTAGCTCCTGTGGGCAATTCTCTTGATGTAAGTATGGCTTACCCCACTGAAGTGCAGGTTGGGGGCGCAACAGTGTTTGTTATTGATGTAGAAAGATGGGAGAAATTATAGGTCATGGCCTTAGAAAATCTTCTGGGCCAGACCAGGGCCCAAAAAATATTAAAGGGGCACCTGGAAAAGACTCGCTATCACCATGCTTACCTTTTCCACGGTCCTGCCGGGGTGGGTAAAAGAACTGCGGCTCGGGAATTTTCTCATTCGATTTTTTGCGAGGAAACAGGACCCGGGTACTGCGGGAAATGTGTTTCCTGCCACCAGTTTTTAACCGGGAATCATCCCGACTACCAGGAGATCGAAGTGGAAGACCGGACCATCAAAATTGATGTAATCAGGGAACTGCGTCGATCTCTCACCTTAAAACCTTATAAAAGCGCCTACCGAATATTCGTTATCCGCCAGGCCGAAAAATTTACCCGGGAGGCGGCAAACAGTTTTTTAAAATCACTGGAGGAACCCCCTTCTTATGTAATTTTTATATTGACCAGTGATAATCGAAAACTTCTTCTTCCCACAATTATATCGCGGTCATTCCCTGTGGCTTTTAACCACTTGGGAAAGAATATAATTGAAAATTACCTCAAAAGTAAAATAGGGGACCAGCAAAAAAGGAAAGTTCTGGCTGAGATTTCTGGGGGAAGCCTGGGTTTTGCCTGTAAGCTGGCCGAGGACGATAAATTTCTGGAACAGAGAAAGGAACTGATTTCCCGCTGGTCCAGGATGGACAGGGGATCTTTCCTTGATGTTTATAGCCTGGTTCAGTGGCTGGAAAAGGAATGGAGTGGAGATTATTTCCAGTTTTTTCAGCTACTGCAGTACTGGCTGCGGGACCTTTTTTACTGGCAGAACGGACAGAAGCAGGCAATTTTAAACAGGGACTGTTCTGATTTGCTGCAGGAGGAAGGGCCCTGCTGGAAAATTGAAGATCTTGAAAAAGCCCTGAACCTCCTGGATGAATTGCAAAGAGGATTTGATAGAAAGATCAATCGGCGTTTGGCTCTCGAAGCCACGCTTTTGAAAATAAATGGTTGGAGGCAATGATGATAAATGCCAACAGTAGTTGGAGTTACTTTTAAATCTGCAGGAAAGGTCTATTATTTTGATCCAGATGGACACTCACTGGGTTTTGGGAACTGGGTTATTGTAGAAACATCGCGAGGTTTGGAAATCGGGCAGATTGTAATTTCAGCCCGGGAGGTTAAAGAAGAAGATGTTGTGCAACCCTTGAAACCTGTTTTAAGACCAGCAACTGTTGATGACCTTGCCCAGCTGGGTGAAAACAAAAAACAGGAAAAAGAAGCTCTTAAAATCTGCCAGGAAAAAATCAATGAACACGGACTTCCGATGAAACTGGTTGACGTGGAATATACTTTTGACCGCAAAAAAATAATTTTCTATTTCACTGCTGAAGGCCGGGTTGATTTCAGGGAACTGGTAAAAGACCTGGCCCGTGTATTCCGGACCAGGATTGAACTCCGCCAGATCGGGGTTCGAGATGAAGCGAAGATGATTGGAGGAATGGGCCCCTGTGGTCGCGAACTCTGCTGCCAGAGCTTTTTGCGGAATTTTGAACCTGTTTCTATCCGTATGGCAAAAGCTCAGGACCTGGCCTTGAATCCAGCAAAGATTTCGGGTATTTGCGGAAGGTTAATGTGCTGCCTTCGCTATGAATCCGAAGCCTATGAAAATGGGGAAAACCAGAATTCTGGTGGTTGTTCCTGCCAGAAGGAAAAACAGGAAGATGAATAACCCGGGAGGCGTTAACATGGAAAAAGATTTCTGGGCCCGCCTTGGTGAATGCCAGGATGCCTTTACCCGGTGGGAAAAGAAGTGGAAAAAGTTAAAAGAAATGGCCGGCAACCTTTACCTGGAAAACCAGGAATTAAAAAATGAAAATGAAGAATTGAAGAAGATAATCCTGGGGCAGAAAGATGAAATTCAAAAAGGCCAGGCCGGTTATGAAAATTTACGCAGTCTTTATCAGGAGAACTATCATATTTGCCCTTTAAACTTCGGTGACAGGAGAAAGGGTGATTGTCTTTTTTGCCGGGAATTTTTGGAGAAGGCCTATCGGGGGGAAGAGTCTTGAATGAAGAAATTCGCCCCCTGGTGGGTGAAGACTTAAGAATTATCCAGAAACCCGGGCATTATAGATTCGGTCTGGAAGCAGTACTCCTGGCCAATATGGTTGGAGGCAGGTCCGGTTTGCGGGCTGCTGATCTGGGCAGTGGGGATGGAGTGATCCCACTGCTTTTGGCCTATAAAAAGAGGATGAGGGTAACTGGTTATGAAATCCAAAAATCGCTGGTAGAAATGGCTCGAAAGAGTTGTGCCCTGAATAAACTTGAAGGCCTTGTGGAAATCAGGCAGCAGGATATCCGTGAAATACCCGGAGATATTCGGGCCGGTACTTTTGATCTGGTTACTGCCAATCCTCCATTTTTTTCTCCAGATGAGGGCAGGATCAGTCCCAAAAAAGAAATTGCTCTGGCCCGCCATGAGTTGGCCTGCACACTGGAAGATGTTATGACCGCTGCGAGTCATCTCCTGAAAGAAGGTGGGGATTTTTACCTTGCCCACCGCCCCGACCGTTTGGCGGAGATCTTTTCCTGCTGCCAGAAAGCAAAGCTTGAACCCAAGGTTTTGCAACCTGTCCAGCCCAGGCCAGGAGAAGAAGCAAATATTGTTTTGCTGCGCTGCAGGCGGGGAGGGAAGACAGGTTTGAAGCTGAAAGCCCCCCTTTCGGTATATCAGGGCAGTGATTATTCCCACGAGATGAGGGCAATTTACCGGGGAGAGGAAAAACCATGAACTGGAAAGTTTATATACTCCGCTGCGGAGATGGTTCACTTTATACAGGGGTAACCAGTGACCTTGAGAAAAGGATTGAACAGCACCGAAACGGGGAAGGAGCCCGCTACACAAGGGGACGAGGACCCCTGGAGCTGGTTTTTGAGGAATCCTTCTCTGATCGAGGTTCTGCTCAAAAAAGAGAGATGGAAATAAAAGGTATGGACCGTTCCAGCAAACTGAAGTTATTGAGGTGAGACCATGGGGGAAGGAATTTTTTATCTCTGTGCAACCCCAATCGGGAACCTTGAAGACATTACCCTTAGGGCCATAAGGATCCTAAAGGAAGTTGATTATATAGGGGCAGAAGATACGCGATGGAGCCGAAAGCTTCTCGACCACTATGGAATAAAAAAACAGCCATTCAGCTGTTTTGTTCATAATGAACTGCAGAGAGCGGATTGGATCCTGGAACGCCTGCAGGAAGGGGAAAGCATTGCTTTAATTACCAGTGCGGGAATGCCCGGAGTTTCTGACCCGGGTAATATCCTGGTAGAAAGAGTTTTGCAGGCCGGTTTTGAGGTCGATGTAATTCCCGGCCCCAGTGCTGTTACTGCCGCTCTCGCTCTTTCCGGTTGGGGGGGAGCCGAATTTTATTTCGCCGGTTTTCTGCCAAGACAGGGCAAAAAGAGAGAAGAAAACCTGAAGTTCCTTGAGGGCCTAACCTGCCCTGCAGTGATATTTGAATCGCCCCACAGGATAATTGCTACACTTGAAGAAATTGAGGAAATAATGGGTAGTGACCGCCAGGTTTTCCTGGCCCGGGAACTAACAAAAGTTCACCAGGAAACACTCCTGGGAAAAGTGGGGGAGATCATGTCCCGCCTTAAGGATAGGGAGAAGATCAAGGGTGAGATTACCCTGGTTATTCGGGGTGGAGAAAAAAAGGAAAAACCCGGCCCAGAGGGTGGGGTTTATCCAGATAAAGAAAAACTTCTGGAAAAACTGCTCCAGGCAGGGGTTAGCAGGAAGGATGTAGTTATAATCCTCCAGGAGGTTTTAAACTTATCCCGCAACGAAATCTACGATTTTGTGCACAAAAAAAAATAAGGAGAGTAAACTCTCCTTAGCCTTCTTTCATCAGGTCGATGCAGTCGGGGCATACGTTTTTATTTTTAAAAACGATGGTGTTGCCTGCGTTACCACAGAAGATACAGGCGGGTTCGTATTTTTTCAGAATAATTTTTTCATCGTCCACGTAAATCTCAAGAGCATCCTTCTGCGCGATGCGGAGCGTCCGGCGAAGTTCGACAGGAATTACAACCCGTCCCAGTTCGTCCACTTTACGGACGATGCCGGTTGATTTCATAAAAGTCCCTCCTTAAATAGCAAAATTCGACAGCTCTTTTATGAAAATTATACTTGAATTTCCACAAAAAGTCAATAGTGGAAGTTCAGTTACAATTCTTGACAAACGCCCTGATATCAAGTATATTTAATTATAAGATTAAAAGCAATGAAGGGAAGAGTAGACTCCTGGAAGGACCAACAGAGAGCTGCGGGAGCTGAAAAGCAGCGTCCGGGAAGGGAGTTGAAGATGGCCCCGGAGCTCTGCAATTGAAATCAGAGTAGGTTGCAACGGATTGGCCTCCGTTAAAGGGTCAGGGTTTTACAGGATTCCTGTAAAACCCGGAAGAGAACCAGGATTTTTTCCTGGTTGAATAAGGGTGGTACCGCGGTCCCTCGCCCCTTGCCGGGCTGAGGGATTTTATAATTTTTGAAGGAGGTTTTAAAGATGAAAAAAGGGCCTTATTATCTAACCACGCCTATTTATTACCCCAGCGGGAAACTGCATATTGGCCACACCTATACTACAGTGGCAGCAGATACCATTGCCCGCTATAAACGACTGCAGGGTTATGATGTGTTTTTCCTCACGGGAACCGATGAACACGGTCAAAAAATTGAACGGAAAGCAAAAGAAGAGGGGAAGAACCCAAAAGATTATGTGGATGAAATTGTTTTCTGGATCAAGGATCTCTGGAATTATTATGGGATTTCCTATGACCGGTTTATTCGGACTACTGATGAAGAACATAAAGAGGGTGTTCAGGAAATATTCCGCAGGTTGGAGAAGAAGGGAGACATTTACAAGGATAAATACGCAGGCTGGTACTGTGTACCCTGTGAAACCTTCTGGCTGGAAAGGCAGCTGGAGAATAAAACCTGTCCGGACTGCAATCGTAAGGTGGAGTGGATGGAGGAGGAAAGCTATTTCTTCCGTCTTTCCAACTACGCTGATCGCCTTCTGGAATATATTGAAAACAATCCGGAATTTATCCAGCCCGATACCAGACGGAATGAAATGGTTAATTTCATTAAACAGGGCCTGGAAGACCTCTGTATTTCAAGAACTTCAATTAACTGGGGAGTTCCAATTCCCGGAGCTCCGGGGCATGTTGCTTATGTCTGGATTGATGCTTTAAGCAACTATCTGACGGGGATCAATTTCCCGGAAGGAAAGAAGTTCCAGAAATTCTGGCCCGCCGACCTGCACCTTGTTGGTAAGGAAATAATGCGCTTCCATACAATTATCTGGCCCATTATGCTACTGGCCCTGGACCTTCCTCTACCCAAACAGGTATTCGGCCACGGCTGGCTCATTTTAGACCAGGAA
The DNA here is from genome assembly GCA_007122335.1 of Bacillota bacterium. GTDB lineage: Bacteria > Bacillota > Halanaerobiia > B1SED10-174 > B1SED10-174 > T1SED10-26. The sequence goes on from SKTZ01000092.1 coordinate 21,254, forward strand.
AAAATGTCTAAATCCAGGGGAAACGTTGTTGACCCTTTTGCCCTGGGAGAGGAGTTTGGTGTTGACGCCATCCGTTATTACCTGTTGCGGGAAGTGGTTTTCGGTTCTGACGGGAATTATTCCCTCTCCGCACTGATTAAAAGGATAAACTATGATCTGGCCAATGATCTGGGTAACCTCCTGCACCGGACGGTGACCATGATTGATAAATATTTTGGCGGAAAGATTCCCAAACCCGGTCCCGAAATTGACCCCGATGGTTCTCTCAAGGCCGAAGCAATAAATGCCCTCGGGGAAGTAGAGACAAATTTGGACCGGCTTTTTTTCCAGAACGGCCTGGAAGGGTTGTGGAAATTTATCCGCCGCAGCAATAAATATATAGATGAAACCCAGCCCTGGATACTGGCCCGGGACGAGGCTCAAAAAGAAAGGCTGGGAACAGTTCTTTATAATCTTGCGGAAGCCCTGCGGATAATTTCCCTGGCCTTACGACCCTTTATGCCTGACACCCCACATGGGATCTGGCAGCAACTGGGTCTGAAAAAAGACTTGGCCAAAATTCCCTGGGAAGCCGCTAAAAAATGGGGAGAAATTCCTGCGGGAACTAAGATCAGAAAAGGAAAGCCCCTTTTTCCTCGCCTGGAGCTTGAAGATTATGAGGATTGGGTCGCAAAAGAAAATGGAGAAAAGGAAGGTAAAGAAGAAACCAAGCAAGAACAACAATTTTCCCAGGTTGACTTTGCCAGGTTCAAGGAAATTGACCTGCGGGTGGCCCGTATTGAAAGGGTGGAGCCTGTTGAAGGCAGTGATAACCTGCTCAAGTTACAGGTATCGCTGGGAGAAGAAACAAGACAGGTTGTTGCCGGACTGGCCCAGGAATATGAGCCCTGGGATCTGGTCGGGCGAAATGTTGCTTTTGTGGCCAACCTTGAACCTGCGGAAATATTTGGAGTGCGCTCTGAAGGAATGATTCTTGCCGCCGGAGAAAAAGGTAAGATGAAGATTGTCGAAATTCCGGGGGTTAATCCTGGAAGTCCAATTAGCTAACAAAGGAGGCTAATCCATGCAGTGGAAGGGCTTAATAGATACCCATGTCCACCTGGATTTTGGTCATTTTGATGGAGAAAGAGAGCAGATAATTGAAAGGGCCCGAAATGGTGGTGTGGAAAAGGTTATAAATATAGGGAGTAACCTAAAATCTTCGCAGGAAACAGTTAAGCTTATCAGAAGATACCCAGATTATATCTTTGGGGCTGTGGGTGTCCACCCTCACAATGCCCGGGACCTTAATGGAGACATGCTTAGGAAAATAAAAGAGCTGGCTATAGAAGAAGGGATAGTTGCCCTGGGGGAGATGGGCCTTGATTTCCATTACGACAATTCTCCTCGTGATGATCAAAAAAGAGCATTTCGGGCCCAGCTCCGGCTGGCCAGGGAACTTGAAAAACCAGTCGTAATCCACTCCCGCTCTGCTGAAGGAGAAACAATTACTATTCTGCGGGAGGAAGGAATCCGGGAAATAGGTGGAGTAATGCATTGTTTTTCGGGGAATCAGATTACAGCGGAAAAAGCCCTTGAAATGGGGTTATATCTTGCTTTTGGCGGGGTTATAACATTTCCCAAGGCTGATGAACTGAGGGCAATAGCAGCTTCTACACCCCTGGAGCGATTATTGATTGAGACAGATTCTCCCTACCTTACTCCCGTCCCTTACAGGGGGAAGAGAAATGAACCCCTTTATGTGGGGTATGTCGCGGAGAAGCTGGCTGAAATTAGAGCGGAAAGCCTGGAAGAGGTAATAGAAGCAACCGCCGATAATGCTCGGAGATTATTTAGGATCTAAGGAATGGATAATTAAAGGGAGATCCAGAGATAGGGTCTCTCTTTTTCTTTTCGGGGTTAAACAGCAAACTACCCATGGGGGGAAAAACAGGATGACTTTTTTGGAGAATGGAACGCTTTAATGTTATGGTTTCAGCAGTATCCTGTCCAAAGGGGTTTCTAAGACGGAGCAGGATAGTAATGCCCTGGGGTTATATTATTTTCAAGCCTATGATTTTCCGAGGTTCTGGTTAATTTAAAACCGAAAACCAAAAGACCCGGTCCCTATTTTATGATAGACCCGGGTCTTTTTATTCCCTTTCTGCAATATTTTTTATTTTCATCAGCCAATCAGTCCCCATTTCAGGCATAACCTTCTTATGTAGGCTCTGATGGCTTCCTCGTCATAAAGTAATTTATTCGGGCATTCATTCTTACAGATCATCTTTTCACCTCCTTGCTCAAGAATTTATTTCCGAAACCTGTCTCGCCTGTTGCTCTTCCGGGAGATTTCTCTTTCCTTGAACTCAGCAATTAAGCTTCTATCAAACATCTCAATACCTCCTTTTGATTTTTTTTACCTTCGCTTCTGGCGCTGTCGAATTTGCGCAGAATAGAGAAGGTTGTCCCTGTGATTATTGGGGAGAGGGATTGCTGTCATTCCATTCACCTCCCTCCCTCTCGCCTTTTAGCCTTTTCGACTTCTTTGGCGCTGGGCTTGAGCCCTTAGTTCCTGGATTTTTTCTTTTGCCAGAAGATATTCTATCATTTTTTGGACCTCCTTTCCTTTGATTTTAACAATAATGAGATTATATGCTAAAAATAGATGATAGTCAAGCATAATTTCAATAAAAATCAATAAAAAAATTAAAAAATTTAATCAATACCTAATAAATATTTTGATAATGTTTAGCCTGCTATTCTGCTGCTGGACTAAAGGGAGACTGCAAGAAGATTATTTCCCCATTTGATAGATGGGGAAAATAGGGGGTTGAAGGGAGTCGAGTGATAGTTTTTTCCCAGTTTTGGGTCCTTGTTTCGAAAAGCCCAAGGGCTTCTGCTCCGGTCTGGGGATGGATAAACTTAAGCAATAATTTACTTTCTTCCCGATCCAGTATTTCCAAAAGCCTTTGGTTTTCGGTTAAGGAGGTAATTGCTCCCTCCTGGTAAAAGTAAAGATTGCCCCCGGGAACTTTCCGGGGTTCCTCCCGATTGGATAGGAAATAAACCCGGTCATTATCTCCGGGCCAAGGAGACCAGTTCTGGAAGGGGCCCTCTGCGATGGTTTTTAATTCCCCGGTGCTATCCAGACCAAGAAGATGGCGGTAGGGTCCTTCATCTTCTGCAAAGTAAAGTGTAGCGTTTGACTGGCCGTAATAAAGGTTGCTCAGGTATTGTGGGGAGCTAAGGAGAATCTCTTGCTCTGGTTTTTGGGGACTTCCCAGTACGATTTCATATTCACCCTCGTTGCGGCGAACATAATAAATATTTTCATCATCTTTAGCGGTAGGCCAGTCTAGGTAGTTTTCCGAAATTAAATAGGGGGAAAAAGAGTTGTTATCCAGATCATACAGAGCCAGGCTGTGATAGGTTCCTTCCAGGTAAAAACTGTGAAAAATAAAAGAGTTGTTAACCCTGGTAAATGTAACGGGAGTTGGGATAATCCCGGGGGTAAGAGGAAGAGAAGCGAAATCATCTCTTGTAATAAAGGAATAAATGTCTTCTCTTTTTTCCACATAATCAAGGGCGCTGGAAACAACCTGTTGGTGGCGGTGGAGCAAATTCTCACTCTGCAGGGCGATAACAAGCTGATGCATCAGGTCTGGCCTTAATCTATATCTATCCAGGAGATAATCCATAACTACCAGGCCCAGCCCACGGTTATAACGCCAGTCCAAGTCCCTGCCAAGTCTTCTCCGGATTTCATCGGGGTTGAAGTTCAGGTTCTGGCGGAGGTGAGCATGGTATTCGGGCCCAAAAAAATGCAGGCCAACCAGATATTCCGTCTGAATATCAGAAAACCAGACATTATGGGGTGTAAGGGAATAGAATTCTTTCTGGAAGATGTGGACCAATTCGTGGTAAAGGACCATTTCGTTGCTGTAGGGGCGACGTTTTTCAATGATAAAGTGGATTCGGTTGTAAAGAAGCAATGCATCGATACTTTCTGGGGCGGAAGGGTGAGGTTTATTCTGCAAATAATCGAGCCGCCCGTCATAAAAGGTAATGTTAATTGGAGAAGGAGGACGGACTCGAAAAATTCTCCGGAGTTCTTCCCAGAATTCTTCTCCGCGGTTGAGTAAATATGAAGCAAATTCTTCGTCGCCCCTGAAATTTCCCTGGAGGCTCTCTGCCCCGACCGGGCCTGAGAACAATAAAGAAACTATCAGGAATAAAAAGATTACCTTTCTCATTATTTTAACCGCCCCCAAATAATCGCTTGATTTTTTTCGAAAGTCAAAAAGGAGCCCCGTCGGGGCTCCTTTGTTTAGAAACTAATTGATGAACCGAATTGGAGGGATACTTCTTTACCGCTCCCCGTTGCGAGTTTGATATCAGAGATTGTGAAATTAAAAATTTCCCAACCCCAGGCTTTTATTCCAAAGCCTGCAAAAAGAGAAGGAGTTCCCTTATGAGAGGCAAAATCCAGGCCAACCGTTACAGGAAGCCACTGGGGATAGAAAAAACGGGTTGCAGCAGAAATTCCCAGGTGGAAAACAGGAGCCTGGTAAAGCCCAATTGTCCCCCCAAGGTGGATTTTGGGGTGGGCTACGTAGTGGACTCCACCTTCAAGACTAATGGGAGTGCTTCGGATGATCGGGTCATGGGGCTGATCAGTTATTTGATCTTCTTCATATTCTATCCATTCCTCACCTTCTTCAACAAGGAGGGGATGTTTTATTTTTGCTTCTCCTGAGAATTTTGTTTGCCTGACTCCGCTCCAGCGGATGAAACCCAGGTTATTCAGAGAAATTCCCACCCCGAGTTTGGGATTAATTTGGCCCCAGGCGCCAATGTCAATTGCTGCACCGTGCCCTCCGCCTCCTTCCATGCCCCTAGCAGAGTAGAGGGCATTAAATTCTCCTTCGGCATAGAATGGATCTTCTCCTTCTTCCGATGAAATCAGGATAGTTCCATCGGTGTTGACTTCGGCGTAGGCCAGGCCATTAAGGTAGTGGATACCCCCTCCAATAGTTACCCGGTCAAAGTCAAACTGCTGGGCTAGGGAAGGGAAGTCTAAGGCATGGGAAAACCCAATATCAACTACTCCCTGACCCTGCAGGAAGGAATTATCAAGATGGATCTCTTCATCCAGCTCGTTGCCAAAAAGGGCCAGTTCAAAGAAATCCTTATCAAGCCCTGTTGCAGCAAAGGCTTTTAATCCTCCCTGGACTCCGGAGCTACCGAAACCAAAAAACACGTTAGAAGATGCTCCCATTCCTACTGAGAAAGCATCTCCAGAGATTGCTCCCAGGAGTTCGGATTTTTTTTCTTCGTCCCAGTATTCATTGAAGTTTTCCAGGATTTGGTTTACAGTCCAGGCATTGGACCACATATTCAGAGAGAGAGAGTTAAACTGGAGTTGATAATTATAGGTGGCAAAACCAAGCAGAGCAGGGTTTGCCTCTAGACTGGCGACCTGTCCGGGGAAAATCCGCAAGGAGGCGGGTGTTTCACCTGCTGCAAGGGCTGGGAAAGAAACAGTCAGGAGCAACAACAAAACCAGAGAAACAACTTTTACTTTATTCATCTAATTGGGCCTCCTTTCAATCTTCATGCGGGTTAACCCGGATTTCAACATCCAGATTAGCCTTTGTGGAGAAGGAATCTCCGTATTTAAAGATGATCTCTTGGGGTTCGGTGATATCTTTTAGGATTTCTACCCTGATGCCATACCAGGCAGGTTCTTTGAAAGTCTCCAAATCATCCTTGGAAATTTCAACAAGGTAATTTTCCGCTGTCCCGGTTTCAGGCAGGCCAATTGTCCAATTAGGATTATCCTGATCGAATATGTTTTCTTCATCATTGCTGAAGAAAACCGTTATATCCAGATAAAGGGGCAGGTCATTGGCGTTGTAGAAATCAATCAGGACATTTTGGATCCATCCATCTAAAACATCCTGGTCATCGGTATCCAGTTCCAGTTTTCCGGTAGCAACATCATTTTCTACTCCTCCTGGTTGAACCAGGAATTTTAACTTGAAATCAGCGTCCCCGACCATGCTGAAATAATCAGCGCGAGTAATTGTAATGTCGTCTTCACCTTCGGGAATGGCTATTTCAAGGGTTGATTCGGGAATCTTAATGGAATGGGGCATGCTGGGTATTTCTCCACTTAAGAATCGGATTTCTTTGGCTTCCCGGGGGTCAACATTGAAGTCATCTGCTTCAATTACACTTTCTTCTTCTGTCCCCTCGTGAGTATAGAGAAGGATCAGGGAAAGATCGCTGCTAAGTACAAAATCTGTTTGATTGTCTACCTGGAGGATTAGGGTAATGGCCTCTTCGGCCAGCCCGATTCCTTCAAGCCATTCTTCCAGTTCATCCAATCCTGTTGCAAATATTTCTTCATCGATGGTGAAATCCTCCATATCCGTCAGGAGTCCGGAAACCGTAATTTCTTTCCAGAGAAGGTCGGCTAAGGATATGTTAAAATCAACAGTTTCGGTAGTGTCATAAGTAACGTCAGTTCCCGCGGCCCGGAAATCAATTTTCACTTCCAGGCTATCTTCCAGGTTAAAAACGACACCCTCAATGGAGAAAACTCCCTCGCTGACCGGGGATAGCTCCTGGTCATTGATATAAATTTTTTCAATGGAGAAGTCAATGTTCCAAGCATCTGGAATATTTGGGGCCAGGATTAATTTACCCTCTTCCATTACAATCTCTTTTATATTTTCATCAAATTCATCAGCAAGTAGATTTAGGGTGAGGGATTCCTCGACATCTATTTCATCCAGGCCGGTTACTTTTTCTATTGTTATTGAATCCATTTTCACCGAATAATTCAATTGCCCATTGTAGTCCTGGTTGGGGTTAGTTATTCTAAATTCCAGATCGATTTCATTGGGTAAATCTGTTCCAGCGAGGTCAATTTCCACATGTGCTGTCCCATCGCTGAACTGGGATGATCCTTGGGCAAGTTCCTGCCCGTTATCGAAGAGAATTATTTCTATATCGAATTCAAGGTCATTATCTTCCGGATCGATTGCCAGGAATAAATCAAGAGTCCCCTGCCTGATTGTAATGGTAGTAAAATTATCGCTCAGGTCCACAGGAGGAACCTCTTCATCCAGAGTGATATCGGTGTTTTCAGCGAAGCCAAAAGAATCAATTGTTCCATTGAAAACCTCGCCAAAATCAATCTTAATTTCAGGCATTGTAGTTTCTATAGGATCGTAGTCAATATCCTCCAGTTCAATTTCATCCAGCCCGAAGTCCATTTTATCAAGTTCGAACTCGAAAGAAAAAATATCTTCGTCATCGTATTCTTGGTCATTTTCATTAAGAATATCTACCAGTTTTATTTCCTGCGTTGGGATCAGAGGTAACCTCACATTTGTATCCCAGGAGGGCCCACGCATCTCTTCCTGCATGAAGTCGTTAATTGCACTACAGCCCGCAATCAAAAACAAGGCAATGAATAATAACAGGGGAATTTTCCAAAAGCTGCATTTAAGCAAAATTCTCCCTCCTTTCATTTTTTGAGAAGGTGACTTTACAATAAAAAATGGATTTTGGCTAAAAACCTCCTTTCTTTCCAGGCTTTAATAGTAATTATTAAAAATAAAAGGCCGGGATAGGGCCTTTTATTCTTGCGGTATAACAACCCAGGCGATTATATATGTGAAAATCATGGGAAAAATCCCGGTAGCGATGGTAATGAAAATAACCAGAAGGCGGATTAGAGTAGGATCAATATTAAAAAATTCCCCTAACCCCCCGCAGATCCCGGCAATTTTTTCATCGGTCCGGGAACGGTATAATCTTTTCATTTTTCTCCTCCTCTCATTATATATCTATTTGAGTAAAACCCGAAAAAACCCTGCAAAAATGGTTAAAATTTTAAATGGAAAAAGGGTATTGGAGTTCTGGATAGTTATGATATAATAAAAAAATGGAGGGATGGGCAAATGGCAATTGTTTACCCCTATGGTGAAAATATCTATATCAACCAGACCAATGTGTGCACAAATGCCTGTGTTTTCTGTATCCGGCGGGGTAATTCTGGGCTGGATGGTTATAACCTCTGGCTTGCAGAAGAACCATCGGCAGAGGATATTTTACAGGCACTGAGAAAAAATGAAATACAGGGCGAAGCAGTTTTTTGTGGTTTTGGAGAACCCATGGTCCGCCTGGACCGCTTATTAACTGTTGCCCGGGGTTTAAAAGAGAGAGGCTGGTGGGTTCGGATTAATACCAATGGACATGCTGATCTCATTCATGGTTATGAGACTGTCCCCCGCCTGGAAGGTTTGGTCGATGCGATAAATGTAAGCCTGAATGCCCAGGATGGAAAAACCTATCAACGGCTCTGCAATCCCCTTTTTGCAGACCGGGCTTATCCAGTATTGTTAGATTTTGCCCGGAAAGTAAGGGAATATGTTCCGGAAGTAATACTTTCTGTTGTCAATTACCCCGGGGTAGATGTACAAGCCTGCCGGGAAATTGCAGATAAAATGGGGACTGAATTCAGACTCAGATAAAAAATAAGGAGGTTGCAACATGAAATTATTTCTTGATACTGCTAACATCGAGGAGATTATTGCTGGCAAAGAACTGGGTGTAATTGAGGGTGTAACTACAAATCCCAGCCTGATAGCCAAGGAAACCGGACAGAGCTTCCAGGAAGCGATTGAACAGATTACCGATTTAATACCTGGACCAGTTAGTGCAGAAGTTATCAGCACTGAAGCAGATGGAATGGTTGAAGAAGGCCGGAAACTGGCCGCTATTAATGATAATGTGGTAATAAAAGTTCCGATTACTGCTGAAGGTTTGAAAGCCACTCGCCGCCTTGCGGATGAAGGAATAGCAGTTAATGTTACCCTGATTTTCTCTCCCAACCAGGCTCTGCTCGCCGCCCGGGCGGGAGCCCGCTATATTAGCCCTTTTGTGGGAAGACTTGATGATATAGGGGAGGATGGGATAGGACTTGTTGCTGATATAGCGGAAATGCTGGCCATTCATGGTTTAAACTCGGAAATAATTTCTGCCTCTATTCGTCATCCCCGGCATGTTTTTGAATCAGCAATGGTTGGCGCCGATATTGCAACTGTTCCCTACCAGGTGCTTTTAAAAATGCTGAACCACCCCCTTACTGATATCGGATTGGAAAAATTCCTTGCTGACTGGGAAAAAATGCAAAAATAAGGGAGGAAAAGTGGGGGAGCAATTTGCTTTCATTAAAACAGGTTAGAAAACTTTTAAAAGTAAACCAGCTCCACTTAAGCAAAAAGATGGGCCAAAATTTTCTCATTGACAGGAACATCAGGGATAAAATATTGCAGGCTGCCGGAGTTGCTGCAGGTGACCTGGTGGTGGAAATTGGACCCGGCCTGGGAGCTCTTACAGAAGGATTTTTAGAGAAGGGAGCCCGGGTCTGGGCTGTAGAAAAGGATCGCGGCCTTTACCGTGTCCTTGGGGAAAGGCTTCCCTCTTCAGACCTGGAGTTGATCTGTGAGGATGCCCTTAAAGTGGACTGGGAAAAATTGCTTCCTGAGGATCACGGGAGCTATAAGCTTGTGGCTAACCTGCCCTACAACATTACAACCCCGCTCCTTTTTCACCTGCTGGATTACAGCCACCTTTTTTCCCACATGGTTATTATGGTGCAAAAAGAAGTAGGTGAACGTTTTTCTGCAAGTCCGGAGAGCAAACAATATGGATCACTGACTTTGAAGCTGGAGTATTGTGCCCAAGTAGAATCCCTTTTCCTTGTGGCACCTGGTTCATTTTTCCCCCAACCAGATGTCTCTTCCCTGGTTCTAAAGATTACCCCCCGCACCTCTCCGCCCGTAACTGTAAAGGATGAATTATTGTTATTTGAAATTATCAATTTAGGATTTGGACAGAGGCGAAAGACCCTGGCCAATAACTTAAAAAGGGGCGGCTGGGTTCCTGACCAAATAAAGGCTGCTTTTGATTTTTGCGGACTGGAAAAAAGAGTTCGAGCAGAAGAACTTGACCTGCATAAATTTTCCTGCCTGGCCAATGTTTTTGTGAGACAGAAAGAAGGTGAATAAGGTGAGTAAGTTCTATTTCATCAGCCCATCAAGGGGCCGGTTAACCATAGAAGAAACCTTTAAAAACATTATTAATTATGTTAAAGAAGCCCCCGAGTACCAGTACAAACTGGTTGTAGGCACCGATTCCCAGAGTGCCGAAGGAAGGGTTCAGTTTGTTACTGCCATTATTGTTTACCGGGTTGGCAAGGGAGGCAGGTTTTTTTACAGGCGTACCAGGGAACCTCAATCCCGGAGTTTGAGGCAGCGAATTTATCTGGAAACTGCAAAGAGTCTTGATGTTGCAAGTAGAATTACTCACATGCTGGCCGAAACGGATTATCTGGTTGATGAAATGGACGTTGAAATTCACCTGGATGTTGGCCGACATGGATCTACCAGCAATATGGTTAAGGAAGTCGTGGGAATGGTAACCGGAAGTGGTTATGGAGCAAAAATCAAGCCCGATTCTTACGGAGCAAGCAAGGTTGCAGATAAATATACAAAATAACCCCCTTCCGGGGTTTTTTTTATAAGGAAAATCAGGGGGAAATGAAAAAAATGTTGAAAACCTTGACAGGGACAGTCTCGTCTGATATACTAATTTGTTCTTGACTAAAAGCCACCTTTTTGGTATAATATTGGGGTAAGGATTTTGTGAAAGGTGGTTTGCGATGACCAAGAATGCCCTGCAGGAGATAAAGCAGGACCTGGATTCCTGGGTAGGTCGCCAGGTGGAATTCAGGGCTAATCGTGGGCGGAAGAAGATTCTCCATAAAGAGGGAATACTGGAAAGAACCTATCCCCACATTTTTGTTGTTAAGGTTGTCGAAGAAGGCTACCCGAGGAGAGTTTCTTTTTCCTATGCTGATGTTTTGACTGAAACAGTTGAGATTACAGCGAAGAACAAAAGAATTGGTTTAACAGGAGCCTAATTTAATTATGAACCCGACTTTGTGTCGGGTTTTTAATTTTCGGAGGACATGGCTGCGCAGAAAAGAATTAATTCCAGAAATAAGCGGGAGAAGGAATTGTTAGCAGGGTTAGCGAAACGAAACAAGGGAAAGGGGTTGATCTGGTGAACCGCCTGGCACTTTTTGCAGCAGCCTTGGGAACAGGTTTGCTTCTTTTTCTGGCAATGGCTTTTCCCAACCTGGGTTTTTTAAGTTTTGTGGCTTTTTTGCCCCTTTTTTGGATGCTGGAAAACACCCCAGATCCCCGCCTTTCCTTTTTCGGGGGTTGGTTTGGGGGGAGTGTTTTCTTTGTGTTGCTCCTCTACTGGCTTGCGATACCGGTTTGGGACTTTGGGGGAGCCTATAGACATCTTGGGATCTTTGGCCTGTTAATTTTATTTATTATCATGGGTCTTTTCTGGGGGCTTTTTTCTTACCTGGCCAACCTGGGCCTGAGAACCATACCCGTTTCATTCATTCTTTTCACTCCTGCCCTGTGGACCATTATCGAGTTTATCAGGATTAAGCTTATCTCCCCTCTCCCCCTGGGGGTTGTGGGGTATTCTCTTGCTCCCTATCCCAGCTTGATTCAGAGTGCAGGAATTTTTGGTGTACTGGGGATCAGTTTTTTTGTTTTGCTAATAAACGCTTGCTTATGGGTTATTTTCAGAGGGGATATGGTTCGCTACCCCGCAATTATTATTCTTATAGTTGCTCTTGCGGGGAACCTGGGTTATGGGTACCTGAATCTGCAAAAGGAACAGGAAAAAATAATGGAGGTGGGCCTGGTTCAACCCAATATTTCCCAGGAGGAAAAATGGGATTATCAGAGGAGAGAAGCTAATCTGGAGGCTCACCTGGGTCCTTCCCGGGCCCTGGAAGAAGATGTTGATCTGGTAGTATGGCCGGAAACCTCTATTCCTGCGACTCCAATAGGGAGTCAAGCCGAGTGGGGTGTTATGCAGGATCGCCTTTATTTTCTGGAAGTTCCCTTGCTGGCAGGGATTCTTTCCCCTCAAAATGCCAGGGTTCACAATACATCTCTCTTGCTGTTGCAGGGTGAGATCAGAGGATATTACCACAAGAAATGGCTGGTCCCATTCGGTGAATATATACCCTTACAGGGATTACTGGGTTGGGTTGATACAGGTTTTTTCCCTACAACCCCGGGGGAGGAAATTAAAACCTTTGAATATGAGGGGTGGAGCTGGGCAACCCCTATCTGTTATGAAATTCTCAATCCCGGCCTGATTCGGCGAATGAGTTCTAATACAGATATCTTATTCAACCAATCCAACGAGGCCTGGTTTAAAGATTCTATCGGCCTGCCTATTTTGTGGTCTGTTGGTATCCTCAGGGCAGTAGAGGTAAGAAGGCCTCTGGTTAAAGCAGCAAATACGGGGTACTCGGGTTGGGTTGATGATCTCGGAAGGACAAGGGTTCTTTTTCCCGCTCTGGAGCATTATTACGATAGCATGACCATTGAAGCAACTGGAGAAGATTCAGTGTACCTGCGGTTTGGAGATTTCCCGATCTGGCCATTGTTTATCCTGAGTTTTGTTTTAAGTTTTCTCCTGGGGCCAATGCGGAAAAAGAAAATTGACTTTAAAAAATATGCGGAGAGGTAGGGTTGTTTCCCTGATCTGCCTCCCCTGGATAACAAAAAAGAAGCGATATTCTTTTCCTTTGTTTTCCCCCTTTGCCTTTTCAGGTGGAAGGGGTTTTTTAGGTTTAACCAGAGGGGTAGGGGTTTTCTCCAAATAAAGGAGGTTGAAGTTTGATCTGGAAATATTATATATGGTGGAGGTGAAGAAATGAATAAAACTGCAAAAGTTAAGGCTCCTGCCAAGATCAACCTTACACTCGATGTTTTAAACCGCAGACAAGATGGCTACCATAATATCGAATCGATAATGCAGACGCTTGAATTATCTGATACTGTTTATTTGCAAACTACAGCAAAGGATATAGGACTTGAAACAGACACCTCCAGTATTCCTCCAGGCCCAGAAAACCTTGCCTGGCGAGCTGCTCGAATAATGTTCGATGAATTCGGACTGGAGGGAGGACTAAAAATAAAGTTGGAAAAAAGGATCCCGGTTCAGGCCGGACTGGCTGGAGGCAGCACAGATGCTGCAGCGGTTATTAGAGGAATTGCTGAACTATTCAGTCTTGAGCTTAAATCCCGGGAAATTTTAAATTTAGTAGCCCGGCTGGGCTCAGATGTTTCCTTTTTTCTTTTTGGGGGTACAACTCTTGTTTCGGGAAAAGGAGAAAAAATTTGGGAACTTCCGGATCTTCCCCCACAGGATGTTTGCCTTATTAGATTCCCCTTTGGGCTTCCAACACCGGGAATTTACAGGGCCTGGAGGGGAAGAAAAACCCTGCATAGAAGCAGAAAAGCTCTTCCTGCAGTCTTTTCAGGGTCCTGGGAGGGAATTAAAAAAGAAGTCGGGAATGACCTGGAAAGATGTGCAGTAAAAAAAGCTCCTGTAATCCGGAAGGTTTTGGAAACCTTGCGGAATGAAGGGATAAAACCGGCACACCTTAGCGGAAGTGGCCCCACAATTGTTATTTATGAACATCCCCCTGCTTGGTTGCAAAAAAAACTTGCTGCTTTCCGGGTTGACCTTGTTCCAACTCGAACCCGGGAGAAGGATTTTGAGAAAAAGTGATGAATAGAAGAAAGATAATTAAACAAGGCCGGTTGGAGGAGGGCTATTCATGGCAGATGTTTTAATCCTGGCCGGGGCATTTAATGATGGAGCCCTGCAGGAATCGAGTTCGGAAGAATATGAAGCATTAATTGAAGTTGCAGGACGGCCCATGGTGGAATATGTTCTAAAGGCTGTCAGGGGTTCTAAATTTGCCCAAAGAATCGCCCTTATTGGGCCGGAAGAATTATTGAAAGAAAGATTAAGCCTGCAAGCCGACGCGTATGTTGAAGGAGGGGACTCTCTTTTTCAGAATATCCGGCGGGGAGCAACCGTTCTTGATCCCCAGGGACCGGTGTTAATAATAACCTCAGATATTCCCCTTATTACTTCTGAAGCTATTGACGATTTTGTTGAAGTTGCAAAAAAGAGGCCCGGGGAAGTCTATTATAGTTTGATAAACCGGGAAGCCTGTGAGAAATCTTTTCCCGGAATGGAGCGGACCTACGTTAAATTGAGAGAAGGTATGTATACAGGGGGAAACCTGGGAATGGTTGAAGCCGATATAATCAGGAACTGCAGCGAAGAATTGAGCCAGTTTTTCACCCACAGGAAAAGTGCCATGCGCTTGAGTCGCCTGCTGGGACCAAACATTTTACTCCGCTTTGCCCTGGGGCGCTTAAAACTGGCCCAGATCGAAAAGAGAATAAAGAAAATAACCGGGTACGATGGTGTAGGAGTTTTAAGCGAGCACGCTGAAATCGCTTTTGATGTTGATAAACCTTCGGATCTTCAACTGGCCGATAATTTCCTGAAGAAAAGAAAAGAAGAGGAGGGCGCCAGGTGAAACGAAGCGAGAGATTGATTATTTTAACCAGTATTTTGGTGGACCGCCCAGGAGAAACCCTGGGTCTAAATGATTTTTCCCAGGTGGTAGGTGGGGCTAAATCCACCCTAAGTGAAGATCTGGCAATAATCAAACAGGCCCTCTCCTCCAGAGGCTTGGGCAGAGTTGAAACGGTTACAGGAGCGGGTGGGGGAGTTACCTTTACTCCTGCTCTTGATGGGGAAAGAGTTCAGGAAAAGCTGTGGGAGCTCTGCGGGGAACTTTCTGACCCCCGTAGGATTCTCCCGGGTGGATTTATTTATATGACCGATTTATTATATTCCCCAATCTGGGCCTGGGATATTGGGCGAATTTTTGCTGATAATTTTCGTGCAAAAAAACCTGAATATGTCCTGACTATGGAAACCAAGGGCATTCCACTGGCTACCATGACTGCAAGGGCTTTAAACTGCCCCTTACTTATTATCCGTAGAGCCCACAGGGTAACTGAGGGGCCTGCCGTGAGTATAAATTACATAACCGGTTCATCCAAAACCATTGGAAATATGTCCCTGCCGCGGAGAGCTCTCCCGCTGGGAGCAAGAGTTGTTCTGGTTGATGATTTCATGAAAGCCGGGGGAACTGCCCGAGGTATGATGGATTTAATGCAGGAATTCCAGGCTGAAGTCATTGGTCTGGGGGTGGTTGTAGCAACTGCCCAGCCAGAGAAGAAGTTAATTGATGATTATTTTTCCCTGTTAACTCTGAAGAAGGTCGAAGGAAAGGAAGTTCAAATTGAACCATCATATTGAACTTTTTTCTTGTAATTAATTATAGTAATCTATTCTGGGAGGAAAAGAACTTGGAAGAGAGAGATATTTACCGGTTGGTTGAAGAATGGGATGTTAAGTTTATAAGGTTGCAGTTTATCGATATTCTTGGGGTGAATAAAAATGTGGCTATTTCTCTGGAGGAATTGCCCAGGGCCCTGGCCGGGGAAGTAATGTTTGATGGTTCATCTATTGAAGGTTTTGCCCGGATTCAGGAATCGGATATGTACCTCCGGCCGGACCTGGATTCTTTTGCTATTTTTCCCTGGCGACCACGTCCTGGTGCTGTTGCCCGTTTGATATGTGATGTTTATACCCCCCGAGGTGAACCCTTTCCGGGATGTCCACGTTATATATTGAGAAAGGTAATTAAGGAAGCGGCAGATATGGGTTTTAGTCTCGAAGCAGGTCCTGAACCCGAATTCTTTCTTTTTCAACTTGGAGAGAAAGGTGAGCCGACTACAATAACCAATGATCAGGGTAGTTATTTTGACCTGGCCCCGAGTGATCAGGGAGAAGATGCGCGGAGGGATATTGTCCTCCACCTGGAAGAGATGGGTTTTTCTGTGGAAAGTTCTCACCATGAGGTTGCTCCTGGGCAGCATGAAATTGATTTTAAATATGCTCCGGCCCTGAAGACCGCGGATAATATCGGTACATTTCGTCTTGTTACCAAGATAGTTGCAAAAAAACACGGTCTTCATGCAACTTTTATGCCCAAGCCTATGCATGGAATTGCTGGCTCTGGCATGCATATCCACCAGTCCCTTTGTAAAAACGGGGAAAATGTTTTTTTTGACCCGGAAAGCAAGGATGGTTTAAGCGACATCGCTCGCTATTATACAGGTGGGATTCTCCGCCATGCCCGGGGATTTACCGCAATTACAAACCCATTAATTAATTCTTATAAGAGGCTTGTTTCGGGCTTCGAAGCTCCTATATATGTTTCCTGGTCAGAAGCCAATCGTTCTGCCCTGATTAGAATTCCGGCGGCCAGAGGAAATGGGACCCGCCTGGAATTAAGAAATCCAGACCCATCTGCAAACCCATATCTTGCTCTTGCCGTAACCCTAAAATCAGGGCTGGAAGGGATCCGGGAAAAAATTGATCCAGGGCCCCAGACTTTTAATAATATTTTCACCATGACCCAGGAAGAAAAAAGAAAATGTGGTATCCAGGAATTGCCCCGCTCCCTGGAGGAAGCCTTAAATTGTCTCGAGCAGGATGAACTTGTGTGCTCTGCTCTAGGGGACCATGTACTGGAAAGGTTTATTGATGCCAAAAGAATTGAAATTGCCCAGTACAGGGAAGTAGTCCACGACTGGGAAAGAGACCGTTACCTGCAAACCTACTAAGGGGGGATATAATGCGCGAACAGCAGCTATTAAGGCGGGCACTGAATATTAACTTTTCCAATTTAAAAACACTGGATCTGGCTTTTCTGGCCCTTTTTATTGTTTTTACTTCTGTCGCAACAGCAATAGCCATCCCCGGCCCCTATGGTTCATATTTCAACATGGGAGAAGTGGCAATTTATCTTGTGGCCCTTCTCTGTGGACCGATTACGGGAGCTCTGGCTGGTGCAGTTGGTTCAGCTCTGACGGATGTTTTCCTGGGTTACAGCATCTGGGCTCCATTCACCTTTATTATTAAAGGAGTTGAGGGCTATATAGTGGGGAGTTTAGGGCGCCCGCTAAGCTTTAAACGGAGTCTTCTGGCCATTATTGTTGGTGGAGTTTGGATGATTACTGGATACGGGATTACTGCAGGAATTCTCTACAGCTGGCCCGCGGTTATTCCGGAGATCTTGATTGATATTGCCCAGGTTTCTCTCGGAGCATTTATTGCCCTACCTCTTGCTTTTAAAGTTAATCGAGCCCTACAGGAAAAGGAGAATTAATAATTATGGAAACGGGGAAACTGACGCCCGACCAGTTGCACAAATTAGTCTTAAAAGGAATTGGAAAGAGGCGAAACGATGTCTTATTACCCCCAGGCCTCGGAGAGGATTCGGCGGTAATTGACTTTGGAGAAGAGGTCTGTGTTGTTGCTACTGACCCTATTACGGGAGCCGGAGAAAATATTGGGAAACTTGCCGTTCACATTTCCTGCAACGATATTGCAGCTACTGGAGCTGTTCCCCTGGGTATCCAGGTCTGCCTTTTATTGCCCCCGGATGTTCGGGAGGAAGTGGTCAGGGAAATAATGGACCAGATCGAAGAAGAGGCCAATCGCCTCCAGATTGAAATACTGGGAGGGCATACAGAAGTCACCAATGCGGTAAACCAGAATGTTATAGTTGCTACTGCCCTTGGTCGAACGGCAAAGGATAAATTCATTACTTCAGGAGGGGCGAAACCCGGGGATGCTCTTATAATGTCCAAGGGAGCTGGAATTGAGGGAGCAGGGATTATTGCCACCGATTTTTCTGATCTTTTGCTCCAGGGAGGACTTAGTCCAAAAACAATTGAAGAAGCAAAGGCCTTCCTCGAGCAGATTAGTGTAATTGAGGAGGGTAAAGTTGGTTCGGAAAATGGGGCCACTGCTCTGCATGATGTTACAGAGGGAGGGATAATTGGAGCTGTCTTTGAAATGGCGACAGCAGCCAAGGCAGGGTTTATTCTTCGGGAAAGAGATATTTTTATTCCTCCCGCAGTTGGTAAGATCTGTCGGGCTTTGCAGATTGATCCCCTCAAACTAATTTCCTCTGGAGCGATGATTTTTGCTTCTCCCAGGCCTGAAAAAATAATTGAAGCACTGGAAAAGAAGGGCATTAAAGGTTCTGTTATTGGGGAGATTACTTCTGAAAAAGGGATCCTGGAAAGGATTGACGGCTCTCGAGAGGTTATAGAAAGTGCTCCTAGAGATGAATTATGGAGCTTTTTAGAGAGAAAGGGGTAAATAGACAACTCTATTTAAGCAATTTGCATTTAATGGCGGTTAATAGTTGACTGTTTTTCAGTTTATTGGTATACTGTTTTGTACACGCCACGCATGAAAGGGGATAGCAATTTGGAAGTTACAGATGTACGGGTGCGTAAGGTTGACCACGATAACCGAACCAAGGCCTATGTGACTATTACCCTGGACGACTGCTTTGTGGTAAGGGACATACGTGTGGTGGAAGGGCAGAATGGTCTTTTTGTGGCAATGCCCAGCCGCAAAAGACCCGATGGGCAGTTTAAAGATATCGCCCACCCCATTAACACAGAAACCCGAAAAATGATTGAGGAAGCAATTTTTGCCGAATACAACCTTGATGAAGAAGAAAAGGAAAAACCAAAGAAACCCGAAGAACCCCAAGAGGCACCTGAGGCGGAGGAAGAGTAGTCTTAAGGCTGTTGGCAAAGGTGCCGGCAGCCTTATTTAAAATTAACCCGGGGGAGGCTTTACTGCTGGAAAAAAGAAAACAAATCAGAAAGTTTCGATCTTCCGATAGAGAGCAGGTCACAAGGATTTTTATTGACAATGCTTTTGCCGGGGAAGGCCTTGCCGATTATTTCCCCCGTTTTGGGTTTCTGGCCTGGGCAATGATGGGAAGGTATTTTATTTTTCGCAGGGATTTTTTCTGGGTGGCCCAGGATGAAAAGGACCAGGTTATCGGTTTTATATGTGGGGATACAGAGCATTTTTGCTTGAACTTATTAAAAATTTTTTTGCTCGCCCCGGTTATTGCCTTTTGGTTTATTTTAGACGCCCCCTTTATTACCCGGAGAGGATGGGATCTTCTGGGTGGTTTTTTTTGGTCTTTAATCCGCGGAGAATTTAATTTTAACTCCCGGGAGATTCCACGGGATTATCCCGCCCACCTCCATATTAATATTGCCCCGGGTCTGCAGCAGAAAGGCCTGGGTTCGGAATTAATGGAAATTTTTCTCCAGGAATTAGAAAAGAGATCAATTAAAGGGGTTCATCTGCGCCTTTATGATGGAGATGATGAGGGTCAGGCCTACAGGTTTTTTAAAAAGTTCTCTTTTAAAGAAGTTACTCGCAAAGAAGCTTCTTTTATGTCAAGGGTTTCAGAAGAAAAAAAATTCCTGATAACAATGGTCAGGAAAATAGAAAGGGGTTAGAATTTTGCTGCTTTTACGTAATATTATAATTAGTGTCCTGGCAATCATTTTAATTGGCGGTTTTTCTTTCTGGTTGAGCGGCTTGATTTCCCGACCCCTGAGGTGGCGTTACTGGAAACGGCTTTTGGGAGTAATTATTTCTCTATTGATAATATCCGCGGTATTCCATTTTTACGTTTATCATGGCTTCGGTTTCCAGGCTGATATTTATAGAAGTGGAAATACCCGGGAAAGGATTGTCGCAATTACTTTCGATGATGGTCCCAGC
This sequence comes from Bacillota bacterium, assembly GCA_007122335.1. Classification (GTDB taxonomy): domain Bacteria; phylum Bacillota; class Halanaerobiia; order B1SED10-174; family B1SED10-174; genus T1SED10-26. The sequence goes on from SKTZ01000092.1 coordinate 40,904, forward strand.
CCCATTTACACTCCATTGATTCTGGATATTCTTGCCGAGTATGGAGTCCCTGCCGCTTTTTTCCTGGTAGGAGATCAAGTAGAGCGGTACCCGGAAATTGCCCTGCGGATTCATGAAGAGGGACATGAAATTGGCAATCACACTTATAATCATGTTCATGTTCCCACTACTCCTTCCCGAAGGCTTTCCGCGGAAATAATACAGACGGACCTGGAAATTTTACAGGCAACAGGAATTTACCCCGATTATATCCGCCCGCCCCGGGGGTTTTATGATGACCGCTTCCGGCGGTTGGCTGAACTTTTCGGCCACCGAATTGTTCTTTGGAGTCTTTCCAGCCAGGACTGGAGGGGAACTGCTACAGCCGATGGAATAACCAGGAGGGTTTTAAACAATGTAAAGCCCGGGGACATTATCCTCTTCCACGATAGCGGGGCCCTCTTGAATAAAGAGGGGGGTAACCGAATGAACACCGTCCAGGCTCTTTCCGGAATAATAGAGGGGTTGTGGGAGAAGGGCTATCGAATTGCTTCCCTGGAGGAAATTCTGGAAACTGCCACACCTGTTCAAATTGAACGCCAGGAAGATTATGTATATTAAAAAACGGGGCAGCGAGCCCCGTTTTTTACTGTCCAAACTGTAGTTCCTCGGTATAATCATCTTCATGGCTAACAATTTTCTCCTGCCAGTGGCCAAGAGAAAATAGGCCGAAGGCAATAAGGCAGATTAAAAGGTTGCTGGTGGCCATTGCATACCAGACGGATTTTTCTCCCAGGGTGGTGACATTTTGCAGGAGAAGAATTAAGGGGATTCTCAGGACCCATAACCGGCCTGTTGTAATCAGCATGGCTGTTACGGTATGGCCTGATCCCTGGAATGTTCCCACAAAGGACTGGAAAATTCCCATCAGAGGGAGAGAGATGGAGATTACCCGAAGGTAGTAAACTCCCTGTTCTAAAACAACCTGCTCGTTGCTGAAAATTCCTACTACCCAGGGCGCCGAGATAAATAGTGCAGCTCCCCCGATTGCGAGGAGAGTTACAGATAACTTTATTGCTTCTTTAACGGCCAGGGTTGCCCGCTCTATCTGATCTGCTCCCAGGTTTTGCCCGACAATAGCAGCGAGCGCTGCTCCGATCCCCATGGCCGGCATAAGTACGAGGGAGTTAATCTTGTTCCCGATTCCAAAGGCGGCGATTGTAAAACTACCAAAGCTCAAGACAAAAATGTTCAAGACCATAAAACCAAAGCCTTCGACTGAATTGCCAAATGCTGCCGGCAAACCAACCCGGATAATTTTTTGCAAGACGGTTAAATTGAAACGCAAATCCTGGATCCTCAAACGAATTCCGCTATTGGTAAAAAAGAGCAGGTACAATCCTGCAACTGAACTCAAGGCCCTGGAAAAAACGGTGGCCCAGGCTGCGCCTGCGATACCCATATTTAGGGAAAACATAAAAATAGGATCCAGAACTATGTTTAATAAAACCGAGCCACCGGCGAGGATCATGGGAATAAGCGTATCCCCCTGACCCTGTTTTATGGATTGAAATGCGAAAAAAACAAACATTGTTGGCATCCCAGCAAAAATTATTGCGAGGAACTCCCAGCTTAAATCGAAAAGGGTTCCGGAAGCACCTGTTGCTGCCAGGAGGTTTCGGCCAAAGAGTACTCCCAAAATACCCAGGGCCAAAGAGAACAGGAAAGAGAACGAGATTAACTGGCCGGCGACCTTCCTCGCTTCCATTTCTTTATTTAATCCTATAAACTGGGCAATAATACTGGTCCCGGCGATATTTATCCCGATGCCAAAAGCAATGGTCACAAAAATAATGGGCCAGACAAAATTTATAGCCGCTACTGCGTGGTCTCCATCAGCGAGGCGGCTTACCCAGAACATATCGACAACCTGGTAAATGGTCTGGATGGCGTTGCCCAGCATAATGGGGAGTGATAGAGATATTATAGCTTTTTTTATATCCCCTTTTAAAATCCTATCCCTGTTGGTATTTTTTATCATTGTTTCTCCCGCCTCCGGGATAATTATAGCACAAACAGGAAAAAAAGGGGAAAAATATGGAGGGCCCAATAATTTTTTTCAGAAAAAATAAAAAAGGGAATTTGCCTTCAAGGGGTTTTGCAGGCAAGGGTTCCGCCTTGACACACAGGGGTAAATTTGTTATAATTCTTTTGCTATTCATAGGAGCGGCGGCTCCTATTTTATTAAGGAAAAAATGATGGGTGGGAGGGTTTGTGGTGGATAAAGAGCTGGCCGTGGTAATTCTGGCCGCTGGAAAAGGAACCCGGATGAAATCAAAAAAGCCCAAGGTTCTGCATGAACTTATGGGCAAGCCCATTATCAGGTATATACTTGACGCTGTTTCTCCCCTTAACCCTGCCCTTACCGGGCTGGTGGTTGGCCACAATGGGGAACAGGTAAAAAAACAACTGGGAGATTCCCCCCTGGTATTTATAGACCAGGAACAGCAATTGGGCACAGGCCATGCCTTAAAGCAGGCCCGGGAAGCTCTTGTTGATTTTAAAGGAAACCTACTCGTTATTTATGGGGACACTCCCCTTTTAACAACTGAGAGCCTGGAAAAGTTGTTAGAAGTCCATACTGAAAACAATTCTTGGGCTACGGTTCTTACTACCGATATGCCGGACCCACATGGATACGGCAGGATTATTCGCAGCGAGAATGGGGAGGAATTACAGGCTATAGTGGAACAAAAAGATCTGGAACCTTCCCAGCAACAAATCCAGGAGATTAATTCTGGGACCTATGTTTTCCGGTGCCCGGAAGTATTTTCAATCCTGGAAAAACTGGATACAGATAATAAACAGGGTGAATACTACCTGACCGATATTGTCCATATCTGGGCTCAAGAAGGTAAGAAAAACTACCCGGTTAAAGTTGATGATTACCAGGAAGTTATGGGAATTAATGATAGAGTCGATTTATCCCAAGCATTTGAAATTCTCCGCGGCAGGATCAACCGCCAACACCAGTTAAATGGTGTTACCATTGAAGACCCTGCCAATACTTATATCGAACCCGGGGTAAAAATAGCCCCGGATACTGTTATTCGACCTGGAACTATACTCGAGGGCAATACAGAAGTTGGGGAAAATGTGGTTCTGGGACCAGATACCACTCTAATTGATACCCGGGTGGGCCGGGACAGCAGGATAATTAAATCTCACGTTAATAAGACAGAAATTGGCCCGGGATGCAGTGTGGGGCCTTTTGCCCACATCCGGCCGGAAACAGTGCTGCAAAAAGGAGTTAAGATTGGGGATTTTGTTGAGGTAAAAAAATCAACTATAGGTGAGGGTAGCAAAGTTCCCCACCTGGCCTATGTTGGTGATGCTACTCTTGGTCCTGGTTGCAATATTGGAGCGGGGACCATATTTGCCAACTATGATGGGCAGAAAAAGCACCATACTCACCTTGGCCGGGAGGTCTTTATTGGAAGCAACTCCACTCTGGTAGCGCCGTTGCGAATTGGAGATCGGGCCCGAACCGGGGCCGGAGCTGTAGTAACCAGGGATGTGGAAGCAGGAGTAACAGTTGTAGGGGTCCCAGCGAAACCATTTTCCAAGAAAAACAAGTAAGGAGAAATCAAAAATGGCCGCTCTGCAGAATATTAAGTTGATTACCGGAAATGCCAATCCTCAACTCGCCGAGAAAATTGCCCGCTACCTTGAAGTGGACCTGGTCAGCTGCCAGGTAGGACGATTTAACGATGGAGAAGTCCAGGTGAAAATGGAAGAGAGCGTGAGGGGAGGGCATGCCTTTGTCCTGCAGCCAACCTCTCCTCCTGTCAACGACAATCTCATGGAATTATTAATTATTATTGATGCCTTGAGACGAGCTTCGGTCAACCAGATTACTGCTGTTCTTCCTTACTTTGGTTATGCCCGGCAGGATCGAAAAACTCAACCAAGGGATCCGGTATCCGCAAAGCTTGTTGCCAACCTGATTACCGCATCTGGTGCGGACAGGGTTGTTAGTATTGATCTTCACGCTCCACAGATTCAGGGTTTTTTTGATCTTCCTTTTGACAACCTGCTGGCAGAACCTATTTTTGTTGATTATTTTCGCCAGAAAAGCCTGGAAGATGTTGTAGTAGTTGCTCCCGACGTGGGAGCTGTCAAGGAAGCCCGCCGTTTTGCGGCTAAATTAAAGGTTCCCATGGCCATTATTGATAAAAGACGGCCTGAACCTAACCGGGCCGAGGTCATGAATATTATTGGCCAGGTTAAGGGTAAAAATGTTATAATCAGGGATGACATTATTGATACCGGTGGAACCCTTACTGAAGGCGCAGCACACCTGAAAGAAGCGGGTTGTGAGAGAGTAATAGGTTGCTGTACTCACCCCATACTTTCCGGTCCCGCGCGTGAAAGGTTGAGCTCAGGAGTTTTTGATGAAATTGTTTTTTCTGATACGATTCCCCTTGATTGGGATGATCCGAAAGTAAAAATACTCTCTGTGGACAAGCTTTTAGGTGAAGCCATAGATAGAATAAGCAAGAATATTTCGGTATCAGCCCTGTTTTATTGATATTTAAATCTGGAAGGAGCGGATAGGATTGGACCGTCTCAGTTTAAAAGCAAAAGCAAGAGAAGAAAGTGGTAAGGGGCATGCCCGGCGCATGCGTAAGGCGGGCTATGTGCCTGCAATTCTTTATGGACCAGAGCGGGAGGCAACTTCGATAAAAGTTAAAGCTCAAGAACTGGCCGAGAGTCTGGCCAGCAACGCAATTATCGACCTGACCATTGAAGGGGATGAAGGACAGGAACAAGCTGTTGTAATGCTCAGAGAATTGCAGCGAGATATACTCAAGGGTTTCTTAGTCCACGCCGATTTTCACGAAATTTCCCTTGATGAAACCATGGTTGTTTCCGTAACTATCGAGCTGGAAGGTACTCCGGCTGGAGTAAAAGAAGGTGGAGTTCTCAGCCAGCTTTTACGGGAAGTTGAAGTTGAATGTTTACCCACCAGTATTCCCTCCAAGCTGACTCTTGACGTCAGCGAACTGGAAATAGGGGATTCTCTTGAAGTGGGAGAACTCGATCTGCCAGAAGGAGTTGAATTTATAACTCCTACCGACGAAACAATTGTTACCGTAATTGTCCCGACTGCTGAAATTGAAGAAGAAGAAGAGGAAGAAGAGGAAGAAGATTTCGATGCCGAGCCTGAATTAATCGGTGCTGAAGACGATGAAGAGGAAGAAGAGGAAGAAGAAAAAGAATAAAAACAGGGGCGCAGCAGGGCTGCGCCCTTCCTTTCAGGAGAGATGTTAATGAAGATCCTGGTGGGACTGGGCAATCCCGGCCAAGAATACAAGCTTACCCGCCACAACATAGGTTTTTGGGTTGTAGAAGCTCTGGCCCTGGAACTTGGCTTTAAATGGTCCGAAAGGATTTGCCGGAGCCGTCTTTGTCGGGGCAAAGTTTTTGGACAGGAAATAATTCTGGCCAAGCCGCATACCTTTATGAACAGGAGCGGCTCGGCCTGTTTGTGTTTGCAGAATAAAGAGGAAATTGATCCCCGTGATTTTTTTATTATTTATGATGACCTGGACCTTGAGCCAGGACAAATGAGGCTGCGCAAACAGGGAAGTTCAGGAGGGCACCGGGGCATGGGATCGATAATTAATGTTCTGGGAACAAGGGAAATTCCCCGATTGCGAATGGGGATTGGCCGCCCCCTGGGTTCGGAGGAACCCAGGGAATATGTTCTTAAACCTTTAAGCAAATCCGAACAAAAAGAACAGCAGGAACATGTAGATAAAGCTGTAGAAGGTTTGCTTGTTTTAATGGAAGATGGTTTTGAGCGGGCCATGCCTATTCTCAATAAACGGCTTGATTCTGAATAAAAAAGTGAAAAATTCCAAGGAGAACCAACCCTCCGGGAAAATCCCGGTGGGATTTAAGTTATTTACAGGAAAGGGGCTAAAAATGTTCTTAAAAATTCTTGCTCAAAATGCATCGTTTTCCAAACTACAACAGGTACTTCCGGGGAATAAAAATATTCAATTGAAAGACCTGGAAACAGGGCCCAAGTCCCTTTTCTTCTGGGGAGCGAGCCAGGAAAACAAAAATCTGATTGTGCTTACAGGAGGGCCCCAGGAAGCCCTGGAATTGTTTGAGGATTTAATTCAGTTTGATGGTGACCAGGTTTTATATTTCCCCGCCCAGGAGATTCTTCCCCACGAAAGGATCCAGGCGGATATTTCTCTGCGCCGGGAAAGGATGGAAGTTTTAACCCGTCTGGCGGCGAGCAAAAAAAATTTCCTGGTGGTAACATCCATCCAGGCTGTCCTCCAGGGGTTACTTCCCCCCGAGGTATTTCAAGCCCATATCAGGAAATTATCCCTCGGGGAAACTTACGACCTTAAGGGTCTTCTTAAATTTTTGCAGCGAGCAGGTTACGAAAGGGTGCCCCAGGTTGAAAACTGGGGACAATTTTCCCGCCGGGGAGGTATTCTTGATATTTTTCCTTTAACCCGTGATACCCCGGTCCGAATTGAATTTTTTGATGACGAGATTGATTCAATCCGGTCCTTTGACCTGGGGACCCAGCGATCCCAGGAAAAGTTGAATGAAGTTATTATTCCCCCGGCCAGTGAACAGATGCTCCCATCTCAGAGGCAGGAAGCTTTAAAAGAAATAAGAAAAAACAGGGAGCGGGAAGAGGAAAGATTAAAAAAAGCTGACAAAAACGAAGAAGCGGAATACCTGAAAGAAAAAACCGGAGCCGACCTGGAACTAATTCAGCAGGGGCAACTCTCGGAGGGTGCTGGACAGTACCTGCCTTATTTTTACCGCAAAATGTCTTCTCTCCTTGATTTTGCAGGCCCGGTCCCCATGATTATGGATAATCCCCGCTTCATTGAACAAAGAGCACAGAATTTTGCCATAGAGATGGCGGAAACTGAAATTTCTCTCCGGGAACAGGGTAGTATTTTACCAGGATACGGGGAGAATTTCCACAAGTTTGCAGATATCCTGGAAGTGCTTTTACAAAGACAGCTAATTCTGGTTAATGAAAACGCTCCTGAAGATTGGCAACTGGGAAATCTGGAGGAGATTACAGTTGAGGCAGAAGGAGTAAGCAATTTTGGGGGTAACCTGGAAAAACTTGTAGAAACTGCTCAAAAACGTCTGAAAAGTGGCTACCGGGTTATCCTGAGTTTTGGGACAAGAGCAAAAATTTCCAAGGTGAGAGAACACCTGGAAGGGCAGGAGTTGGGTTGCCGAACAGTAAATCTAAAGGAAAATATTTCCCCGGGCAAAATTAATCTGGTTAACGCCACGGTCCGAAGGGGTTTTAATTTTCCCGGAGAAAAACTGACCTGGTGGAGTGAGCAGGAGGTATTCGGCAAACAACAGCTTCGCAAAAGAAAGGTTCAGAATTTACAGGAAGGGATCCAGATTTCTTCTTTCCAGGAATTAAATCCGGGGGACTATGTTGTTCATGAACATCACGGAGTGGGCAAATACTTAGGGGTCAGGACCGAAAAGGTTCTCGAGGTCCACCAGGATTACCTGGTTATAAAATATGCTGGAGATGACCGTCTTTATGTTCCCACTCACCAGATTCACCTGATTCAGAAGTACGTGGGGATGGAAGACCAGCCACCCCGCCTTTACAGGCTGGGGGGCGGCGACTGGAATCGGGTAAAGAAAAAGGTTAAAGAATCTGTTCAGGAAATGGCCCAGGGGTTGCTCCAGCTTTACGCCGAAAGGGAATCGGCCCGGGGATATCAGTACTCTCCCGATACAGTCTGGCAGGCTGAATTTGAAGAAGCTTTTCCCTACGAGGAAACACCGGACCAGATCCGGGCAGTTGAACAGATTAAAGGGGACATGGAAGACGGCCGCCCCATGGACAGGCTTTTATGTGGTGATGTTGGTTATGGAAAAACCGAGGTGGCCATCAGGGCTTCTTTTAAGGCGGTAATGGAGGGAAAACAGGTTGCTTTCCTGGTTCCGACAACCATCCTGGCCCAGCAGCATTTCAATACTTTTCTGGACCGTTTCGAAGATTACCCGGTAAATATTGAGATGATTTCCCGGTTTCGCAGTCCGGGTAAGCAGAAAGAGATCTTGAAAAAAACTCGTGAGGGCCAGGTGGATATAATTATCGGGACTCACCGGTTGCTATCAAAAGATGTTTCTTTCAGGGATCTTGGCCTTTTAATCGTAGACGAGGAACAGCGGTTTGGTGTTGTTCATAAAGAGAGGATTAAGGAATTGAAAAAGGATGTGGATGTCCTTACCCTGACGGCGACACCCATACCCAGGACCCTGCACATGTCCATGGTCGGGATGCGCGATATGAGCCTGATTGAGACTCCCCCCCGGGATCGGTACCCGATCCGGACCTATGTCCGGGAATACAATAAGGATTTGATCAAGGAAGCAATCCAGCGTGAACTTGCGCGAGAAGGGCAGGTTTATTTTGTCCACAATAGGGTGGAAGATATTCAGGACCGGGCAGATGAAGTCCGAAGGCTGGTCCCTGAAGCAAGGGTTGCCGTAGCTCATGGTCAGATGGCAGAGAACACCCTGGAAAAAATCATGCTCAGTTTTTTGAAGAAGGAATATGATATTCTGGTCTGTACAACCATAATTGAGACCGGGATGGATATTACCAATGTTAATACAATTATCGTTAATAATGCGGATCAGATGGGCCTGGCTCAGCTGTACCAATTAAGAGGCAGGGTTGGCCGTTCCAACCGGGTTGCCTATGCTTATCTTCTTTACCGTCAGGGCAAGGTCTTATCAGAGGTTTCGGAAAAACGGCTAATGGCAATCAAGGAATTTACCAACCTGGGTTCGGGTTTTAAGCTGGCCCTGCGGGACCTGGAAATCAGGGGTGCCGGAAATATCTTAGGTCCCGAACAACACGGCCATATTGCTGCAGTAGGGTTTACTCTATACTGCAAGCTCCTCGAAGAAACCCTGCAGGAGCTTTCAGGGAAGAAAGAAAAGGCGGAACACACGGAAGACATTGTTGTGGATACGGACTGGGATGCATACATTCCCGAAGATTATATCCCTGATACCCGGCAAAAAGTTGAAATTTACAAAAAGATTTCTGGTTTAAAGGAGGAAAATGACCAGGAAGATCTTCTTGACGAATTAATTGACCGCTTTGGGGACCCACCTGAGCCCGTTATGAACCTTCTTTATCTGGCCCGGCTGCGAAGTAAGGCCCGGGAGAAAAATCTGGGGGAGATAAGGCTGCGCAAGGAACAAGCTCATATATATTTATCTCCGGATATTCCCCAGTTGGGAGAAAAGATAATTGCCCTGGGAGAAAAGTATAAGCGGCGTTTGAGAGTGAAGGGTAGTCGAAATCCCCAGATTGTTCTTGATGTGGGGGGGATGGAAGACGGATTGGTTAAAAAGACCCTGGAAGAAATCCTGGAAAGCCTCTAGAAAAACCCTTACAGCCGGGGAAGGTAAAAAGCTTTCCCGGTTTAATCATTATCTGGAGGGGTATTGTTGTAATTTAACTTTAAAGGAGTTAGTGCTGGGGGTATAGAATTAATTTCTTTGGTTGGGGAGTTGCTAAACAATGTTAGGGGGCCCTGGATATGGGAGAAGGAACCGGCAGCAAATTTTTACGTGGTGCCTTAATATTATCGATTGCCGGCCTTACGAGTAAGCTGATTGGCTCGGTTTACCGGGTTGTGCTGACCCGGATTCTGGGAGCAGAAGGGATTGGTCTTTTTGAACTGGCCTATCCTATTTATGTTACACTTCTAACAATCTCCCGTTCGGGAATTCCTGTAGCCCTGGCCCGCCTTGTGGCCAGTGATATCGCCCTGGGTAAAAGAAGTGAAGCTCTTTCAACTTTCCGGACCGCCAGGTTTTTAGCCCTGGTAATTGGCCTGGCAGTTACAGTGCTCCTGATGGCCGGGAGCAAAAGTCTGATCAGTTTACTGGGCTGGGACCCCAGGGTTTTGCCTTCAATTCTTGCTATCGCCCCGGCCATATTTTTTGTTTCGGTTATGGCATCCTACCGTGGGTATTTCCAGGGTTTTCAGCGGATGGGCCCTACTGGATTTTCCCAGGTAGTTGAACAATTTGTCCGCATGGTAAGTATGATAATCCTGGTTTTTTTATTGTTACCACTTGGAGTGGAGTTTGCTGCTGCGGGAGCTACTTTTGGAGCAGTATCAGGGGCAATAGGCGGCCTTTTTGTAATGCTTTATTATTTCCGAAAGAGCGGACATGCGCCGGAAGGACTTGGATTGCCGGGGCGAAATGAAATAAAGCTTCGCACTGGACGGATTTTTGAAGTGGCCTTACCTGTGACCTTTGGGGCCATGGTTTTTCCCCTGATGCGCCTGGTTGACGCAGTTATAATTCCCTCCCGACTTCAGTTCGCAGGCTGGACTGCTGTTGAAGCTACTTCCCTTTACGGAATTCTTTCCACTGCGCTGGTTCTGGTTAACTTTCCCACGATTTTAACAATTTCTCTGGCTGCATCTCTGGTTCCATCTATTTCCGAGGATTACGCCCTGGGCAATCGCGAAGTTCTGCGAAAAAGAGTTGACACCGCGCTCAGAATTGCTTTAATAATTGGCATCCCTGCTGCGGTAGGACTGGTTGCTCTTGCTCTACCCCTTACTGATGTAATAATGGGCCTGCCAGAAGCAGCAGTTCCCCTGCGGATAGTTGGCTGGGGGGTTCTTTTTATGGCCCTGCAGCAGACCAGTTCTGCCATTTTGCAGGGAGCAGGCAGACCCCGAATTCCTGCTTTCAACCTTTTCTGGGGGGCTCTTCTGAACGGAGTAATCAACTTTACTTTGACTTCGATCCCGGAGATTGGGATTAATGGTGCGGCCCTGGGGACAACTATGGGTTTTGCTCTGGCGGCAGTCTTAAATCTGATCTGTGTTCACCGACATCTGGGGTATTCTTTAAATACATCCGGATTTTTGCCTGTCCCAATTAGCAGCCTGGGAATGTATCTTGTAATCTGGCCTGTGGGAAAGATCCTGGAAGATTTAACCGGAGCTGGATATGTTTTCGGAACTCTTTTAACGGTTATCCTGGGAATGATTGTATTTTTTGTTCTGCTGCTTTTAACCGGGGGGATTAAAGATAGTGATTTTAATATGATCCCCAGGTATGGAGATAAATTAAGGAGTTTTCTTAGGCGAAACCGGCTGTGGAGGGGGTAAAATAGTGAGCCAAGAAAAGACCAAGGGGAATGCTGCGAGGGAAATTGAAGAATTAATTGAAGTTATGGCAAAATTGCGAGGACCAGGTGGTTGCCCCTGGGATCGGGAACAGGATCATCAGAGTTTAGCAGGCTACCTTTTACAGGAAACATATGAGGTTCTCGATGCCCTGGAAAAAGGGGCTGACGGGGAGATATGCGAAGAACTGGGGGACCTGCTTTTGCAGATTGTTTTCCATGCCCAGGTTGCCAGGGAAACGGGGAATTTTGATTTTGCCGATATCTGCAGGGGAATCAAAGAAAAATTAATTCGCAGACATCCCCACGTTTTTGGAGAAGGAAAGGTCCAGGATAGTGCCGAAGTAAGTAAAAATTGGGAAGCCATAAAAAAAGAAGAAAAAAAGACTCGAAAAGGCATGTTGACCGGGGTCTCAAGGAGTCAACCCGCCTTACTTGAAGCGGAAGAATTGCAGAGCAGGGCCCGGACTGTCGGTTTTGACTGGCCCGAGGTGGAGGGTGCTCTGGAAAAAGTTTCCGAAGAACTGCAAGAATTGAAAGAAGCCATATCGAGTGAGAATGGCCCGACAGAAGAAGAACTGGGTGATTTACTTTTTGCCGTGGTTAATGTTGGGCGGTTTTTAAATATTGATGGTGAGCTTGCCCTGCGCAAAACAAACAGCAAATTTCGACGGAGGTTTGCTTTTATCGAGTCCGAATTAAAAAAGCAGGGTAAGGAACCCCAGGAAAGCAATCTGGAAGAAATGGATAAAATCTGGGAAAAGAGCAAGGAGGAGCCAAGGGAATGAAAAATTTGGCAAAACTTTTTTTAATCTTGATGTTTGTTTGTTTGAGTTTAACCCCGGCCTGGGCCAGTGATTTTGAGGTGGGCGGTGTTTCTGCAATCCTTATGGATCCGGAAACAGGACAAATCCTGTTTTCTCAGAATCCCCATGTCCGGACCGAACCTGCTTCAATTACCAAAATTATGACTATGCTAATTATCAAGGAAGCTATTGAAGCCGGGGAAATGTCCTATGATGACATGGTTACAATCAGCCGACACGCCCAGTCCATGTATGGATCACAGATTTTCCTGCACGCAGGAGAGCGAGTTTCTGTTTATGATTTAATGAAGGCCGTGGCGATAAGTTCCGCAAATGACGCTACAGTTGCTCTTGCAGAATTCTATTCAGGGTCAGAAAATGTTTTTGTCCGGCTGATGAACAGGCGGGCTGAAGAACTAGGGATGGAAAATACTCATTTTGAAAATACTACGGGGCTTCCCCCCGAAGAAGGGGAACACTATTCAACGGCATATGATATTGCTCTTATGAGCCAGGAGTTCATCAAGCACCCCAAACTCCTTGAAATGACATCAATCTGGATGGAGAATATTGACCTTCCCGGCCGGCAGGCGATGCTGGTTAATTTTAACCGGCTGGTCCGAAGTTACCCAGGAGTTGATGGAATTAAAACAGGTCATACCTCCCGGGCAGGATACTGCCTCGCGGCAACAGCGAAAAGAGATGACCGCCGCTTTATTGCCGTAATTATGAACGTGGAATCCGAAGAGGCCCGCCAGGAAGAAATGACCCGTTTACTGGATTTTGCTTTTAGGGCTTTTGACCGCCAGGAACTTGTCAGGCAGGGAGATGAGGTTAAAACCATTGAAGTTCTATCGGCAAGCAACCCCAAGGTAAGTATTGTTGCTTCAGAGAGCCTGATGCCATATGTCCGGCGGGGTTCTCCTGAAGGGGTCCGCCTGGAAACAGAGCTTCAGGAAATCAGGGCACCCCTGGAAGCCGGTCAGGTAGTTGGCAAGGTAATGGCCTATCACGAAGGAGACCTGCTTGGCGAAGTTGACCTTGAAGTTAAGGAAAGTGTAAGCAGAGCTAACTTCCTTGTTGTAATATGGAGGTCAATTATTAACTTTATCAAAAACCTTCTGACTGTATAGTAATTTCAATATTTCAAAAACCAATTAATAGTTCCTCAAATGCATGGTTTTTCAGGTGTTCCAAATTGAATTAATTCTAAGCGTGAGGAGGGGAAGTATGGAAACAAAAATGGAAAGAATGAAGAAAAAGGTCGGACAGTTGTTCAGCAAGTCAAAAATGCGAACCGAAGAAGCTCTTCAGATTACCCAGCTGAATCAAAAACTCCGCTCCTTACGCAGTGAACGCGAGGAGGGAATAAGGAAAATAGGCGAAAAAGCTTTTTCTCACTGGAAGGAAGGGGAGAAGGATTTTGGCCTTTTGGAAGAGTTATTCCTGATGGTGGATAAAAAGGAAATTGAAATAGCCAGGACTGAACAGGAAAAAGAAAAGGTCCGTTTAGCTTTCTCTGAAAAAATCCGGGAAGTTGAAGAGGAAAAAGCCACCCCAGAAGAGGAAATAGAAGAGGAAAAGGAAGAAGAAAAAGAAGAAATAGTTCCGGAAAAGGACCAACCCGGCCCCGAAAAAGAAGAAGAAAAAAAGGCTTGACATCCCCCGCAGAAATATGTATTATCTTAAGAGGACGGTGAAGTCAACCGTCATTCTTTTTGGGGAAAAAGGATTGACAAGGTTTCATTCAGCAGGTATAATATAAAACGCACACCGAAGAACACTGGGGTGTGGCCAAGTGGTAAGGCAAAGGACTTTGGATCCTTTATTCCCAGGTTCGAATCCTGGCACCCCAGCCAGACGGGCCATTAGCTCAGTTGGCAGAGCACCTGACTTTTAATCAGGGTGTCCCAGGTTCGAATCCTGGATGGCTCACCAAATCGCGGGATAGAGCAGTCTGGTAGCTCGTCAGGCTCATAACCTGGAGGTCGTCGGTTCAAATCCGACTCCCGCAACCAATGCTAAAAACTTAGGCGGAGAGATACCCAAGTCGGCTGAAGGGGCGGGTTTGCTAAACCTGTAGTAGGGGATCTCCCCTAGCGAGGGTTCGAATCCCTCTCTCTCCGCCATATACGCCCCCATCGTCTAGTGGACTAGGACACCGCCCTTTCACGGCGGCGGCAGGGGTTCAAATCCCCTTGGGGGTGCCATACGGGCGGATAGCTCAGTTGGGAGAGCACCTGCCTTACAAGCAGGGGGTCACAGGTTCAAGTCCTGTTTCGCCCACCATTTTAAACAAGCGGAGCTGTAGCGAAGTGGCTCAACGCGCCGGCCTGTCACGCCGGAGACCGCGGGTTCGAATCCCGTCAGCTCCGCCACTTTTTTTGCCGATGTAGCTCAGCAGGTAGAGCACATCCATGGTAAGGATGGGGTCACCGGTTCAAATCCGGTCATCGGCTCCACTTTTTGTGGGGATGTAGCTCAGTTGGGAGAGCGCGTGAATGGCATTCACGAGGTCAGGGGTTCGATTCCCCTCATCTCCACCATGAATTTAAACCCCTGAGAACAAGGTTCTCAGGGGTTTTTTGTTTTTGGGCAAAAAAATAATTGTTCTGAAAGTGGGCCCATGGTGTACTCGCTTTTTACTTGTGTTATTGTTTTACACTTAATCGGTTTAGGTTTAATTGTTCTTATTTGCAGGAGGCTAGCAGAAAGATGCAGAAAATTTAATAAATATGATCCTAAATGAATTTGTGGGGAGAAAATATTAATAACAGATGAACTCGCAAGCAGAAAGAAGGGTATGTATGTCGGGAAAAAATAATGAAAAACTCAGTAATAAGCTGTGGAGTGCAGCAGACCAGTTTTGGGAAAATTCCAAAATGAACTCAATTAACTTTTCATTACCTGTTTTAGGTCTGATTTTCTTGAACTGTGCAGACCCCAAGTTTCCAGTTATGGACTTTAAAAAAACAAGCAAAAATTCCAGATAGAAACTAATCGAGGCTTTTCTTGATTAGAATTGATAGTCAATATAAATAAGCTTTCTCCCGAGAAATACTGGAGAAACACTGGGGGGACTCCAGTGAATATTGATAGCCAGTGGATTATTTTGATAGTTGTCAAACCCATTCCACGCTCTGCAATGTTGTCCAGGAGAGGGGAGTGTTCATAGGCAAGATGCACGGCTACATGAGGATGCACTGGACTAAAAAGGACCTGGAATGGACGGTTTATCCCCGGCAGGTTATGGAGATAGCAACCGGCCTGAATAATAAGTGCTCCCTGGACGGGCGCGATCCTGACGGATATGCCGGTATCGTCTGAAGCGTGGGAGGATTCCAGGGGCTGGCCTGAAGAGCCCGTTTAGGGCAAAATCCGCTATATGAGTTACAGCAACAAGTCTAAGTTTAATGTTAAGAGATAGATCGAAAAGGTGTCCTCATATACTGGGCAAGAGTAGCAATCTAAAAGTTGATTTTAGTGTTATTCAGGAGGTGGAACTTGTGCAAGCGGAAATAAAAATAGGAGTTAGCTCCTGCTTATTAGGGAATCCTGTCCGTTATGACGGGGGCCATAAGCATGACCGTTACATAACGGATACCCTGGGCAAATATTTTAAGTTTGTGCCCGTGTGTCCCGAAGTAGAATGCGGTTTGCCGGTACCCCGTGAAGCAATGCGCCTGGTAGGTGATATCGAAAACCCCCGCCTTTTGACATCGCGTTCAGGCCAGGATTATACTGAGCAAATGCAGCAGTTTAGTGCCAGGAAGGTGGAGGAATTAGAAAAAATGAACCTGTGTGGGTTTATCTTTAAAAAGGATTCACCCAGCTCCGGCCTTTTTCGTGTTAAGGTTTACCCACCTTCCGGTCAATCTTCCCTTAAAGTAGGCAGGGGTTTTTTTGCTGCAGCGATGGCAGAGCGATTTCCCCAACTACCCATGGAAGAGGAGGGACGCCTGCACGATCCTCTAATACGGGAAAACTTTTTAGAGCATGTCTTTAGCTACAGGCGCTGGAGAGATTTTCTGGAGGACCGGCCGGATTACAAAAAGCTTATCGCCTTTCACACTCGGCAAAAACTTCTTCTCATGGCCCACAGCCCGCCGCACTATGCCATCCTCGGGAAGCTGGTTGCCTCCGGCAAAAAACAGCCCAAAAAGCAGTTGCTGGAAGATTATGAAATTAAATACATGGATGCTCTCTCCAACTTTTCCTCAATAAAAAAACACACCAACGTCATGCAGCATATTATGGGTTACTTTAAAGACCGGATTACCCCGGATGAAAAACAAGAGCTTTTGGAATTAATCTGGAATTATAGGGAGGGGTTGGTACCCCTAACGGTTCCTTTAACCCTAATAAACCATTATGTACGCAAGTATGATACTGCATACCTGAAAAAACAGGTTTATCTCTCTCCCCACCCCGCGGAACTTATGCTGAGGAATCACGTCTGATACCTGTAAAAAGCCGGAGGGGAAGGGCTATATTTTCCGGAAAGTTTTCTAAAAAGCTTTTCTACCAACGTCTTATACTCTTGTAAATGGACAGGAATCTCAGGGTTCTTGTGAGCATTTGTCTTCTGCTGCCCAGGTTTTCACCCTGTCTTGTGCATCTGATATAACTGCATGCCGGAGATTAACGGTAATAATGGAAATGTTTTCTCCCTTAATAAAGGCTCCCTTATTCCGGTGATGTTCGTAATGGTTCTCCCTGTAGTAGCTGTCGTTAGCGGTGGGAACTATCGATGCCGTGCCGAAAAGAGTGCAGCTGATGGGTGGCTCACCGGCTTTTCCTGTGTTGTAAAAAAGTAACGCTACTTCTTTGTTTTCCTCGATGTGCTTAACTTTGCTGGAATCAGTCCTGCTGCTCATAATAATCAGATTTTCTTGGGATAAATAGGTAAAAACCATCAGGAAAGCATGGGGACGATTAGCGTAACTGGTTGCTAAAGTACAAAGCTTTTCCCCGTTAAGCAGTCTAAGCATTTCTGCAGGTAATTTCATATCGTCCACCTCCTTTATATTTAAATTGTTTGCTTTCGAAGCAAATTTCATCTCCTTCCACACCTCTTATTTTCTCTTTATTCCTCTCCTGACCTCTTTTTTCTCTCCTTTTATTATATTGTAAATATTGGGGGAATAAAAAGAATTAGGGTTATGTGCAGCTAGTTTTGCAAATAGCAAAACCATTTTGACGGTTGCCAGGGATTATCAGTAATGTCTTAAAAAATATTTATATGGAATTTCCACCTCTTGGGAGGGGCAGGGTGGTTATAATCTATGAAGCGGGCTAAAAAAATTAGCCCCTGGAGGGCTAAAATGCTGGAGTTCAATTAGCTTGGCTAGCTGCTAAACCTGTACATTCGGAATATATTGCCTATTTAATGATTGGTTCAATTTTTTCCTTTGGTTTTGGAGTTCTTAAAAACTCACAACATTAGTAACTCTCAATTTAATACAACCTTTTCTTAGGGACCGCTAAAAAGTTCCCGGGATTTCTGCATTTGTTAAAACTTTGCAGTCCTTAGTTGCCTTAGTTTAGAAAAATCTTTACTCACTGTCCTGAAAATATAACAAACATATTCAATACCAACTCGACAAAACTATTAATGTGGTTATTTCCATTTTTCCGGTGGAATCGTAGGTGGCATGATTGTCTATTTTGCAAACAACACCACTTCCAACTTATTTGCAGCTCCTTGTTGCATATCGGGCAGAATATGTGAATAGGTATCAGTAGTTAGGTTAATACTGGAGCGACCCAGTCTTTCGCTTACAACCTTTAGCCCCATGATCGAATTGGTATTCCGAAGCTCTGCTATGCTCTGTTTTCCTCCCCGGTTCCGCGGTGACCCTTTAGCGGAGTCCCAAACCCACGCCGATGGAGTGGCTGACTATTTTCGAATAAGGCAGTGGAGGCCAGAGAAGCCGGCATGCGTCGGGAGTGTTGATTTGTTTTCCAACCGATAACTCAAAGAGTTGCCGGCTGCTACGGCTCATGGTTCAAAAGCAAATTGTAAACAGGTGGTTATCAAGGCTTCTGGAAAAGACCTGTATGGGCTAGGGCAATCGAAGCTGGGGCGCTGGGAAGTATGGTAGACAGGTAAAGCGCCTGGCTGTCCCAAGGAACTGCGAGGTAGCGTAGGATGGATCAATGGGTAAGATGGCCGTAGAGCGAGCGAGGCCGAATTATTTGGAGGAAGAAACTGCCGCAATGCAGGGATGAACTAATGGATCGCAGCGAAATGGTTTAAGTGATGAAGAAATGGTATAGTGTAATCGACAGTCCTGTTAAGAGTAATTGGTGCTTTTCATTAGCAGAGCTTATCAAGACGCATTTCAGCACGGGACGGAAATTTGAATCATGGGTGGCATTGACATGAATACAACAAGAACGGAAGTTTTTATCCTTAAAGGATTACTCATCACGTATATTCTTGCGGGGATCGGCATTGCGGGGCTGAATCAAGGCTATGCTCCTGCTGGGATGGCCCAACTGATTGACACAGTTTGGCATGCCTACGAAAACTGGTCCAAGATGCTGTTGATCATTGTCGGAGTCATTCTAACCATTCGAATCATGGGACAGCAAGGAGCGAGCAAGCTTCGTCGAAGGAACCTGTATGGGTTTTCTATCGTAGCTTTAATCATTCATATCATAGGCCCCATTTTGACCACCAATAGTGAACTCTACCTTTTCACTATGCCTCTGCATTGGAACTCTCTGCCCCTGCAAGCAGCGGCCTCCGAATCTCCCTATTAAAGAATAAAATCCTTTTTCACCTCGGTATGTAAATCTCAAAAAGAATTGGTTTCCTAATAACCACTACCCCTTTTAAAATTACCGTAAGCTCCCGTAAAACTTCTCAATATGGTTAAGGAATGAATTTTCAATTTTCATTAATACCCAGGCAAAAAAGGTTTTGAGAAAGGATTCTAAAAAGGAAGATGCTGAGAAAACTGACATTAACAATTCCGGGTGAGGGTTTATAAATATTCCTTGCCCTGGTGGCAGAGTGCTGATAATTAATTAAAAAGATAAAGAAAAATTCCCCGCGGATTTATTTTACAAAGGAAGCCTCTTCAAATATTCAGGAAATTCAGGAATTCTCGGAATTTTTTTTGTATAATATCCTGATTAAGATGGTAATAATGAGAAGGCGCTTCAACCCTCATCCCCACAACTCCCTGCATTTTCAGCTGCCCTAAATGCCGGGATACGGTGGAAGGCTGGATTTCCATTTTTTCTGCTATTTCTTCAACAGTCATTTCACCATTTTTACCCAGTAAATGAAGAATTCCGTTTCTAGATTCATGGGCGAAGCTTTTAAAAAAGTAAGCGTGTTTTTCTGGCATCAAGATACCTCCTTAGAAAGATAGTAAAAAATAGTGAAAAATAATTTCCCAGTAGCCCTTTAACTTATTGACAAATTAGCATATTCTATAATATACTATATATGCACATATGAGCATTTGTCAAGATATAAATATGTGCAAATGATAAAAAGAGGAAAAGGGGGGTTAAAATTGATTGCAATTAAAAAAGGTTTGAGCAAAATCAGTTTAAAGTGGAAGATTTTCTTTGTCCTGGCTTTAGTTGGCGTAATCAGCTTTGGCTGGTATACTTCTTCAGTTAGAAGTGAGGATAGGGTTACAAAATCTTTTTCGAACATGCCGCTGGGGGTTATTCGGGCAATAAATGATCAGGGTGAAGAAGTAATTCTTTGGACAAAAGTAGCAACAACTTCTGAACAAAGAAGAGCAGGTTTTAGCGGAATTGGAGAAAATGTGGTAAGGGAAACTGCACTTCTGTTAATTTATCCTCGGGATACCACTGAAAGGCACAGTATTAGTGGGGTAAGGTTACCCCTGGAAATGGGCTTTTTCCAGGAGGACGGGACTCTCGTATCCATTTCCAGAACCACAGTGGGGGCATCAACCACTTACGGTGCTCCTGCGAGGGTAAACTACCGATATGTTTTAATGGCCCCGCAGGGTTATTTTGCAAGACATGCATTTTCAGTGGAAGGGGAAGCTAAATTGCTTCCGGACACCCTGTTACGTGCTCCATCCTGGCCCTAAGCTTTGTGTTCTTTTTGGAATAAATTAGACTTTGCTTTTAATGGATTTCTTAATAGGATAATGCTCTTATTCAGGATTTAACCCTGAATAGAGCAAAACTTTTTTAAAAAAAGTGTTTTAAGGGTATAGCCGTTTTTTAACGGATATACCCTTTCTTTATTAGTTTGGATTACCACTTGTGATTTTGCTGAAGCGGGACTAATGGTTTCAGCTATTTTTACCTTAACGTTTTTCTGGAGTGATGAGCAAACATTAGCTTTTAAGCCCTGCTTATGGAAACTATCAGGGGATTGTGTTATTCTATTTACAGCAGGAGGAAATAAACCGAAATATTTTCCCTGATTTTTTAATCAAATTCCTTATTGTTTATATTAGTCATTTAATTTATGAGCAAAAAAGAGAGAGGGTGAAGAGGATGAAAGTAACAATGATGTTAGCTGATTCAGCCCAGGCGGTAAACGGAAAACTTTATATCCTGGGGGGAGGGTGGTCAATAATCGGTCCCAAGCCGCGACCGATGGCAATTGTCATGAAAATCGAAGTCCCCTGGGACCAGGCTAACATTGAGCAACGGTTTAGATTGAGACTTATTGATCAGGATGCCCGGCCGGTTATGATCCCCACGGAAAAAGGAGAGAGACCGGTTGAAATTTCCGGGACGTTTACAACAGGCCGGTCGGCACATCTTCCTTATGGTAAACCTGTTGGGGTTCCTCTTGCAATTAACCATCCCCCGATAAAAATTGAACCTGGTGCAAGCTATGTCTGGGAATTATATATTAACGATGATACCAGGGAAGATTGGAAGCTTGATTTCTCGGTAAGTACATCTGGAAGACGCTAAGGATTTATTAGTATGAAGTCCCTCTTTTGTCTTTAAAAGCGGAGGTATGGAGTTCTTATGAAAGAGATAATCGACCGTCTCATTGAAAAAAATCGGAAATGGGTAAAATATGGGCAGGTAGCGACTTACATTCCTGAACTTTCCAAGCAGGACCCAAATCTGCTGGGCATAAGCATTTGTGATATAAAGGGAAATAAATTCAATGCAGGGGATTGGAATGCAACCTTTACCCTGCAGAGTATTGCAAAGGTACCATCCTTTATCTGCGCCCTGCAGGATAATACCCTGGAGGTTTTATCGGGAAAAATAAGTGTTGCTCCAACCGCAGATGGTTTTAATTCAATCGAAAACCTGGAAACAAAAAATGAGAAGAAACCATTAAACCCCATGATAAACTCCGGGGCGATCGCTGCAATTTCTATGGTCAGGGGAAAAACCCTTGAAGAAAAATTTCAACGAATTTTCCAGATGATTAAAAAGATGGCGGGCAA
The DNA here is from genome assembly GCA_007122335.1 of Bacillota bacterium. Classification (GTDB taxonomy): domain Bacteria; phylum Bacillota; class Halanaerobiia; order B1SED10-174; family B1SED10-174; genus T1SED10-26. The sequence goes on from SKTZ01000092.1 coordinate 62,365, forward strand.
TGAAAATCTAAAAGTTAACGAAGCAGTTTATAAGTCGGAAAAAGAAACAGGTGATAGGAACCGGTCTTTAGCCTACTATATGAAAAGCACGGGAATCATTGACATAAATGTGGAAGATCTGCTCGATGTTTATTTCAGACTGTGCTCAATTGCAGTAAATTGTCAGGATGTTGCAGGAGTAGCAGGTGTTTTAGCTGGAGATGGTAAATCTCCCCTGGATGGATCTGTTTTATTTGATGCTCAAACCGCAAAAATTGCCAAAGCAGTTATGGCCACCTGCGGCATGTATGACGGGTCTGGAGAATTTGCTGTGGAAGTCGGACTGCCAGGGAAAAGCGGAGTTGGTGGGGGTATAATGGCTGCCGTTCCAAAAAGAATGGGAATTGGTGTCCTGGGCCCTGCCCTGGATAGGAAAGGGAACAGTCTGGCTGGCTGGAAGCTCCTGCAGGAACTGTCTGAAGAGCTTAATTTAAGTATTTTCTGAAATTACTTATTGAGGGCTCCTCTTATTTTAAGAAACGGAAATTCAAAAATATAACCGGAGTAAAATTACCCGGTAGATAAACGGTGGTGGGATTATGCAAGCGAAAATAGATGTAAAAAAGGCAGTGGAAATTGCCATTGAGTTTGCGGAACATATTTACGGGGGAGAGAAAGAAGAATCTCCCCTTCAGGCAAAAAGGGTCGAGGAAGTAGATTTCCTGGAAGAAAAAAACAGGTGGTTAATAACCCTGGGATGGAACGATACGGCTTTTAAGGAAATTCCCAGTGCAGAGATGGCAGGAGCTAAAAGCAAAATCCCCCGAACCTTCAAAGTTTTCCACATTGACGCTGAACTGGGGGAAGTTATTAAGATGGAAACAAAAGAACATTAAAATTGGTTTTTTGGAGTGGGAAAAAATTAAAGCCAAAAAAGGCTCATTATAAAATGATATCAAATAGGTAGAAAAAGTAGAACCATGGCGAGAAACCATGGATTATTTTAGTAACAACATAAATACATATGGGGTTTCGGTAGAGAACTTATAAGAAAACTATCGTGCGGGAAATTTGTTCTCTTACTTTGATTTTTCCCATTCATTGTGACCATTTTTTAAATTGGGGTATTATAGTGGCAGTCTGGAGGAGTTTCATTTTTAGAAATTTTTCCAAAAAGGATAAAAAAAAGAAAAAAATATAGGGATACTACCCATTTGGGTAGTATTTTTCTCTTTTGGGATATGCTAACTTAACAATTAGACTATTTAGCAATTAAATAGACATTAAAAGGAGGTAAAAAATTGAGCAAGAAAAAGAGTTCTGGAAAAATTTCTCTGGTGGTTGTCCTTGGCCTTTTTTTGGTATTAGTTCTGGCAGGTTGTGGAGGAGAGGTCAAGCCGACACTCTATAATGTTTCAGGAGAAATTCTGGATTCCAAGGGTAATGGAATTCCTGATGTTGACCTTTTGTTCAGTGGAGAATTTGGCACGGCCAAATCCAATGAAGAGGGGAAATGGACTGCAGTTGGTTTAACAGGAACCGTTACAGTTACACCTCAAAAAACCGGCAGGTATTTTTTTCCTGAGAACAGGGAATTAACCGTTGCCAGCAGCAGTGTCGATTTTACTGGACTGGTTTCCCAGGTTGTCAGCACGGCCCAGGAACTATCAGATGCTCTGGAAGATGAAGATATTGAAGTTGTTCTCCTGGAAGATGGAACTTTCCAGGGAGGATTTGTTGCTCAGTATTCGCAAATTATTAAAGCAATAAATGAACAAGGGGCAATTATCGATGCTGCTGGGGGTATTGGAATCGAGATAGCTGCGGACGATGTTACAGTATCGGGAATAAAAATAATTAATGCAGGCATTTATGGGATTTTTGTTGACCAGGGTGAAAACGGAGGTTACACAGATATTACCATTAACGATTGCTACATTGATGGGGCCGGCAATGGTATATATTTTGGCATTGAATGTTCGCAAGAGGATGGTTTTGGAGGTTCTGCAAAAATTGAAGGCAACGTAATCAAAAACAGCGTGGAACATGGCATCCGTATCCATACTCACGGTGATTCAAGCGGACATGTTATTGAAATCTATAATAATCAGGTGGAAAAAAGCGGAGAGATGGGGATCAGGGTATTTGCAGCCTGCGGTGGTTCAGAAATTGATCAGGTAATAGTTTCCGGGAATTCCGTTAGTGAAAATGAAGGTCCTGGGATCCGGGTTCATGCTGGGAAAGAAGCAACAATTAACAAGGTGGAAATTTTAAACAATACAGTTTTGGATAATGGAGGAGAAGGGATCCGGGTTCATTCAGGTTTTGACTGGAACGCCGATGGCGATATTTTTGGTTCGATTGGTTCGGTCCTTGTTCAGGGAAATGGTGTTGAAGATTCTGGTTGTAATGGGATCAGGGTTCACCTTCATGGAGATGATAATAATAATGGGACAGTTTCTGTTCTCAATAATACCGTGGAAAGAAGCGATTCCAGGGGTATAAGGGTTCATGTAGGGCGGTACCTTTCACTTGCAGAAGTTAAAATCCAGGGAAATTTTGTTTCAGAAAGTTTCCAGGGAGAAGGTTGTTCAGGCAGCGAGGACTGTGGAGCAGAAGGGATCCGGGTTCATGCTGGAAGAGGAACCCGAATTGAAAGCCTGGAGGTTAACAATAACACCATTGTTAATGGTCTCGGTGGTGGTCTTAGGATCCATTCTGGAGAGAAGGCTGTAATTGACTATTTCGAAGTAAAAAATAACTCTATTGAAAATAATGCGGGTAGGGGAATCAGGTTAAGTTCCTGTGCAGGTAATGATTCTCAAGGAGCGGCAGGCGATAATGCTGGAGCCGTCAATGAAGGGGTAATTGCCCAGAATTTAATTAGCAATAACAGCCATGGTTTATATATTTACACTGGAGATAATTGTAGATCATGGTCAACAGTTTATGGGGGATTAATCCAAAACATAACAATCGAATTAAACGAAATATCCTTCAACGAATACGGAATTTACCTGGAAGCTAACAACAACGGTTTGATTGATGTTGTAAACATCCAGGAGAATGAGCTTTCGGACAATGACCATGATTTATTAACCAAGGTACAGGATGGTGGCGAAATTAAAAATCTTAATCAGGATATTATTAAGTAAAAAAGTATGAGGCTAAAAGGAAAAAGAAACCTCCAACAGTATATTAGATAAATCGAAAAGCAGGGGCAGTCCTTTCCAAAGGACTGCCCCTGTCTTCACCCCTCTCCCAGATTTTTTCCAAAACGTTATTTGATTTTTTTTCAACTTTAATCCTTTTATTAACACAAAATAATCCCGGGTTTTGATTTCTAATTCCCAAAGGAAAAGGTTTTTGGTGGAAATTATCGAACTTTATTGGTATAAATTGAAAAAAATCAAAAAATAAAGAATTTTCGCCCAAAATTTGGTAGTTAGTTTGGGTGATCATTAAACTGGGGAAATGTTTCTCGGGTAGAAAATTTTCTTTCAATGGAGGTCTGGACCAATGGTCAATTTCTTTTTGATTGTTGATGCTAATGGAACAATTCAAAAGGTGAAATTCAGGAGTCCTTCCAGAAATATTTACGAAGGTCAATCCCTTTTGGAGATTTTGGATGATTATACGGCTGTTAAGGTTTTGAGCAGCCTCCAGCGTGGGCCCGTCCGGGATAATTATGATTGTTATCCCCTGTACTTGAAAGCCGAATCCTCGAAGATGGCCAGGGGTTCTCTGTATTTGATCAAGATGGAGGATTACACAATTGCCATGGGTCTTTCGGGCCGGGCCAACCGGGATCCTGTAATCAAAGAATTAATAAAAGCCTATAATGAAGATACCAAGAAAAGGATTAAAAAGGCCAATTTCATTTTGAAAAACCTCAACAGGGATTTACAGAGCAAACTGGCCCGGGATTCGCTGACCGGTTTAATTGGCAGGCATCAATTTATGGTGGGTATTCGCTCAATGATTGATAGTGATCCGGATAAATACGGAATATTTGTCTATATAGATATTGACGATTTCAAGGAAGTTAACGACACCTACGGCCATATCGGTGGGGATCAGTTTTTAATAGAATTCGCCAAAAGGCTAAAATCAATGCCCCTGCAGAACAGTATGATTATAAGGATTGCAGGGGACGAATTTGGTATTTTCATCTACGGATTGAAATCAGTAGATGAAAACGATCTGAATAGAATTTGGGAAATGCTCGAGGAATACCTGCTCAAAAACCCGGTTATTTTCAACCAGATTGCCATTCCGGTTTCAGTGAGTGTTGGTATGACCCTGTACGGAGTGGATACCGATGATGTAAAAAAAATGATTGATTACGCTGATTTTGCCATGTATCAGGCCAAACGCAAAGGCAAAAATCAATTCCAGCGTTTTGATAAAGAAGAATATAAAATCCAGAGGGTAATGAAACTGCAGAGCAAAGCAGTTCGCCAGGTTCTGGAGGAAAGAGATCTTTACCACGTGTACCAGCCCATTGTATCTTCAATTGACGGTAAGATCGCGGGGTATTCAGCCCTGATGAGGACCAATAATAACTTTTTCCGCGATACCGCTGACCTTATTGAACACGCTTTCCGGGAAAACCTTTACCTGGAACTGGACCTTTTAAGTTTTAACAAACTTGTTCAGGAAAAGGAAGTCTCCGAAAAAATTGAAGATAAGCTTC
>SKTZ01000032.1 GCA_007122335.1 Bacillota bacterium
AAAAGAGGGTCTCCAATGGTAAAAAAATTAGCTGGATTGACCATAATTAAGCTGGAGAATCCTCATTACGAGCTATTAGAATTCGGGTTAGCCAATTATATAGGTGAGACCAAAAACGGTCTTGCTAATGGACATGGAGTCTTATATTATTCTCACACTGGGGATTTGATTTTCGATGGAGAATTTAAAGACAATGAATTTATTAAGGGTATGAAACATGATTAATTTGTTATATGGTTTTGAATAACAATTTTGCGTCAAAAAGATGAATTTCATTGTTTTTAGACGAATTTTACTCCGTAATATTATTCACTAAATAAGGATTCACCGTAAATAAAGCTAAAATTTTGGCTAGTTTAATTCCAGGAAGTCTATATCAAACTTTTTTGCTGCCTGGATTAGCTTCCCATCGATAGTAAGAAGGGTTGCGTTTTTTCTCTTAGCTGTAATTAAATACATTGAATCGTAAACTGGATGATTAATTTTCCAGGACAGTGAAATAGCTTCTTCGTAGATATCTTCCGCAGGGGTAAACTGGTCAATTAGACTGATCCCTTGGGAGATTTTGGGTAAAAGGATTTTTTTTGGAGTTCTATTTATTGAATGGTACTTCCACATTACATTAGATAATTCGTAAATAAAAAGAGCTGGTGTAATGATCAAATCAGCTTTTTCGAGTTGATTTTTAATTTTTTTTGCCTGTGGTCTTCCGGTGACAAGCTCAATTGCCGCGCTGCAATCAAGTGTAATTATCATTTTTCCCTATCCTCCCTGATTAGGCGAACAGGATCAGAAAAATTATATTTTGTTTGAGTTTCTTGGATAATTTGGTCAAGTAAAATCTGTCGGTTTGTTTTCCTTTGATTTTCCATTTCCAGGGCTTTTTCAAGAAGGATTATTGTTTGTTGAGTAATACTCCTTCTCTCCTTTTTAGCTAATGCACAAATTTTATCATAAAGGTTTTCCGGTAACTCTCTAATTTGTAAACTTGGCAATTTTTTCCCTCCTTCCAAAACGGATTGCTTATATTTTATCACGCATGCAATAAGCATGCAAAGTTCATGCTTCTGAAATAGGAATCGAATGAAGTGAGATAAGAACAACCAAATCGTTTTTGTTTTCGAATTCTTAAATTCATTAGGGGGTAGGGTATAATATAGTTCGCAAAATCAAATAAAAGGTAAAACATCGGCAACTCAGAAACCGTCAAAGAAAGTGTCTGGGAACGGCTTTTATTTTAAAGCTGTTACCTGTTCGGTTAAATCATTCGTTATTCGAGAAACCCGGTCCCGGAGATGGAATTAAACTCCAGGCTGGTTTCTAACTCCTCTTTCCTAGTGACATTTTACCAGAATTCTTGTAACATGACATTATCACAGAATAACTACACATTTTAAAAATACTTCTTGACTTTAGCGGGAAAAAGTTATATAATTAGGGAAATTTAAGAATAAAAATCTGATGACTGAAAGTAGTAGGCTTGATCATATGGCCCAGTGAGCCGGAGATAGTGAAAACCCGGTGCAGATTGATCTTGCTGAATGGATTCAGGAGGAGTCAGGCGAAATCTCCGGAGAGTAGCTGTGATCGTAAGTCCCACGTTACAGGGACAGGGTATCGATTGAACTTTTGTTCTTTCCATACTTTTTTAAGTGCCGTTTTTTGGAAATTGGGTGGTACCGCGAGTGATCTCGTCCCATAGTGGGCGAGTTTTTTGATTCTGAAAGGGGGAATTTCTGTGTATGATCTGAGAGTTGTGGTTGATGAGGTCAGGGGTTTTTGTGATTTGCCCATGGAGGTAGGCGACTATTTTGAGATCCGGAGGGGAAAGATTTTAATTCCCGATGGTAAGTATGTCTGTTTATGGGCTTTGCAGAGTATCATGCCTATTCTGCCTTTGAAAGAAAGAAAAATAGCCGAGGAGAACGATTGGGTCCCCAATACGGCCAAAATCGCCTGTCCCGATCCTGCGGGCATGGTTATATATCGCATAATCCAATTGGGCGAAGAGCAGTCGAATGAAATAGACAGGATTCTGGTCAAGCCCGAATCCTGTAATGGATGTGGAACCTGTGAACAGTTGTGCAGCGAAAAACATCACGATAATATTAGTCGAATAAGGGTTGGTCGGATTAATGGGCAAAATATGCCCACAATTTGTCGGCAATGTGGCACTGCCCCTTGTGTTCATGCCTGCTCATACGATGCTTTGAAAAGGGATGAAAATACCAAAGCTATTGTTATTTTGGAGGAGAGATGTAAGAGTTGTGGCGATTGTATCCAGTCTTGTCCATTTTCTGCAATGATCCTGAACCCAAAAACAGGTAAGCCTCTAATCTGTGATTTATGTGGCGGTGATCCTGTTTGTATTAAAAACTGTCCTACAGGAGCTATCGCTTATGGCCGGGGCAACAAAAACAGCAGGTAATTATTTAATATAAGGCAAAACCAGGCCACAGGGTTATCAAAAAACATAACAGGATCGAAAAGCTTTGAAAAGAGCAAGATATTTAGTTTAACCATTCTTTTTTTGGGGTTTATATTTCCAAAAGAGTATGGAATTTGTTCAAAAACAATTTCCCAGGAGAAATTTCCGGGGATTTTTTAAAATTTTTATTGATTTATGATTTTTTTGAACTGCCAAGTTTTTCCCTTCAAAAGGAAACTTAACAGATGCAAAAGGTTAATGGGTTCATCTTTATAACGTATTTCTATGCTAAATTGTTAAACGTTTAACAGCAGGCCAAAAATTTTTTTAATATAATTAACCCGGAATATTTATAATCAGTTTTCTATAGCAAGCTTAAAAAAAATTGTTTCAAATTAACTTCAAAGGTTTTGAAATAGTTTGAAAATTAAAAAAAGCAAATGAATTCGAACCG
>SKTZ01000033.1 GCA_007122335.1 Bacillota bacterium
CATCAGTCGTGGCCAACAAACTGGTTCCTTCTACAACTACTGAAGCTCCTGCAATCACATTATTATCCCGATCCATGACTGTTCCCTCAATTTTTCCCGTAGCAGGGGGAATAGTGCCTGCAGCTTCTCTAACTGCAAGATCAGCCCGTACCAGTCCGTAACCCTGGTGATTGGATGAAAGGCCCAGGTTCTCTGCAGTTTTTTGGAGAACCTCTCTTAGCTCAACATTCGTTAAAGCTGGGTTTGCAGCCCAGGCCAATGCAGCTACCCCCGCCACGTGGGGTGAAGCCATAGAAGTTCCACTCTTTGTCCCATATCCATCGCCAGGTATGGTGCTTAAAACACCTGAACCTGGAGCAATTAACTCCACGGCAGGACCAGTACTGGAATAGCTTGCTCTCCTGTCATTATCTGTTGAGGCAGCAACGGCTATAACAGATTCGTAAGCAGCTGGATAACCAACGTTGTCTCCTCTTCCTGCGGGATTTCCACTGTTCCCGGCAGAAGCAATAATTAGATGTCCTTTAGAATAGGCAACGTCACAGGCATCCTTTAAGGTCTGGGAATGGGTGCTGCTTCCCAGGCTCATATTTAATATACTAACCTTATCATTCTTTACAACCCAATCGATACCAGCCACAACTGATGCAGCGCTCCCGCTCCCACTATCACTCAATACTTTTACAGCGTATAAGCCAATTTTTGGTCCAACTCCAACAACACCCAGGCTGTTATCAAGAGCAGCTACTGTTCCCGCGACGTGAGTTCCGTGACCGCTTCCATCAGAACCCCAGTGGGTATTATCTACAGTGGTAACACCTCCCAGGAGAGCAGGTAAGTCTTAGTTATTTTCATCTATCCCAGTATCAAGAATTGCAACAGCGACCCCATCTCCTCTTGTAATACCCCAGGTTGCAAAAGCATATGTTTCCTCTCCAAAAACCCTATCAATTCCCCAGGGAACTGTTTGATTAAGGGCAAAAAATTCTACATCGGGTTCAACATAACGTATTCTTGGATTTTGGGCAAGTTTTTCAATTGCCACTGAAGGGATGTTTGCTGCAATTGCAGGAACAATTTCAAAGGTCCGGGTAATTTCTCCTCCCAGTCCTTTGACCTGGTCCAGTTCTGCCTTCCCCGGTTTTTCCAAAAATCCAATTAGGACCTTAGTTTTTCCATCAACAATTTCAAATTTACTGCTGATTTGGAATTCATCTTCCTGGCCCAGGTCTTTTAGATCCTGGTAAAAATGGGCACATCCATTAAAAACAAGGGCTGTCACCAGAAGAAACACAAACAACAGGGTTTTTCCTTTCATTTGCCTCCCCTTCTTTTTTAGGAATTCTTTTTTCCAACCCAAGCCCGGCCCTTTTCACCTCTCTTTTTTAATTTTTTCCTCCAAAAAACCATGGTCCAATAGGGAACAACAATCTCCAGCAACCATTGAAATGTTATTTTTATTTCGTTAATGGAGTAAATTCTACTTGAAAAAAAATTTTCCTTCTTTAACTAACTAAACTTCCCAATAAAGGTTTAAAGTTCAGATAAAAGGCTACCTCAAAAAAACTTTCTAAACTAATTAAAGGGAGCGGCCTCTTTTTTCGGATTTTCCCAAACTTCTAAACAAAAAAGACCACAACCAATAAAAGATGTTTGTGGCCTTACTTTTTTTGTTTTAGTTGAATTTCAAGAGATTAAAAACGCAGCAATGATAGTCGCTCCAACGGCAAAGACGTTATTAATATTGTGTATGATCATTGGGTAAATCATGCTTTTTGATTTTTCATAGCAAACTCCGTAAACAATGCCCAGGCCTGTGGCATAAATAACCTGGAAAAGGTCATATGAAACGGCAAAGGGAAATAATTCCCACCTTACATGGGCAAGTCCGAAAATAACCGCAGCAATGATATTTGCAGTGCTTATATTCCCCTTGAAAAACCTCCCTTTGACGAATAAACCCAGCATTGTTATTGCAAAAGCCCTAAAAATCAATTCTTCAGAAAGCCCTGGTAAAAGAAACTGAAAACCTAAATAACCAAATATATTTCTAAAGGTAAGGGGCGCATCAAAAACAGGAAATGAGCCAGTAAGAAAAATGATTAGCAAAGAAACCAGCAAATAAACTCCACCAATAATGGCAAAAAGGCGAACAAAAAAAAGTCCAACTTTGCTATCCCCCAGGCTAAACCCAAACTTAATACCCCTTGTTTTAGTAATTAAAACCATAATAGCGAGAAAAACTAGCCCCTGGATGATATGACGCACCCAAAGCCAGGCAAATGTTCCATCAGGGTCAATACCCGAATAGTCAAACTGGCTGGCAAAAAACCCTGCCAGCCTGGGAACTCCAAGTAACAAAACTGCCAGAAACAAAACCCACAAAACCGGCTTGAGTATTTTTCCCAATTTTTCACCTCTTTCCACCAGAAATTTTTTTATTTCTAACTCCTTTAACCAGAGCTTTAGCCCGAAAAAATAGTAATATAAAAGTTAAGGATTGCTAATTTGTTTTGATAGCCTCAAATTAACTTAAAGACATTATATAACCAAAACATGCCTTTGTAAATATTTTCCTGATAATTAAAGCCACTTTTTCCTTAACTCCAATAAAGCCATGCGAAAATTTAATAGACCACCCCTTGCCGGGGTGGTCTCTTCTTATCCGTTAATTTTAGGCCAGCGAGAAAGGATATAGCCGTATAGGTAGGTTCCCGTTAGCATCCCCGAAAGGGTGAAAAGGGCAATAATTCTCCCCTCCCCAATTTGGGCAAGAACCGTTCCCGGGCAGGCACCGGCCATTCCCCAGCCAATACCAAATAATGCTGCACCAGCTATACTTAAGCGGCCAAGTTTCTTTTGTTTAATTTCTATTGG
>SKTZ01000017.1 GCA_007122335.1 Bacillota bacterium
AAAAAAATCTCTGCCGATTAAATCAGGGCTATAACCTGTGGTGAAAAGTTCAGGAAAAACAATTATATCTGCTCTTCCCTGAGCGGCCTGTTTGATATACTCTGAAGCTTTGTCAAGGTTTTTTTCGGGGTCTTTTAAAATGGAATTGAACTGCACCAGAGCCAATTTCCACTGGGACAAACCGGCCCCCTCCCTCCTCAAGAAGTTAGGTCCGGCCTCCGGTGTCTTATCTAATTATAATCTCCGGGACCGGGAAAGGATATGTTAATGATAACCAAAATTAATAATCATAAATTGTGCACGATGCACAATCATCAATATAGGATCCGGCTGATTTTTAACCCCAAAATGAATTCCAGCCACTTATTGCTATCCTCGGGATTAATGCCCAAAACTTCCTCAATCCGCTGCAAGCGGTAATTCAAGGTGTTGCGGTGGATATGCAGTTCCCGGGCGGCCTGTTGTTTGTTACCCTGGTATTGCAGGAAAATTTCCAGGGTTTTTATCAGTTCGCTGTTGTGCTTTTTGTCATAGTCAATAAGTCGACCCAGCTCTTCCTGGAAGAAAGATTTTAATTCAGCTAGGTCTCCAACCTGGAGCAGAAGTTTATATATTCCCAGATCTGCAAAATTATAGAATTTTTCCCGGGGCTGGAGTTTTCTGCCGAGTTTAAGGGCCTCTCTTGCTTCAAAAAATCCCTTTTTTATACCCTCTATTCCCGGGTGGAAGCGGCCTGCAGCAATGGATAGAGAAACTTCCGGAAGTTTATTTTTTGCCTGGAGCAGGATCTTTCCAGAAATTTTTTCCAGGGCAATCGGGGGTTTTTCCTTTTTACCAAGGAGTATAATAAAACTGTCGCTGCGGCGGACCAGGGTGTAGTCCAGCCTGAAATAGTCCAGGGCTCTTGTGGCGATTGCATGAATTTCCCTGATAATTTCCTGGGCTTTGGTTCCCCCCTCCCCAGCATGGGCAAGGTAATAGTCCTCTATATTGTCAACTTCCAGGAGCAAAACCTGGTAATCCTGGTCCAGATTCCAATCCAGGTAGGCCGCCCGCCGGCGGAGGGTGTTCTCCGACTGATAAGAACCCGTAAGCAAGACTTCGAAAATATCTCCCTGGAGCTTGACCTGGGTTTCTGTGATTGCTCTTTCCTTCATAATTTCCAGAGCAGCTACTGTTGCAGCATGCTCCAGGGCGAGGAAAAAGAGCTGTTCCTGTTTTTCCTCGCAGAAAAAGAGAAGGACGTGCCCCAGGGTTTCTCCGTCGACAATAATGGGTGCGGCGAGACAGGGGGCATGCAAACCTTCTTTTTTCAGTCGGCTGGGGTTTTTAATTCCTTTAAATTCAAGGCAGGAAATTGTTTCCTCTAAATCCGGAAAACCTTCCCCACCGGCAAAGGATACGGGATTTTCCCCAACCAGAATACAGACGGGGAAACCGGTGATAGCATGGAGAGAGGAGGCTATTTCTCCAAACCCTCCTCCCTTCAGGACCACCGCTGTAAGTTCCTGGTGGATCTGTTCGGATCGCTGCAGTAGGTTTTCCTTTTTATCCAGGATCAGGTTGAAAATAGGCATCATGATATCTATATAGGGAACTTCTTTGGGGATGGCGATAACGGGAATTTCCAGTTCATTGGCCAGGGCAGTAACTTCAGGAGGCAGGTCTTTGATAAACCGCCCCAGTTTTATTCCCAGGCCTGCTCCTTTCGCTTCGTGCAGAGACCTGATCAGGTCGGTCTGGGCCGAAGGGTTGTTTTTTATTGCGTAGGCAGTTGTTAAAAGGAAAATACCCGGGTTAAGCCAGTTCTTTATATCAGGAACCTCCAGCACATCTATATATTTAATTTCCCGGTCCAGGCCTTTATCACCGGCCAGGACCTTTGCTCCCTGCAGGAAGTCCAGCTCCAGAATCTTGTGCAGGTTTAAAGCCATTTTACCCACCTCGCGTGTTTTTATAACTATATTGTAACATAAAAGAGGAAGAAGGGCGCATTTCGAGAAAAACAAAATAAAAGAAATATGTAAAGGAGCGGGGGATAATGGTAGGGCCGATTGTAGTTGTTGGCAGTATAAATATGGACCTGGTTTTCCGGGTACCCAGATTTCCCCGGGCAGGGGAAACTCTTCCGGGAACTGATTTTCGCCGGTTCCCCGGTGGAAAGGGGGCCAATCAGGCAGTTGGACTGGCCCGCCTGGGGGGAGATGTCCGGTTAATTGGGGCGTTAGGCCGGGATCCTTATGGAAAAGAACTTAAAGCCAGTCTGCAGGAAGAAGGAGTTGATGTTTCCAGGATTATTGAAACCGGTGAAACCACCGGCCTTGCTGCCATTACACTGTCTGAAGATGGGGAGAACAGTATAATTACCATTGCCGGTGCTAACCATCAGGTGACTCCAGAAGCGGTCCTGGAAGCAAGGGAACTATTCCGGGAAGCCTGGGGAGTCCTTTTACAGCTTGAGATTCCGTTAAAAACTGTTCAAACTGCAGCCCGATTGGGAAAGGAAAATGGCTGTAAGGTTTTTTTGGACCCGGCCCCTGTTACCGAGCTACCTGATTCGATTTATAAAAACATTGATTACCTGCTTCCCAACAGCGGAGAACTGGAGGCTCTCCTGCCTGCTGAAAAAGATAATAAAGCCAGAGCTGAAAAACTTCTGGGCTGGGGCGTAAAAAATCTTATCCTGAAAAAAGGGGAAGAGGGGAGTTCAATTTTTTCCAGTGAAGGCCGCGTGGACTATCCCGCATTTGCAGTGAAGGTAGTTGATACAACTGCCGCTGGAGATGCTTTCGCTGCAGCTTTATGCTATTCCCTGCAGACAGGGTATCCCATAGAAAAAGCTATT
>SKTZ01000012.1 GCA_007122335.1 Bacillota bacterium
CACCTGACAGGCCCCTACTATCCGGGCGGTTCTTTGGATAGCAGGTGCTGGCTTCCCGTTCTTTTCGCACAGTCGCCGACCTGCCCGGCCGCACATGCTTTACACTTTCGCATTTTGGTCTGCTCATCCACCTGCGGTCCTCTCGGCTCACGCTTCTCCTTCAGACAATCCCTCACGAGACTGCCCTAGACTAGGCTTCCCGGGTTTCACCGCCGCTCCCGGGGGAGGACTTTCACCTCCGAGATTGTTGCTTTCCGAACTCCCGACCCGTTTTACCACCGTAACGTAGTCGCCATTCTTTTCAGCAATATTGTTGTGTTGTTCCACAACGGATGTGACTGCCCGTCGCACAAAAAATCCGGGGGAAATTTCCCCGGATTTTCTTTTATCCATTTGGACCCGTTCTCTGGGCTATTTTTTCCCTTCCACAAAAGAAATTACTTGTTTTACAATCCCCCAGACGATTTCCCTGGTTTGCCCGCTGTCCTGATCTTTTAAAAGAGGATACCCATCATCTCCTCCTTTTACAACCTCCGGATCAAGGGGAATCCTGCCGAGAAAAGGCACATTAAGCTCTTCTGCAGCCCTCTCTCCACCTCCGTAACTGAAAAGGTTCGAACTTGTTCCACAGTTCGGGCAAACAAAACCGCTCATATTTTCAATAATTCCCGCGATGGGGATACCAAGCTGATTTGCAAAATTTACACTCTTCCGGGAATCCAGCAGGGCAATTTCCTGGGGAGTAGTTACAATAACAACCCCGTTAATATCCGGGATCAACTGGGCAATACTAAGGGGTTCATCGCCGGTTCCCGGAGGGGAATCAACAAGTAAGAAATCCAGTTCACCCCAGTTTACATCTCCCAGGAGCTGCTGAATAACCCCCATTTTCATGGGGCCCCGCCAGATTATTGCAGTATCTTTTTTCCCTTTATCGCATCCGGTACTGATTACCTTGAAACCTTCTGCTGCCTGGAAGGGCTCAATTTTTCCATCTTTTACCTTCAATTGACTATCTTCGAGACCCAGCATGGCCGGGATACTGGGTCCATGTAAGTCAGCATCTAAAATCCCTACCCTGAAGCCACGAACAAAAAGGCCATAAGCAAGGTTGACTGCAAGGGTACTTTTCCCCACTCCTCCCTTCCCGCTCATTACCAGCAACTTGTACTTAATTTTCTTCATATTTTCCCTTAACTGTTGTTCCTTAAATTCCTGTCCCTTCTCACTTGCAGTTCTGTTTTCCTGGACCATTTTTTTCTCCTTTCCGTTATCCGGTTTTATTGGAGTTCCCAGCTGTAAAACAGCTCTCCTCCAAAGTTTTTTGTTTTAATTTTACTCTTTTTCTCCAGTATTTGCAGGTATTTAACCACTTCATTTTCATGGATAGATAGAGAAGAAGCAATTTGCCTTACAGTGCAGGGCCTTCTTTTGAGCATTTCAGCTATTCTATTCTCATTTTTCTCCATCTCTTCTAAAAGCTCAGGAGATAATTCAATATCCCTGATCATCTCTGCTTTTTGATCAATTATCCCCGCAATCTCCAGAGCTTTTTCAGAGGAGACAGGGGCGGCATAATTTTCAGCTGGCGGTCGGGAGACCGTATTCAGTTGAACCTTATCCGGTTTTATTTGATCTACAAGGGATTTAATTTCCCGAATTTCCCGGGGGCTGTCATTAAACCCTTTAACCATCATAATTTCCAGCCAGAAGTCGCCTTTAAAGCTCCTTTGGAAAGAAGCCAGACCCTTTACCATGTCCGTAAATTCCAGTCCTTTGCAGGGGCGGTTTATTCTCTGGAAACTTTTATCATTTCCGCAGTCCAGGGAAGGTATAACCAGGTCTGCCTTCCGGATATCTCGGGAAACTTCGTCTAAAAAAAGCAGAGAACCGTTTGTTAAAACAGCAACAGGAATATCTGTTTTCTCTCTAACCCGCTCAATTAAAGTCCCAATATTTTCGTTTAAAGTAGGTTCCCCGGAACCAGAAAAAGTTATAATATCAACCTTTTTCGAGTTGATCTCCTGGATGATCTCTTTTATTATTAAATCACAATTGCCCCAGGCAAATCGGTTTATGGTTTTATCAGTCGTCCTCCCCAGCTGGCAGTAAATGCAATCATAAGAGCAGGTTTTGAAGGGAAGCAAATCTACTCCCAGGGAACGACCGAGCCTCCGGGAAGGGACCGGGCCAAAAACATGCTTCATAATCCATACCCCCTTTCAGATAAAAAAAACATATGCCCATAATTTATATTATCAAATTACGGGCATATGTCAATAATCTCTCGGCCATGAAAACCTGAGGTAAACTGATTTCTCCCTTTCAGGCTGGTTTTAGTTGATTTTCAGGCCCCCAGGTCATATTTTAGAATCCTCCAGGGTCAATTTTTTCTCTACAGGGCCGGGGGAATCCATCCCCTTTCTTCCAGGTCAGGGGCAACTCCCCTGCCCAAAACAAAAGGTTGCAAATCCTTTCCCCCGGTTCAAAACCAGGACTCCACCTTGAATAGGGCTTGATTAACCTGTGTTAGAAAACCCTCCCTTCTCCCCGGGGTTCCTTCCGGATATTCTCTTGCAAGGGCCGAACCTGCTCTTCAAACAGGTCCAGTGAGGGCTTGAGGTGATTTTCAATTATCTGCAATCGCAAAACCCCATATTTTCTATTTTCAGGCTAAATTTCCTCCCCTTCACACCAACTTTTGATACCTCTACTACCCTCAAGGATAATAACCTTTTTGCCCATCTCTTCTGCCTGTTTTAGAAATTTCAATCTCTGGTTTTTTTCGGGGAAAATCCCAGAGAATATACCTGATCAGGGTCCAGTCCATTTCCTCTCTAC